>NZ_QTZO01000005.1 GCF_004025585.1 Pseudodesulfovibrio sp. S3
TAGTTAAGCCCTCCATCGCCGATGATACTGCATGGTAGCGTGTGGGAAAGTAGGTCGCCGCCAAGGAATATTTCAAAAAGCCCTGATTCGAAAGAATCAGGGCTTTTTTGCGTCTACCAACCCGGACCGATGGGCGTGTGGGACGGGTGTTCCATTTCCCCCTTGACGAAATCGTTTTCAAAAACCAAGCTTCACCAAAAGAATATTACTCCAAGGAGACACCCGAGACATGTTCACCCGCGCCATAACCCGCCGTCCGTCTGAAGAAATGGTCAATGGCATCACCTCCGCCAATCTGGGTAAGCCTGATTTTGCCCTGGCCCTGAAGCAACACGACATCTACTGCCAAACCCTGGCCGATCTCGGCCTGGACGTGACCGTGCTTGACGCTGAGCCTGGTTACCCGGATTGCTGTTTCGTGGAAGACACCGCCGTGGTCTGCGCGCATGTGGCCGTCCTGACGCCGCTCGGCGCGCCTTCCCGCCAGGGCGAGCAAAAAACCATCGAGCCGGAACTTGCCAAGCACAAGCCCTTGGTCAAGATCGCTCCGCCCGCGCTCATCGAAGGCGGCGACGTGTTGCAGGTGGAGGACACCTTCTATGTCGGTTTGTCCGATCGGACCAACAACGAGGGCGCCCTGGCCCTGGCCCATGCCGTCGCACCCCATGGTTACAAGACCGAAATCATTGCCTGCTGCCCCAGCCTGCATTTCAAGACTGACGTCAACTTTATCGGCAACAATACTCTCCTGCTCTCGCCCTGCTGCAACGAGATGGAACAACTCTCCGGCTTTAAAAGGATTATCGTGGACGATGACGAGGCATACGCCCGCAACTGCCTGTACATCAACGGCACCGTCATCGTGCCTGACGGTTTTCCCAAGACCTTGGAAAAGGTTCGGGCCACCGGGATCAGAACCGTGGTCATCGACGTGTCCGAATTCCGCAAACTCGACGGCGGCCTGACCTGTCTGTCCCTCAGATTCTAACAACATACGGGAGTGAGAATGTGGAAACGTTTTTTTTCGAAACAGGCGCGGAGGCCTTCAGGATTGTTTGGCCGCTTTGTTGCCTCACGGATTTTCGATAAGGGCAACGATTCCTTGAACACCTCGATGGTGGCTCTTGTCGCAGCGCGCAACGGCGATGCAATCCTGGAAATAGGGTTCGGATGCGGCACCGTTATCAGGGAGATGGGTGACCTTGTGGGGGACGGGGTTGTCGAGGGAATAGATTTTTCCGATGCCATGATGCATGTGGCAAAGAAACGCAACCGGCACCACATCCGAAAGGGACGCGTCAGGTTGACGCACGGTGACTTCGATACTGCGGTGTATCCCGACGGGGCCTTTAACGCAGTCTGTTCTGCCAATACCATTTATTTTTGGTCCGATCCTTCCCAGACCTGCGCTCGAATCCATGAGGTGCTCAAACCGGGCGGAAAGGTCGTGTTGGCGTTTGTGGACAAGGGGAAAATGGAAACCATGCCCCTGGATATGGAGGTCTTTCGCCCAGTCTCCTGCGCTGCTGCCCTGGAGATGCTGGAATCCGTCGGGTTTTCATCGGTTCAGGCCCATGCCGTTGGAGACGGGGGAGCCATGTTCTGCGTGACCGGTCTCAAGGAACGCTAGAGGGTACGCTTCGACGGCCTGTGAACCTTTTGGAATTTATTTCTGAGACGGTCACAAACGTTCAAGCCAAGCATGTTCAAGGACGCCATAAAAGCCCACCAGAATCGTTCTGGTGGGCTTTTTTCTTGTCGTGTGTCCGCCAACTGGCCTTGAAAGCTCCGGGTATGCGTGTCATGGCGGTCCCGGACAGGGGAAGCAGAGACTCCATTCACAGGTGTTCCCTTGCCGCGGCCGCCCGGGAGTTCATTGCCCTAATATTCGGTAACGCGCTTTGGCAGCGTGAACAACCAGAGTTTGGAGGCGGTGCCGGTGGGGGAAAGTTCTATCTTGGTTTCCACGGGCTTGTCATTGTATCTGACCTGGCCGGACGGATCCACTGTGTACTTGGCCGCTTTGGTGACCGGTTTGCCGTTCTCGTCGTTGACCGGGTTGACGGTCTCGAAGGTGAAACCGAAGTCGTTGTCGGAGGTCACGGCCAGGGTGCGCATGTCGGGCAGCAGGGCCACGCCTTCCGCCTTGCCGGGCTTCCAGCCGTAGTCCTTGATGTCGATGAGCTTGGTCTTTTTCACATAGGTGACGCCCAGGGCTTCCACTGCGCTGCGATCAGCCAGGGTTTCCAGCTCGTTGCCGCCAGCTGCCTTGATGTTCGAAATGTCGGTAGCGTCGGAAATATCGATGACATAGATCGGGATACGGGTCTTGCCGTCACTGCATTTGCCCCGTTCGATGAGGATGAATTCGGTATCGGAGATGGCGTGCAGGTCGCCGATCTTGGCCTCGGCGGAGTTCGGGTAGGTGTCGACGTTGTGCGGGTATGCGAATTGCTTGACCGAACCGGTTGCGGGGTCGAGATAGAGCAGGCGGATGAAGGTGGCTTTGGATTTCTTGACATTGCCGTCCACGTCGCAGATGGACTGGATGGCGGACAGCACCTTGTTGGAAGGGGTCACGGCAATGCCTTCCAGGCCGCGGTTGGGCTGGCGTGTCGTGGCGATCATGGGCAGTTCCTTGCCCGGCACATATTTCTTGATGATGCGGCCGTTGTAGCCGTCTATTTTAGCGATGAACGGACCGTATTCGTCACAGATCCAGAGATTGCGATTGTCTTCGCGATCGATGGCGATGCCTTCGGTATCGAGTCCGTCAGGATCAAAGGCGAGCTTCTTGAGGGAATCGTTCAGGGGAATTTCGCCGGTGGCGCCCACGGACCCGATGGGAATGGCGCGGCCGGAAATGGGTTTCATGTTCTCGTTCTTGAGCGTGATCAGGCTGGCCAGCACGGCATGGCCGTCCTTGACGCGGATGGCCCCGAAGGAGGGGGCGAAATCAGGGGCGGGAAACATCTTGGTGGCCGTGGTCTTGCCGCCCTCAACGTATTTCGGGGCGTCGGCATTGGGGCCGCGATCGCTGATGGCGTAGAAGATGCGGGCTCCGTCAGCACCCTTGCCGACATAGGTCATGCCCGAGCCGATACCGATGGTGAAGCCTTCGGGAAATCGGTCGGCGTACACGCCGGTATAGGGGACGAAAAAGTCCTTGGGAATTTCTATGTCGTATTTCTCGACGACCACATCGGCGGCCAGACAGGGCAGTGCCGTGGACAGGAATAACAGGGCGGAAAGGAACAGATTGCGCAGCATGAGAGCCTCCTGAAGATTTGTTCTCCGCTGTATAGTGAATCAATGTTCGAGTGGTGTGCCGCAATTGTGAAGATTGCGTTACCGATTGCCGTAAAAAAAAGGGCCGGACAGCGATTTGCCGCCCGGCCCGGAGTGTTATGGTGCTCGGTGATTATTTCTTTTTCAGCAGGCCGCCCAGTGGGTTATTGGTCTTTGTGTCAGTGGTGGAGCCTGTGGAGCCGGAATTTTGGGAACCGCCGAGGAGGTCCTTCTTGAGTTTCTCCTCCAACCTCTTGGCGCCTTGCTTGAACGTGCCCTTGAACAGGGCCTCGCCCATGGCCTTCAAATCCAGGCTTATCTTAGGATCGTTCAGGTCGCCCTTGACGTTGATGGGCAGGGGCAGTCCCTTCAGGTCTTCCATGGACGCACCGTCCTGGCCTTCCAGGGTGCCGACCACGGTGACCGTGGCCGTGTAGTCGGTGTTGTTCCTGGGCAGGTTGGCCCATCCCTTGCCGGTCACGCGCAGCAGCGGCGATTTCATGAGCAGGTCCTGATTGTCAATGAGCCCGTTGGTGATGGTGGCCGACCCGAGCAGTTCGGCAAAGTCGGTTTTTGCCGGTTCATCCGCGCTGACGGCCTTGCCCTTGAGCTGGTTCCAGCCGTCGCGGATCATCTTGGCCACGTTCACGCCCATGACGGCCCCATCGGTGAAGGCAAAGGACGCGGTTCCGGTGACGGACTTTTTGATGTTGTCCGGGGTCAGGCCAAAGCCCTTGAGGTCATACTTGGCCGAGGTGGTTCCGTGCAGGTGGTCCTTGCCCACCAGGTCCTTGAGCAGCGGTCCGGCCAGCACGCCCTTGAGCCCGCCTTTTTCGCCCCAGGTGGCAACCTTGGGGTTGGCGTCCAGCCAGCCTTCGGCAGAGTAGGAGCCGTCATAGAGGTTCAGGGAGACCGGCTGGGCCTTGAGCACACCGTTCTTGGCCGTGAGCTGGCACAGGATGTCGGTGATGGTCAGGTTCATGACCTTGAGCTTGCCCACGGTCAGTTTGGCGGCCAGATCAAGACCCTTGAGACCGCTCAGGTCCGGTTCCTCTGCGGGCTTGTCGTTGGTTGCGGCAGTTGGTCCGGCCTGCGTTGTGTCGCCGGGCGTATCGGACTTGGGCGGGAGGTATCTGTCCACATCCATGGTGTCCACGTTGACGTTGAGGTTCATGGCCGGTTTGTTGAAATTCTTGACCGAGCCGTCTACCGTGACCGTGGTGTCGTCGAGTTTGACGGTCATCTTCTCCAGGGAAACATTTGACTCGGTGCCGTTGAACTTGAGGTCGGCCGACAGCGCTTCGAGCGCCTTGGGGTCAGCCGTGGCAGGGACTTCCATGCCGATCTCCTGCATGAGCTTGCGGACGGAGGCTTCTGCCAGCTTCAGTTCGCCGGAATAGGAGGCGGTGCCGTCCTTGGCCTTGGCAAAGAACAGGCCGGTGATTTCCAGGTTGAGGGCGCTGAAAGTGAATTGGTCGATCTCCATGCTTCCGGTATCCTGGTCAAGTTTGGCAAAGCCGGTCAATGTGGGCCGGGTTTCGATATTGGGATTATCCAGCTTGAGGTCGAAGCGCAGCTCAAAGGGGAAGCGCACCCCATTGCCCACCTCGCCGACGATGAGATTCAGGTTGTTGATCGAGGTTTTGGTTCCCGCCTGCCGGTCATCGAACATGACGTTGGCGTTGGTGATCTCGATGCCCTGGACGGACAGCATTTCCGAAGGTTTCTTGGCCGTGTCGCCGCTCTTTTTTTCAGTCGGCTCCACAGCGTCTTTTGTATCGGTTGCCGCAGCCTTGGTCAGGTCGTCCCAGTTGGTGACACCCTTTGCATTTTTGGCCAGATTGAGGGTGAGCCCGTCCAATACGACCGTGCCGACGGACAGATTGCCCGAAAACAGCGGCATGATTCGGATGGAGGCCTCGGCCTTGTTGATGCGTACCATCTCGTCGGGGGCGAACCCCGGTGCGTTGCCCAGCGCCATGGGCCCGACATCCAGTCCCAGCCAGGGAAAGAAATTGAAACCGATATCGCCTTCGAATTTGAGGTCACGACCGGTCTGTTCCTTGACGGCCTGGGAGATTTCCGCCTTGTATTCGTTGGGATCGACCAGGACCACCAGGGCGATGGCTGCCACGACAAAAAGAAGGACAATTGCTGCTGCCGATATCAGGCTGATTTTTATGATTTTGGACATGGGTAGCTCCTAGAAGAGTGTTTGTAGAAGTTCACTTGCACCGGCTCCGCCTGTGGAGCGGATATCTTTTTCCGTGTCGGCTATGTAGCTGAACATGCCGTCCAGAGCCCGGTCGGTGACGTAGTCCACGGGGTCAAAGGCCACACCGGTCAGATTGCTCATCTGCTGGGCTGCGGTCAGGGCGTTCAGGTATTGACCGGCATCGGTCGCGTCCAGGCTCTTGCTGACAATGGGTTTTGCCAGTTTTTTGAGCGATGGTCGCGCGGAATTTTCAAAATATCGGGTGATCGAGTCGTCGTCGCCTCCGATCATGGAGGCAGGGTTGCCGATGTCCAGGGACTGGATGGCGTTCTGGAAGAGGGGGCCAAGGGACGGGACCGAGGATTCGGCCGCCGAGTTCAGGGCCGAGACCAGCCCGGAGGCTGCACTGCCGCTTGCCTTGCTGAACAAATCCGGTAAGGGCAGGGCCAGAGCTTCATTATTGGAGAATCCTCCGTTGACACCGAGGGAGGAAACAGCGGAATCCGTACCCATTGAGAGCACTTGCTTGATGCCTGCCTCGGCCTGGGAAGGTGTGTAGGGTAATCCCATGGCCGTGGCTCCTGCATCTCCCATGCCCTTGATGGCGTCGCCCCATGCCGCGTGGCCGGGGGCGGTCCAGACCAGGATGGTCAGTAAAAGTATGAGGGGAATGGGAGAATATTTCGATTTCATGACCGGCTCCTCGTTACGATTGAGAACTGATAGTCGGGAATGTACCATGGTGAAAGTTCTCTGCCTAGGGGGCGGATTGCGATTCCGACAAAAAGGCGGACGGTCCCGGACCGCCCGCCCTGGATGCGGCTATTGCGAGGACAGTCTTTTGATGCCGGGGTGGTCCGAGGGTATTCTGGTCGCTCTGAAGAGATGGCTGTCCGGCCCTTTGTTCCTGCCTTCGTGCTTGTATTCCCAGACGGGCTTGGCGTCACCCGTGACTTCGAAGATGCGTGCGTCCGTGCCGTCGCATATGAGCGTGTTGCCGTTGGCCAGCCGCTGGGCGCCGGAGACGTGGTCGGCAAAGAACGGAGAGCCGCCTGCATCGTTGTAGGACCAGACCACCTGGGCATTGAGGCGGGTGGTCTTGAAGTAGTATTCGGGCTTGATCTCGATGATGTCAGACCGTTTCTCCCGGCGGTCGCCGTTGTTGAAGATCAGGATGGTCTCATCACCGGGCTTGCCGTTTGGAATCCATTGGGCGTCATGCTGTCCCATGAGGGAAGGCCGACCCGAAGCCCCGTAGGCTGCCGGATTGCCCCAACGGAAGAGGATGTCGCCGCCCCGGCGCATGAGTCCGCCGGAACTGGCGGCGGCCTGGGCCGTGCTGGTGGAGTGGTCGATGATCCAGATTTCGTTCGTGTTGCGCAGGCTGACCACGATCTGGTTCAGGGCCGGATTGAAGTCGATGGAGTTGGCGTGCTGCCAATCGGCCTGGCGCGTGGGGTTGTAGTTTAAATCGATGCGCTGGGGCAGGCGGACCGGGCTCGCATAGTTGGGGGCGGACTGGTTGGAATCCTGCACCAGATGGTCCCAGGCGTGCCACTCCCACACGATGTAGCCGCTCCTCGGGCCGGATTTGCGAACCTCCACGATGTGCTCCACCCAGAGCTTGCCCTCGGGATGGGAACGCAGGGAGCCGCCCGCAGCCTCGATATCCGAGGCGTGCTTCATCTCCCATGCCAGAAGCAGGACGTTGCCGTTGGGCAGAGGTTCGACATCATGGTGCTGCCGGACATCTGATGATACGTAGCTGTATTCCCAGACAATTTGTCCGCGTGGCGACACTTCCTGTATGATGCCTCCGTTCACGCCCTTTCCTTCGAACGGCGTGCGAACCTCGCCCTTGGCCGGAGATACCGTCCGAAGCAGGTTGCCGTTGTTCAGGAGATAGACCGCACCGGCAGAGGTATCCTTGCTTGTCCACTTCTTGAAAATGCTACCCTGCATGTCCACCAGGTAGGTCTCGGTTCCACCTATGGGCGCGAACAGGGTATAACCGGTGGAAGAACCGGAGCTCTCTGCTTTGGATGCGGCCGGAAGGGCGGTCGTTTTGGCGGGGGCGGCCGTCTGCGGTTTGGCCAGGGAGGCGGTGGTCGTCGGTTGCGGAGCGGCCGGTTTGGCCTGCTGGGCCACGGGCCTGGGCTGCGGACGGGGCTGAGGCTGGGATGCCTGTTCCGCTGTGTCTTGCCCCTCTTGTCTGCTCTTGTCGTCCATTCGATCCAGCTCTGCCTTTGACAGGCAGCCGTCACCGTTGTGGTCCACGCGCCAGAATTGCTGCTGGAGCGGACCCTGTGCCTCGTTGATGGTGATGCAGCCGTTGCCGTCAGCGTCCAGCTCCAGCAGCATGATTTCAGAGGATTTCGGGCCGCTTTTACGCGGGGCAGGCGATTCCTTGAGGACCGAGTGCTGCGGCTCGACCATGGCCAGGGCGTCCGGTTCGGGTTGAGGCGCAGGTGGTTGGACCGGAGCAAGGACTGGCTCGGGTGTTGCGACCGGTGCCTGCTTTGGTGCCTGCTCCAGAACCTGTGGCTGTTCCAGAATCTTTGGCTGTTCCGGTTCAGGTTCCGGCGTTGCAATGCTCTGGGGCGCAGGAGTCTGGGCCACTTCGGGGAGTTGCACCGGGATGCTTCGGGTTTCGGGCAGGGCCGGGGCATTTCGGGTGTCGAGCAGGGCCGTGGTCACGGCTGCGGTGTAGCCGGAATCAAAACTGGGCAGGTTCTGTGTAAATTCACTCCGGTTGGCGTCCTTGATCCGGGCGTCGAGTTTGTCTGCCGTGAATCGGAAGCCGTTGGTCTTGTATCCCACGTTGAGCATGGTTTCGGATTTGCGGTCCAGGCTCGGGTTGGCCTGAAACACGGATTTGCCCTTGTAGCCGCCCTGGATGACCGAGTCCTGCACCCGGATTTCGCTGCCGGGACCGTTGAGGAAACGGGTGTCCTTGCATTCGCATTCGTTGGCCCAGACCACGGTTTTGATCAGGATTGTGGTGTTGGCGCTGGTGTCGCCCTGGTGGATGGCCGGACCGTCCTTGGTGGAGCGGTTGCCGGTGAGGGTGCAGTAGTAGAAGATGGGTGCGGCCCCGCCGTCGTTGGCCATGCCGCCGCCGTGCACCGCTTCATTGTTGCGAAAAATGGAGTTGAGCAGGATCGGCGCGGCCCCGAAGTCGTTGTACATGCCGCCTCCCTTGAAATCGCTCAGGTTGGAGTCGAATTCGCAGGACACGAAAAGGGGTTTGGTGCGCAGCGCATTGGCCACGCCGCCGCCGTAGGCCATGGCCGAGTTCTGCCAGAAGGTGCAGTCTATGAACCGTGGAGAGGTCTCAGGTACGCCTGTGGGGTCGTTCGACGGCGAAGTCATGTTGTAGACCGCGCCGCCCTCAAGGGCCTGGTTGTCCTGGAAGACGCAGTTGCGCACTTCTGGCGAGGCCTGGAAGTTGATCATGCCAGCCCCCTGGCCGTTGCCGGGACCGGACACGATGACGGAGGCGGTCAGTTGGTCGCCTCCCTGCCAGCGGGCGTTCCTGCTGTAACCACCGGTGACGGTAAAACCGTCGAGCACGGCCCGGTCCGCCCCGGTGACCACGTGAAAGACGTTGTCGTCGGGAACCCCCATCTGGCCGATGTCGCCGGAAAGAGTCGTTTGATGCTTCTTGAAGTTCCGTTTGCCCAGCTCGACCTCAGTGCCTGAGAAACCGCCGTAGATCTCCACCCCCGGAACCAGTTTGAAGGTGGCGGCACGGCCCGCGCTCGGGTTGGGCGTATAGACGCCTTCGGCAACCCATATCTGGTCGCCGTCCGCAGCGCTCGCCAGGGCCTGATCCAACTCCTGCATGGCTGAGGCCCAGGAAGAGCCGTCACCGGGTTGGGTCGCCTTGGAATCGACATGCACTGTCCGGGCGTGGGCGTTGACGGGATATAGCAGGGTGCAGAGAAACAGGGCGAGAATCAGTCGGCGTATCATCATGAACATTCCTTGAAAGGTCTCACTTGTCCTTGAGGGATTGAGTGTGGGTGATCTGTTTTGGTCGCCATCATGCCTGATTTTACCCCTGCATGGCTAGTCCCTTTATGAGACCGAAGCAGCCTGCCAGCATCATGTCTCCGCCCGGGGACGGGAAGGTTACATCGAATCCGTTCAACATGCTCCGGCGGGGACCGAGAACGAATGTGGGTTGGAATCCGTCAGCTCCGTCAGGCAGGTCATTGCACAGACAGCCGTGGCCGCGTTCCTCGAAGACCTGTTCAAAGGACAGGCAGCCGCAGCGGAAATCGGCCAGGTCCTTCCAGAGTTTGTCGCCGTCCACACAGCCGGTATGCTGTTCATAGACGCCGTGGATGCGGCCGTCGAACAGGAGAAAGGCGATCAAATGGGAGTTGCCGATGTTGACCAGCGTGATGCCGCGCTCATGACTGAGGCGCTCGATTTCGTCCACATAGAGCGCACCGAGCACCGCTGCGGCTCCGGTGTCGGCCACGGGTCCGCCGCCGATGTCCGCCTGGAGATCGGCCAGCCGGGTAAGCATGGCGGGCGGGGTCCGGTAGACCAGGGCTTCTGGGCGACCGTCCGCCTCGTGCAGCAGGTTTTGCCAGAGCTTGAAGCGGCCCATGCGGTTGGACTGCCCCGGATGAAACCCGTGGTCCTGGGCGCAGGCCGCGATCTCATCGGGCCAGGGAAGCTCTGCGGCGGTCAGGAAAGTCTGCCACCAGGCCTCATCGAAATCCGTGAGCCGGACCGGCTCGAACCCGGCGGGACACGCCTCGGTCAGCGTGATGCCCATGTCCGTGACACGTGTCAGGTCGTCGGCCATGGTGTAGGCCGCGCTTTCGGTGGATGCGACTTGCAGCCCGGCCTTGAGATGGGCGTTTATGAACCGGGTCACGCCGCCGCCCATGTTGCGGTGGTGGAGCCAGATGTTTCTGCCCTGCACGCGCAATCCCTCCATGCGCCGGCCGATTTGCAGGGCCGGGGAGGGGAGGACGAATTTTGGACAGTTTTCAATATTGATATCGGGTGAATGGAGCAGCACGTCCTGGGTGCCGCTGCCGATGTCGAGGCAGAGTGTGGTGTTCAAAGGTTTCTCCTTGGGAATATGTCCCGATCTTGTTACACCGGGGAGGGCAAAGGGGCAAGAAGTCCGCGTTTCCTGTCGGGTTGACACCGGCTGCGCACGGCGTCATGGTGCGTCATGCTGACGTTCACCCTTGTCTCCCTGGCCGTGCTCGTCCTGTTTACCCTGATACGGTTTGGTGCATTTCTTGTGTCCAACGCTCTGGCCGGACAACTCTCGGAAATCCGCCGGGGCGTGGACGGGTTGAGTTTGGCCGTGGTCCGGGGGGTGGTCACGGCCTTGGCAGCAGATGTCGTGGCCCTGCCAAGTTGTCTGCTGCTCGCCTGCACCGAGCGCTCCCCAGGCGGTATGGGGACTCCCATCCTGATGGTGCATGGCCTTTACCACAACCGCACAGCCTGGCAGTTTTTCAAGTTCCGACTGCGTCGGGCGGGGTTTTCCAACCTGCACACCTTCGGCTACAACAGCTTTACCAGGGATTTCGACCATGCCCTGAAAGGCATGGAACAGAAATTGGAAGCACTGCTTGGGAAGGAACCTGACGCCAAGGTGATCCTCATGGGCCACAGCCTTGGTGGGCTGGTCTGTCGCTGTGCAGCGGCCAATCCGCGTTTCAATCATTGCGTGGCAGGGCTTATCACCTTGGGGTCGCCGCACAAAGGCAGTGATCTTGCTCGGTTCGGCGGCAACCGCATGGCCCGCGATCTCATTCCAGGTCGGTTCATTTCCCGCGCCGTGGCAGGCGCGTCCGATCCGGACTGTCCGAAGCTCGGTATATACACCCTGACCGATGACTATGTTTTCCCCTTAGACATGCTTCGCACCGGCCGGACCGGTTGGCAAGAGCGGATATGTTCACCCATGGGGCATGTCTGGATGCTATACTCTGCGGAAGTTGCTGATATGACGATTGATTTTTTGGTGGCAACCGAGAGTGCAGGATAGGTCTTTCAAGCCGCTTCGTCCTAACAAAAAAGGGCCTCCTTGGAGGCCCTTTTTTGTTATTCGGTGAATTCGAGAATCTTGGCCTTGAGGTCGTCAGGCTTGAACGGTTTGGTGATAAAGGAGGTGACCCCGGTCTTGGCCGCCAGGCTTTGCTGGGA
Organism: Pseudodesulfovibrio sp. S3; assembly: GCF_004025585.1. Taxonomy (NCBI): domain Bacteria; kingdom Pseudomonadati; phylum Thermodesulfobacteriota; class Desulfovibrionia; order Desulfovibrionales; family Desulfovibrionaceae; genus Pseudodesulfovibrio; species Pseudodesulfovibrio sp. S3. Next base: position 11,690 of record NZ_QTZO01000005.1, read on the forward strand.
AGCCTCGGATTCAGTGGTGACCATGATAATGGGTATGTCTTCCAGGCCGGGGGTGGAGCGGATCTTGGAGACCAGTTCCATACCGTCCATGATGGGCATGTTCATGTCCGTGATGATGATTTCGAACTCCTCGCCCTGTTCGATGAAGTCGTAGGCTTCTTCGCCGTTGGTGGCCATGAACGGTTCAAAGCCGAGGTCCGTGAGGATTGCCCGGTGCATGGCGCACATGGAGCGGGAGTCGTCCGCAGCCAGGGCCTTGCGGGTACCGGTGGCGACGGAAGGCAGTCGTTCCAGGTCAGCATCGGCCCTTGTGCCGCCGATTGCGTTCAGTGCGGAACGGAATTCCTCGATGATTTCCGGATCCTTGGATTCGGCCAGGGCGTCGATCAGGGCATCGCCCACGCCCTGTGATTCATACAGGGCATCGAAAATGGCGGTGGCCTTGGAGGAAATGACCGCCTTTGCCAGCCGGTCGGATTGGTCATCAGCCTTGGTTATCAGGCTGGTCAGGGTGGATATCATGCCCGGATTGACGTGCTGCTCCAGCCCGCCGATGACCGCCATGAGAATGAGTTCATCGGTCTCTGCCAGTCCATCGACAAGGCAGATGATGCCCTTCATCGTGCCGATGCGGCCGAGGGCCTCATATACGGCGTAGCGGACATTTTCATCCTGGGCCAACCCTTTGTCGAAGGCGGCTACCAGGCCGTTTGCGCCCGAACGGTCGCGCAGGAAGCCCAGAACGTTGGCGGCGAGAATTTTGCTATCTGTATCACCTGCATCGAAGGTTCCCAGCAGCTGAGGCACGCAGGGTGAGCCGATGTTGATGAGTGCGTCGGTGATGATGCGCCGGACCGTGGGGTTCTTGTGGTGCAGTCGTTCCACCAGGAATGCGATGGTGTCGGTCGAGGCCTGGCGGGCCAGGGCTTCCACAGCTTTCCATGTGGTGATGTCGCACACCTCGAAACGGTCTGGGGCCTCGCTCTCGAGAATGATTGCCTTGAATTGCTCTATGGATTCCGGGTCTGCGAATTTGCCCAGGGCCTCGATGCAGGAGGACTGGATGAAGGCATCTTCATGGAAGAGGAATCCTCTGAATACGGGCACGGCCGATTCGTCACCGATGCGGGCCAGGGAGGTGAGAATCTCCATGAGACGATCAATGTCTGGTTCGGCCTGCGCCAGTTTCACCAGGGGAGCCGTAGCGGCCTTGATGGCGTATTCGCCCGCAACACGGATGCACAAAATGCTCAAGCCGCTATGGGGGTCGCTCAAGCCTTCTATGACATTGTCTTCGTTGCTGGACAGCACAGCGTTAAGGGCGTTGACTACCATATAGTCGATGGAGGTATCTCCCACCGGGCTTTTGAGTAGATCAACCAAGCCGGGAAGGGCCTCGGGGTCCTTGCTGCCGGATATTTCATTGAGGATCGTAATCTGATCCAGGAATTCCTTATCTCGAAACTTATCAAGCCTTGCCATGACATCTCCACGCTTTTTAAAAATGCAGCGGCCTACTCAAAGCAGAATTCAATGGTGAAGGTCCCGTCCTTTGTCGTGAAGGGGATGGCCATTATCGGAGCCTTCGCCATATGGGAAATTGTGTGATTGTCTCCCATGACGACGGTCGGGGTGGAGCCTTGGAAGACGAGTCCCTTTTCCGCCAGACCTGCACGGGCCTGGCCGGATATCATGTTGGTCAGTTCGCCAACGGCATCCTTGACGTCCTGCATGATATCATCGATTTCGTCACCCAGCATATTCTTGACGATGGCTACGGCACATCCCTTGGAGAAAGAGAGAGATACGCTGCCATTTTTCTTGCCGGTGATACCTACCATTCCGGACACGTCTCCGGCGGCAACGGTGTTTCTCTTGACGTAGGGCTTGCCGACCTCGGGTTTGATAAAGGCCATGGTGGACAGTACGTCTATGGCTGCTTTGATGAAGGGCTTCGCCAGTTCAACATCCATGTGTTTTTCTCCTTGGAAAAATAGCAGTAAGATTCAACCTTCTCAGTTATCCTAAAGAATTGGAGAAAGTCGAGTAATTATTCTTCATTCAGATGCGTGACAGCTAAGTCTCACATTACAAATACCTAACCGACTATGAGACAAAGGGTCAAGACGTGTATAACTAATTATACACGTTGAGTTGTTTTTTCTTTGTTCGAGATTGTGTTTCCCCTCAGACCCCGTCTCACTCAATGGTGCCGAAGGATATGGCAGATCGTCAAGCATCTTTCCAGTGCTTGACACATGCCAAATCATCCTCATAGGTTCATACAAAATTCAACAGGAAGCGTAAATCGTGAAGACCTACACCATTCATCCCATAGTCATGGGGACCAAGGTTTTTGACAAGGGCATGATGACCTATCAACAGGGATACGGCACCCCGTATACCATCCCGATCTATACCTGGTATATTGAGGGCGGCGACAAGAACATCCTGGTGGACACCGGGGAGATGCAGCCCATCGTGTCGGCCGAGCGCGAACAGGCCATCGGCGGCAAGATATATACCTTTGAGGAAGGGCTGGCCAAATACGGCCTCAAGCCCGAGGATATCGACATCATCATCCACACCCATCTGCACAACGATCATTGCGAAAACGACTACAAGTGCGTCAATGCAAAGATATATGTGCACGAGAAGGAGATGGAGTCCGTGTACAACCCCCACCCGCTGGATTTCCGTTATCTGGAGGACTACGTGGACGATGCCAAGGAAAACGGCCAGATTGTCACCGTGGCCGAGGATACCGAGGTCCTGCCGGGCATCACCATGATCCATACCCCGGCCCACACTCCGGGGGGCATGTCCATCAAGATCGAGACCGACAAGGGGTCGGTCCTTATCTGCGGGTTCTGCACCATCCTGGAGAACCTGGACCCGCCAAAGGAAGTCCGGGCCATGGAGATGGAAGTCATTCCGCCCGGCACCAACACCGGTCCGTATGAGGCCTACGACATTTTGCTGAAGGCCAAGGACATGGCCGACTTCGTCCTGCCGCTCCATGAGCCCAAATGGGCGTCCATGGAAACCGTGCCCGAGTAAATCGCGGCGGGGAGCTTCCCGAGAGGAGGCTCCCCGTTTTTCTTGCCATTGCACCTGAGCGGGGAGTACCGTTCACACCATGTCCCCAATCATACTCGCCATATTGCCCATATTCGGGCTGATCCTGCTGGGATTCGTCCTGCGCAGGCTCGATTTTCCCGGAATCGGTTTCTGGCCTGTGTCCGAGCGCCTGACCTACTATGTCCTGTTTCCGGCCATGCTGGTCAGCGGACTTGCCGGGCGGCATTTTGACGGTTCGGCCATGGGGATCGGTCTGACTCTGGCCTCGGCCATCTGTCTTGTGGGCGCGTTCCTGGTGCTCACCCGGACCATGTTCAATCTGGACGGCCCGGTCTTCACCTCGGTTTTTCAGGGAGCCATCCGGCCCAACACCTACGTGGGGCTTTCGGCTGCGGCCGCATTGCTCGGCCCGGACTGGATGACGCTTTCGGCCGTGGCCCTGCTCACCCTCATTCCCCTGGTCAACGTCCTTTGCGTGCTGGTGCTTTCGCGCCACGGCAAACACGGCGGCGGCCTGGGCAGGGTGGGGCTGGAGCTGCTCAAGAATCCCCTCATCCTGGCCTGCGTGGCGGGGTTGATCCTGAGCGGGCTCAATCTGGAACTGCCCGGCGTGGTTCTGGATCTGCTGACCATCCTGGGCAAGGCGGCCCTGCCGCTCGGCCTGCTGGCCGTGGGCGCAGGACTGCAATTCGAAGGGATCGGCGCGACAACCATGCCCGTGGGGCTGGCTTCTTTGTCCCATCTCGTGGCCCTGCCCCTGGCCGCCTACGGCTGTGCCCGGCTGTTCGGCGTGGAGGGGCTGGCCCGTGACGCGGCGCTGATCTACACAGCCATTCCGGTGTCCGTATCCGCCTTTATCCTGGCGCGCCAGATGGGCGGAGACCATCGGGTCATGGCCCTGATCATCACTGCGCAGACTGTTTTGTCCGCAGTGACCATGCCCCTGATACTGGCCCTGCTTGGCAGTTGATCCGGCACGGGGTGCCTGAAACCGGGAGTTCAAGCTCTTGGGAAAACCCCTTGATTCGAGCGGGGAATTGGGACAGTATGCCGCTAATTTGCTGTTCCCCGTATTGATAAGGAGTATTCAATGGCTAAAGATTTCAGAGAATATCTTGTTGAAGCGTCCCGGCATGAACTGTTCGGCCGCGTGTTCAAGGAACTGGCCATCGGGCTCAAGGTGGTGGTCTCCTTCCAGGCCAGCGAGACCCATGCCTGCTACCCGGAAAAGACCCTGGACGATCCTTACGAATATACCCGCTGGGAAGTCGCCCTGCGTTCCTCCACCCCGGCCATCGACGTGCCCAAGGCCGGCGCCTGGGAATACCTCAAGCACAACTATTGGGCCAAGCCCTTTGACAAGCCTGATTTTCAGCGTGCCCTGGTGGGAGAGAACATCCCCACCAAGGACTGCCAGCAGATTCTGGAGGATGTCATCGAATACGCCAAGCTCAAGGGGCACCTGGATTCCGAAGAAGAAATCCGCGTGTTGGAGCCGGACGAAGAGGTCAAGAAGATTTCCGCTTGCGGCGGCTGCGGCGGCAAGAAGAAAGCTGCCAAGTCAGCCGAAAAGTAAACAAGATGACCAAGGCATAAAAGGCCCGCTCTCAACAGAGAGCGGGCCTTTGTCGTTAACGGCCGTATCTGGCTGTCAGGGTTGCCGAGCCCAGTGAATGGGCGTTCAGGAAAAAGCCGACCATGGCTGCGGAACTGTCCGCTCCGAGATCGAGCTTCTCGACATTCAGGGCGTGGACAGTGAAGATATACCGGTGTTCCCCATGATGCTCCGGGGGACAAGCCCCGCCATAGCCGGGTGCGCCGAAGTCCGTCCGGCTCTGGACCGTGCCTTCCGGGAGACGACCGCCTTCGGCAAGGCCGGTCGCTGTTTTGGGGATATCGAACACCACCCAGTGCCACCAGCCGCTTCCCGTGGGGGCATCCGGATCGTAGACGGTCACGGCAAAGCTCCTGGTTCCGGCAGGCGGGTTCTGCCACTGAAGGGCGGGCGAAATGTTTTCGCCGGTGCAGCCGAAACCGTTGAGCAGGTGTTTCGGGGGCAGCGTGCCGCCATCCTTGACGGTCGGGCTGGTCAGGGTGAAGCCGTCCGCCATGCAGGCCGGGGCAAAGGTTAAAGCTAGGGCAAAGGCCAGGGCCAGGGAAAGGGAAAAACGTGTCCTATGCATGAAATGCCTCCTTTGATGTTGGAGGCGTTCTAGCAGTCCGTATGGATGGGCGCAGTCACGATCCGGCCAAAGGTTGATCCAAAACGGCGTTGTACTGCAATATCTGGCTCGGACTGACGCCGAACCGTTCCCGGAACAGTCCGGCAAAGCGTGAGGCCGAGTTGTAACCGCACCGGTATGCCGTTTCTCCCACGGTCGCAGTGCCGGTTTGGAGCATGGCCAGCCCGGAGTTGAGCCTGACCTCCCGGAAAAGGCTTCGGAGAGATGTGTTTTCTTCGTTCAGGTGCCGCCGGAGGGAACGCTCGCTTGTTCCCAGTTTGGCCGCGATGGCCTCGGCGGTCCAGGCCCTGCCCGGTTCCATGCCGATGAGTCGGCAGCACCGTGAACTCCATGTTGAAACCGCGTCCCACAGCAGCGGCAGACAGTCGGTGCGTTCGGCCATGAGCAGAAGCAACTCTTCGCGGCAGAGCGAGAGGAGCCTTTTGTTGTCCGGGCTGGCCGCTGCCATGTGCAGCAGGTGGTTCAACGATGATCCCACAAGGGCATCGCAGTCTGTTTTCAGCGCTTCCAGGGACAACGGCGGGCGGATTTCCGGGCCGGACCTTTCCGAAACCACCCGTCCGACCATGTCCTCATCATAGACAAGGCAGAGGGCGAGATACCGGCCGTTTGCTCTGTCCGGACGGTTTTCGATGATTGTCTCCATCCGGGCGGGATAGAGGAATCCCTGACCGGTCTTCAATTCTATTCTGTTTTCGCCGTGAATGATGGTTTTCGTCCCCGAGAGGATGAAGAAAAGGGCGGATTGGGGCAGGGAGACGGACAACAGCCGGTGGGATGCGGCGCTGGAAACCATGCCCAGAAACGGGATGGATGTGGGGCCTTCGCCGGGCGAAAGCCTGCCCATGAGTGTCTGGAGATGTCGTATTGTGGCCGAGGTGTCCATGCCCGGAGGATAACAGCGGCGGAACCGGTTCACAAGCGGCGGCTAGCCGAAGAAAAAGGTCAGCACGACCACGTAGGCCAGGGCGGGCAGCAGATTGGCCAGCCGGATTTCGGTCAGTTCCAGCAGGTTGATGCCGATGCCCACGATGAGCAGGCCGCCGCATCCGGTGATCTGTGCGATCATCATGTCCGAGAAATATTGCTGGAAAAAGGAGGCCCCGATGGTGATGGACCCCTGGTAAAGGAGCACCGGGATGAACGAGAAGATGACCCCGGTCCCGTAGGTGGCGGCAAAGGCGATGGCCGCAAAGCCGTCCAGGATGGATTTGGTGTAGATCACGGTGGCGTCGCCCCGGATGCCTTCATCCAGGGAACCGATAATGGCCATGGCCCCGATGCAGAAGAGGAGCGAGGTGGTGACCAGGCCGTCCGTGAAGTTGTCATTCTTGGAGCGCACGATCCTCTTGAAGCGGTTGCCCAACCGCTCCAGCATGGAGTCGAGTCGCAGCAATTCCCCAGTGATGCCGCCGAGCAGCACGGAGAAGATGACGATGAGAATGTTGTCCACCTTGAGGGCCATTTGGATGCCGATGAGCAGCACGCACAATCCCAATCCCTGAAAGACGATGGTCCTGATCCGTTCCGGGAAGCGGGACTGCAGCCAGCAGCCGATGAGGGAACCGCCGATGATGGCGCAGGCATTGACGATGGATCCGATGGGTAACATGTATGCATCCTTGTTCAGGCGAAGACTCTCTGCAAAGCGGTGCTACCACCAAGAGGTAGGCGTGACAAGGATATTGACAGGGAGGTCGGCGTCCGCCCCGGCCGTGGAGGGCGCAGGGCGGACCGCACGAATCATGCTAGCGGCGGGGAGGAGGGCCGCTCTTGCCGCCACCGTTCGGAGGTCCATCCGGTCGGTCCTGTTTTTGTTTTTCCATGGCCTTGGCCTCTTCTTCCAGCAGCTTGCTGTATTGGAACATCTGGTCTTCGGTCAGGTGGGCAGACAGCTTCAGGCAGATATCCCACTCGAGGTTTTCCCGTTCCTTGCGCATTTCCTCCGGGGATTTGCGGTCTTCACCGGGCTTGTCCATGAGTGCGGACTTGCGCTCGCACTCTTCGGCCAGGATCGGTTTGATGGCTTTGGATTGTTCCGGCGTCAGGTTCAGCCGTTTTTCAAGCACGACAAGGCGCTCCTCGGCCGTAGGGACGGGAGGCGGCCCCATTTCTTCGCGTGAAGGCGGTTCATGGGAGGAGCAGGCAGCAACAAGGAACAGGGCCGTGAGGGCCAACAGAGTAAGGTGTCGTTTCATGGCGTTCTCGATTTGTTCGGGTTCACGAATTGCCCCAAGCCGGAAGTGCGACCGGGTTTGGGCGAAATGTCGGTATAAGCCAATGGCGGCGAAACACCATTCATATGATGTTAAAAGATGTGAAAGTTTGTTGTGCGCTGCTTTTGATTTCTATTCGAGTGTGCGCGACCCGAGGCAATGCTTTGGGACAGGAGATTGTGACAAGAATGTTGACAGGGGGGTGGCGGCTGCCCTATTAAGAACGTCTCCCGTGCCAGGGTGGCGGAATTGGTAGACGCAGCGGACTCAAAATCCGCCGGGCGCAAGCCTGTGGGGGTTCGAGTCCCCCCCTTGGTACCAGAATGAAATTGGCGGCTTGCGATGTATAATCGTAAGCCGCTATTTTGTTGTTTGCATAAAAGAAGGTCCGACTTGCTTTTTCTTATTCGTTGTTTTGCCCTTTCTTCTTCGCAGGGGCTATCGCGATTATCGCATTGCAAGGCGATTAATTCAGCTGGCGTTGCTTGCTGGAATGTTCAACGCAGGAGTAGCCAGCGCAATTATCTCGCAGGGGAAAAGTCGGTTGGGCGTGCCTCCTGAGTAGGGGTCGAAATGCTGATCGTCAGTGAGATCGTTGATGTTACCCATACCGTCCGAAGGATTACCCCAGCCAAAGTCGACAAACACCAGGCCTTGCTTGGTGTCTTCGCTGATGGAGGCCGAGAGGGTGATTTTACCGTAAGGAGAACTCACTTCGACTTCAGATTTATCCAGGATTCCGCGGGCTTCGGCATCCTCTGGATGTATGTAGACCAGAGGGATGGGGTAGGCCTTGGCCAAGGCGTGAAGGTTCTTGAACTTGGTGTGTACGAACTGAGTGGGTCTGCGGCTTGAACCCAAGAGTGTGAAGCCCTGCTCGGTCAGGTCGTCGAGCACAAGCGGCCTTCCTGCGGGATCGGCATAGACCGGCAGAGGAGCCGCGCCCAGGCGGTCAAACCACAGGGAGCTGAATTCCACTTTGCGTGAAGGCGTAGCAAATCCGTTGGCCCTATATTTGCGGTATTGTATGGGCGGAGTTGCAAAGACGATGTGTTTGGCTTCCATTTCTTCCATTTCTATTCCCGAAGGATTGGTCATGAATTCCACCCAACTCCTGTCGTCATGGAACGGATAGTCTTGATGCAGATTCATCTTTTCAGCCAACTGGTATTCAACTTCAAAGACCGAACGAGCCTCGCCCGCCGGCGGAGCGACCGGTCGACCCAGGGCGAAAAATCCGCCCTGGTGGCTGGAATAGGCCCTGTATCCGTAACTCTCAAAGGTGGAGGTCATGGGCAGGACCAAGTCTGCCAGGGCCGTGGTGGCAGTGGGAAAGATGTCGCAGGCCATAAGGAAGTCCAGTTTCTTCAAGGCGGCACTGGTGCGTGCGGAATTCGCCTGGATGAGTACCGGGTTTCCGTGGTGAACGATCATTGCCCTGGGGCGGTTTTTCTCCTCGCCCAGCAGGGCCTCTTTGATTGCCGGAAAGGGAACCTGTGGCGGCAGGGGAAAACGGTCGTATCCGATCCGTTGCTCGGTGGGCAGCGGTGCCGTGGGTAAGGTTGGGGGGTGGGGCATGGGCATGAAAACATTGCCTCCAGGAGTATCCAGGTTGCCTGTCAGCCCGATGAGGATGGCGATGGATCGGACTGCATCCACACCGTTGGTGTACATGTCCAGACCGTTTCCTTCGTAAATGACGGCTGCCTGTGCCCCGGCGTAGTCCCTGGCCAGTTTTGCAATGGTTTCCGCCGAAATGCCGGTAATGCCTTCGGCCCAGGCAGGGTCAAATTCTGTCACGTGTTTTTTTAGCTCGGCCAAGCCGTGGCCATGCTCTGCGACGAAGTCGCGGTCGTACAGATCTTCCTCGAGGATGACATGGATCATGGCCAGGCCAAGGGCCGTGTCGGTTCCGGGCTTGATGCGCAGCCACTGATCACAGGTTTTGGCTGTGGAGCTGTGAAAGGGATCAATGCATACAAGACGTGCGCCCCGTGCCCGAAGCCGGGGAAGGATGTTGTCCAGGCCGCCGTCATAGGTTGCATAGGCCGAAAAACGGCCGCCGCCTACAGGGTCGCTGCCCCAAAAAAGGACCAAATCCGTGTTCGCGTAATCGGGTTCAGCTCGTATGCCTCCGGTGACAGCCCGGAAGGCCATCATGCGGGGTCCCATACACAGGTTGGCGATACTGGTGAGATTCGGTGAGCCGAATGCGCCCATGAATTGCAAAAAACCGTCCCTGGCCAGGTAGGAGACCGGAGCACCCGCAAATCGTGCCAAGGCAAGAGGGCCGTGTTGCTCACGGATTTTGCCTAATCGATCCGCAGCCACGTCCAGCGCTTCGTCCCAGGATATCTCAGCAAAGCCCCCGCGTGTTTTCAGCAATGGCATTGTCAGCCTGTCAGGGGCATGGAGCGTTGCCACGTTGGCCTGGGCTTTGGAGCAGATACGTCCACGGTTCATGGGATGGTCCGGGTCGCCGGTTACCTGTAATTTCCCATTGGCTTCTTGCGTGACGAGAAGTCCGCAGTTGTTGTGGCAGCATTGGCATATGGTGCGCTGGGTATGGGTGTGCATATTGGTCTCTGGTGGTTATGATGGGATTGGTCAATGCCCCGGTGGTGATTGGGGGTGCGTCCAAGAAAAAGAGGCCGGGGTGTGGATGACGACCCGGCCTCTGTTTTAAGACAACCGTTATTGGTCCATGATTTTTTGGGAATTTTCCATAAAGCTCATGTCCACAACTGCATCCATGGGAATGGATTCCTTGATCATGCCGACGCTGATGGATTGTTTGACGATGGCCTCATGTCCTGAAGCGGTCACCAGGCCAGTGTGGCTGAAGGGCTTGCGCACGTCGTCCACTATCGCTTCGTCAATGGAACCCAGGAAGTAGCTCTTGACGTTTTCTGCGATCTCTTTACTCGAATGGGTGCTTTCCCACTTCATGGCCTTGGCAACGGCATTCGTGAATTTTTGCATGATTTCGGGGTTGTCTGTAGCGAATTCATCCGTGGTCAGGACGACCTTCAGGGGGTACTTGTCCGTTCCGAGCACAGCCATGTGCTGGGCGGGATCGTTCATGTCCACCAATACATGTCCGCCTCGGTTCAACATCTGGGCCTTATGCACGCCGCTGCCAAAAGTGGCGTCGATTGCGTGGTTGGTAAAAGCGGGAATGATGGCCGTTCCCGGCAGGTCGACAAAGGTGACGTCTTTTTCAGGATTGATACCATAGTGGAGCAGGACTGCGGAGACGAATGCGCGAGGGCCGGAACCTGGCATCTTGGCAGAGAGGTTTTTTCCCTTCAGATCCTCAGGTCTTTTGATTTCGGGTTGGGCGATTATACACCAGGGGTGGGAATCGGTGGTGGTCAGTATAATCTTCAGGACTTTGCCTTTTTCATAGGTCTTCAGGGCCTGATCGTAGCTGGTCAGACAGAGTTGCACTTCCTTTGCCAGGAGAGAGGCAACGGAAAGGGGGCTGGATTTGAAATTGACAAACTTGATGGCAAGCCCCTGCTCCTTGAAGTAACCGAGATTGTCCGCGAGATAGAGGGGGATTCCATAATCATCATGGCCGGGTTGGGCGATGATGACATTGGTCAGAGGTTCATCCCCTGCCTGAACTTTGACCGCAGCAAAAAACACAATGAAAGAGATCAATACAATTCCAACTTTAACCAAGCCTCGCACATTCATCGTCTGTCCTCCAAGAGTAGGGTTATAAGGCGGTGGGCCGCCATTTGAGAAGATACCGTTCCACCATTCCGAGCATGGCGTTGAGCACTGCCATAATGAGCATGAGAGTGATGATGCAGGTGAAGACGCGAGCGATGTTGTACATGCCGCCGGCGTATTCCACCATCCAGCCCAAACCTTCGTTCGCACCGATGTATTCACCCACCACAGCCCCGAGAAGGGCGGCGCCAAGTCCGGCCTTCACTCCGGCAAGAAGCCAGGGGGAGGATGAGGGCAGGATCACCTTTCGCATGATTTGCCCTTTTTTCGCGCCCATGAGCCGGGCGGCATTGACAAGAGTCTGATCCACGTTCTTGAACCCTGCATACGCGTTGAAAAGCACGAGGAAGTAGACCATGAGGGCGGCCAAAAAGATCTTGGACTGCATGCCGAGCCCGAACCACAGTATGAATATGGGACCGAGTGCCAGTTTCGGGATGCCGTAAAAGGCCATGATGATGGGGTCGAGAATCCTGGCCAACAAATCGATCTTTTCCAGGAGCAGGGCCGAGGCTATCCCTGTAAATGTGCCGATGAGCAATCCGGCTAGGGCTTCCTTCAGCGTGACAATGATATGGGGCATGATGTCGCCCGAGACAAAGGCTTCCTTCATGTCAAACAGGATTGCCGTGGGTTGGCTCATGAAGAAAGGGTCGAGCAGGTCGAAACGGACCAAGACCTCCCATGCGGACAATACCCCGAAAATCAGCATCAGCCGGAGAGCGAAGACCGTGGAGTTGGAACATCGTACAGGAGGCTTCATTTGCATTCTCCAGCCGCCTGCAAGACTTCCGTACGCAGATCATTCCAGATGAGTCTTTGCATCTCCACGAATTCTGGTTGGAATCTGGTTTCCAAGGCCGAGCGCGGGCGGGCCAGGGGGATGTCGTATTCGGTGTTGATTGTGGATGGCCGTGCGGTCATGAGAATGACGCGGTCACAGAGAGTGATTGCCTCGGTCAGGTCGTGGGTAACAAAGAGGATGGTCTTTTTCGTGTCCTGCCAGAGTTTCAATATCTCGTCCTGAAGCATTTCTTTGGTGAAGACATCCAAAGCGCCAAAAGGTTCGTCCATGAAAAGTGTATCGGATTGGGTGGCCAGGATGCGGATGATGGTCACCCGTTTTTTCATGCCTCCGGACAGTTCGTGGGGGTAACTGTTTTCAAAGCCGCCAAGCCCTGCTTTTTCAATGAGGTCCCGTGAAATTTCCCGGCGTTCCTTTTTTGCCTTCCCCTGCAACTCCAAGGCGAATTCCACATTGCCGAGTACTGTGCGCCAAGGCATGAGTGTATCCGCTTGGGACATGTACCCGATGCTTTGGGTGACGCCGGAGAGAGGTGCTCCATCCAGGTAAACTCGACCCTGGTTGGGGCTGACCAAACCGGCCATGATATTGAGCAGGGTGCTTTTTCCACAACCGCTCGGCCCGACAATACCCACAAACTCCTGCTCTTTCACCTGGATGTTCACGTCATGGAGAGCAGGAGTCTTCTGTCCTGCAGGAGAATGGTAGGAGTGGGTTATTCCGCAGGCCGAGAGCTTGAAATCATTGTCCGGGATTGTTTGCAGGATGTCTTTTGAGTGATCCATGCATTGCATTTCGACCATTGGACTGTTTTTTAGAGTAGTTGGCTCCACGGTTTTCATCATTACCTTTTCCATATCCAACAGGTTGTATCTCTGGGCAAGATGCTCGATGGCACCAAGAGATTTGGAGACTCGACTTTCCTTTACTGTGAATTCAAGCCATCGATTGTTCAGCGCAACAAGGGAAAACTTGGGCTCATCTTATATGCTAATGCGAGCATAATATAGATACTATCTATCTGGCGCATTCAGATATACTATGTGTTGAATTTGTGTCAACCACGACCTGCTATATTAAGCTTTCACAGCAGAAAGCAGGAGGGGAGAGCAGTGAAGTGCTTATTGTGTTGGGCCCATGGCAAGCACTTTAAAAAGTCTCGTAATACTGCCGATTCAAACCCGCCGCTTGGTGGCCAACAGGATGAATCCACCTCTGTGCCTGTGTGCGCTAACTCAGGGGCATTTAGTTTTTGATTTGCCCTGCATTGTTACAAAGCACTTTGAAAATAGTGCACAAGAAGGCGTTGTCGCGTGGAGGCAACAATGGGCGTGCATTATTGTCTGTCGCGCATTTGAGGCAAACATGTGAGGTTGTGGGGGAAAAGGCGAAATTAAGACCTACAATCCGCCGGGCGCTAGCATGTGTATGTGGGGCGAGCCCTCCTCCTGGTACCAAAATAAAATTAGCGGCTTACGATGGATAATCGTGGGCCGCTTTTTGTCTGCAAGGGGGGGCACCCTCCTGGTTCCAAAAAAAAGAGGGGATTGGGGAAGGTGTTTATGGATTAACTGTAACATCTGCGCCAGTTCCTGAAGCGCTGAAGTCAACACCCAAGCAGACATATACTCCATGTCATGTTGTTTTGAGAGCAATATTTTCTGTACCGATTCTCATTTGATATGAATAAAAAAACGGTTCAACACAACCATGTATAACTGTATTAAAATAAGGCGGTGGAGAAAGAACTAATAAGATAGGTGTATTCATGATGGTATTATTGTCAGTGTGGTTTTTTTATAGTTGCTTATCTAAACTGAATTAACACAAACTGGTTTGCCACTAAATTGGGTGGAAACAATACTAATGAAAACAGTGTCCTGCCCCCAGATTGCTCAGTCCTGCCTATGCAATTTTAACGCGAGGATCGCATGTCTTGATATATTCCTTGATTTCATTGGCAAATTCGGAATGAACGTGAATGGATTCGTAGTCAACGGTGGTGGCGGTAATGTACTGGAGGATAATGTTTTCGTTTCCCTCGTCGTCGGGGCCGACTCCAGCGAAAAAGAAGCCCATATCTTCAAACGTTGCTGCCATTGTTCTGGTTAAGGGGTCTCCCAGAGGGAGTGCCAGATGGACAGAAAAAATCCCTTGAGCGCATGCATGTTTCAATCTGTCCGCAATCTGGGCAGCTGCATCAACTCCATATTCTTTCACCCCGAAGGCGGTCCAACCCTCTTTAATGTCCGACATAGTCCATATGCTTGATTCAGGACTCAGGGGCGGGGCATCCGTTACCGTGTTGCCCACGCTTACCGATACGCCGTGGTGCGCATAGATTCGTTCAACCATCTGTCGATGATGATTGGGAATGTACAAGGTTTGGCCACAAAATCCATCGAGATATTTGACAAATATCAAGTTTCCGATTCGTCTCTTGTCAGCTTCTGAGTCCTTGCCCCATGAGTGTGAGGCCGGGCTTGTATCAATGAGTATGCCGCACTCTTTGCTTCCTAGGCTGAGTATGGCTCGTTGAGAATGGACGTGGTTGGTGACGGCAAAGGCTTCAATGGCATAGATGCTTCGTTTGCGGGCATCTTCTTCAAGGAATGCAGCCAGGCGAGATGCGCCTCTTTTGCTTCTGAACCGGGGATCAACAAAGCCGAACGTCAATTCCTCCACGAGAGACTTTGTCTTGCGTCGCACCAAAGCACCGTGTCCCATTATCTCATGGGTGTCGTCTGTTTCGATCACCACGGATACCATTTTTTGGGCATGGAGTATCTCTCTGACCCGATCAGGGTAGTAGATATACTCGCTGAATAAAACCGCTCCATGCGATTGGAAGGCTAATCGAGAGATAGCTTCGGCATCGTCTGGGGAAGCGAGGCGAAGAGTGTAATCCGTATTTTCGTATAGGTTTATTGTTTCCCGTGGTGTGGTTTTCTCGTAGGCCAATTTCGCGGGAAGATATTTTTCCATTGAGAGTGTTCGCCTTCCTCCCGGTTGGATGGAAAAGGATACCTTGTCTAGCATTTTTTCGATGAGCAGCAGGCTTATTCCGGTGACGTCTCCACATTGTACGGCGCGTTTTGGGTCGTATTTTGGGAGTTGCGCAATTTCCAATGGCAACCCATGGAATTGAATGGTTATCTGTAACCCCAACGAGGTCCTGGAAATAGTGGTCTCTATGGTTTCCTGAGGGCCGCCGTAGCCAAATTCAAGGGCATGATTCAGTCCTTCATCCATGGCGAGGCTGATGCGATATGTGTCTTCTTTGGCAAAACCCGCGCTGTCGGCACAGCTTTTCGCAGCCGAAACGGCAATGGAAGTATACATTACGTTTGCAGGTAGCGTCATAGAAACAGAATCAGTTCTTTTCATTTTTATCTCAGCTTGATTGTTGGAAAAACTTCAAGGCATAAGGCATGCCCATTTTATGGGGACACCATGCCTAGATTTCGGGGGACACCATACCAATTTTTAGTTCCGTTCAGGCTTTTCAGGACGCACATCTTTCCCAAATATTCTCTCTCGCGCCGATCAAGGAAAAGCGGTCGATCTCCTGTTGAGGTATTCACCCGAGCGTAAGCCGCTCTCAGGTTCTGGCTCGGTAATGTAATGGACATGGTTTGTCATGAATAGCCCAAATGGAGGCGGAACGCCTGTCGCCCGTTCGCATATAATCCCCAATCAGTGCAGGGGGGCAAGATCTTTCTTTCAAGATCTTTGCCGTGAACCCGACAAAAGAATAGACAAATGACTTATGGGGATGAAAGCTGGCTTTGCGACGAGGCAAGCGGGGCAGCTTCCGCCTGTCTGAATCATGCTTGGCCTTTTCGAGGAACTTTGGTTGGGCCTCGGAGAAGCATGAAGTCCTTGAATGGTGCTACGATCTGGAGTTTGTATGAATAAAGTAAAGAATATCGCTGTGGTGGCTCATGACAACTGCAAGGAAGAGCTGCTGGATTTTGTGGACTGCAACCGTGACGCCATGCTCAGGCATAATCTGGTTGCCACGGGGACAACCGGCCGTCTGGTCGAGTCGCTGCTTGCCGAGAGAGCCCTGCGGTCTGCCGAGGGCCAGGGCATGAAAAAGGTCACCCGGTTGAAGTCGGGGCCGTTGGGCGGGGACCAACAGCTTGGCGCGCTGATCGCCGACGGGAAAGTCGACATCCTCATTTTTTTCTGGGATCCCATGGAACCCCAGCCCCACGACGTCGATGTGAAGGCATTGCTTCGTCTGGCCGTGTTGTACAATCTTCCGACGGCCAGCAACCGTTCGTCGGCAGAGTTTCTGATTTCATCGGTCTTTTTCGACAATGAATTCAGTATGAAAAAAAGTGAATTCTTTGCCTATGCCGATAGAAGTCTGGACTAGCTTTCCGGCTTCGTCTCCTTGGGATTCACGATTCTGTTTTCGCGATAGGCGGTGCGCAACCGCGGGAACACAATGCGATAATCGCAGATGGCGGTTATTACGCTCCCCTTGCGGGAATAAGAAGTGCCATTTTTTCCCGGACGCACTCAAGCAATGTGCAGGCGTTCACGGCGCTGGTCGCGTCAATGTCCGGCAACATTTGTTGAATGATGGCTGCTTCGTTTTTATGGACCTGCCTTAAGGTCTCGCGGCCATGATCGGTGAGTTCCAGCAGTTTGGAACGTTTGTGGCGCGGATTATCCAGAAATACAATCATGTTTTGCTGCTCCAGTTCATTGACCGCAGTCTGCACGAACTGACGGGAGATGTTCAGGGCGTGAGCCACGTCCGGAACCGTTGTCCGGCCGAGTTTGACTAGCGTGTTTGCCAACCTGACCTGAGAGGTGCGCATGCCCGCCTGTTCATGGATGTCGTCCATGAGTACAGACAGGGTCGCCTGGGTGTGGAACAACTCCTTGAACAAGGCATGCAGCTGGGCACCGGAAGCGTGTTTTCCAGCCATGATTACAACCACCTGCGTACAATGTTGCGATATGTCTTATATTCCGCCCCAAACCGCCTGCCCAGGTACGCCTCCTCTCTGGGGATGACATAGATGGAAAGGTACAGGAACATGAGCAGGGCCGAGGCGAGCATCCACAGGCTGCCTATGGCAACGCCCAATCCGACGAGAATGGACATGAAGCCTACATACATGGGGTTGCGGCTGTATTGGTATGCGCCATCCGTCACCAGCCGGGACACCGGCAGGTTGGTCGGTACGTTGACGCCCAGGGATCGGAACCGGCCATGGCCCCACATCATGAAGAATATCCCTGCCGCTATGATCCCTGCGCCCGCGCTCAACATGATCAGATAATGAACAGCCCGGAGCGTCCAGGGGAAGATGAGGTCGAGGCAAATGCCGCTGAGCAGGCAGCAGTAGAAAAAGAATGGCGGCATGATGTTCACGCCGGCTGAATCCGTTGCCGGGATGTCGGGTATGGTTTGCTTTTCCATTGCAACCTCCTGGTGGTGCATTTCATATGTTGTGAATGGTGTACCACTATGACAACCATATTGTCAACATGTAAATTTGGTTGTCAATTCTGGAGTTGTGCCGCAGAGGCGTTGTCCGAACCTGTTGGCGCCGTCACGGATCCATATGGGTGGCCGATAGTATCGGTTCGGAGAGGGATGAATATGGGCAAAGGGTCGGGCAGCAGGCTCACTGCACCGGAAAATTGAAATAGGTGTCCGGGTAGGGTTCGTCGATCAGGGTGAAATGCCACCATTCTCTTTGGAGGGGCTTGAAGCCGTTCCGCTGCATGATGTTGCTGAGCAAAGCCCGGTTGGCCCTGGCCTGGGGGCTGATTCCGGTGTCGGTCGGCCAGGATTTCCTGCCGAAGAAATCAAAGGAGCTGCCCATGTCCAGTTCGGTTCCGGTAAGCTTGTCGATAATGGTCAGGTCCACGGTGGAGCCTCGGGAATGGCCGGATTTCCCAGCGATGAAGCCGTCCCTGAGCAGGTGCTTTTTCTGTACGTCCGGGTAGTACTTCGTCTTCATCCGGGTGTCCTTGGCGTCGGCGGCCCAGCGCACGAAGTGGTCGACGGCCTGTTGTGGGCGATATCCGTCAAAGACCTTGATGCCCAGGCCGAACGGGGTCAATTCCGCCTGTACTGCCGCAAGGGCCCTGGCTGCCGGTTCTGAGAGGATCACCCTCGGCGCCAGATATCCGCGGATGCGTTCGCCGACGAAGTTGTCGTCGGAATAATAGCGAACGTCGAGGACCACTCCGGGGATGCACTCATCCACATGGACGAAGCCGTCCGGCAACGGGGAGGCGCCCAGGGCCGGGACGGCCTGAAAAGCGCACAGCAACAGCAGGCAAAAGACGGTCTTGACGGATCTTTCAAACATGAAGGCGTTCCTTGTTTTGGCTGGATGCCCGAATTTCGGCCCGGCCTGTCCGCTCATACCGTGAAATCCGTGGATGTGCACCTTTGGCGGCAGGGGTGTCCGGCGTGGATTTGCGACCTATCAGGCTGTTGTTTTCATGCGCAGTCGACTGATGACCAGGCTCAACACGCCGGTCAGGATGATGAGCAGGGTGCCGTAGGCCATGGACAGTCCCATTTCGTACTCGAAGACGGCGTTGACCATGGCGATGGAGACCGGCTTGTTGGAGGCCGTGTAGAGGAACGTCGAGGTCGTGTATTCCCCGATGCTTCGGATGAACACGAACAGGAAACCGGCCAGCAGTCCCGGATAGAGGGTGGGCAGGCTGACCTTGCAACAGGTCTGGAATCCCGAAGCTCCCAGACTTTTGGAGGCTTCCGTCAAAGTGTCGCTCAGGTTCTGGAAGGAGATATGGACGGTCTTGACCATGATGGGCAGGGAGTTGATGAAATATCCCAGGGGAAGGAGGATGTAGGTTCCCAGCAGGATCGTGTTGAAGGCGAAAATGTTGGGTGTGGAGTTGGCGTTGATCAGGTTGACGGCCACGGCGCTGGCGGGCATGGCCCAGGGCAGGATGACCAGGAATTCGATGAGCCAGCGTACTTTCAGCCGCGTTTTTTCGATGATGTAGGAGGCCGGAACGGCCACCAGGAGGCAGAGGAACGCTGCCAGCAGCGACATGTTCACGCTGGTCAGAAAGGGCTGGAGTTTCCTTGCGCGGGTGAATATGGCCCGGAAGTTGTCCACGGTGAATTCTCGCGGGTAGACGCTGATCATCCAGGAGCTGGAGTCCGCGAACGACAGCACTATGATGGTCGCGAAGGGCAGGAAGATCGCCAACATCAGGAAACCGGCCAGGAGATACAGGGCGTATCGGGCCACCGGGTTGCGCATTCTCACGGGTTGTATGGGAACGCCCTTCACGGAAGAATCGAAGAGCATCCGCTTTTCGTACCACCGGAGCAAGGCGAAGAAAATCAGGGACAAAAAGGTCAGCACCACCACCTGAACGGCGGCAATGCCCATGTAGTTGTTGGCCTTGGCCAGCAGTATCTGGGTGGTCAGCACCTTGTAGCTTCCCCCGATGATGCTCGGGGCGGCAAAGGAGCCGATGCCGGTCATGAAGGTCACGGCTGCGGCGGTGATCAGGGCAGGGGTGATGAAGGGCCGGATGACCGAAGTGAAGACCTTGAATTTTGATGCGCCCAGACTCCGGGCACTCTCCAGCACGGCCAGGTCGATGTGCCGGATGGCCAGTGAAACCGCGATGTAGAAATAGACGTATTGCGTGTAGGTGTGGACGAGCAGGATTCCCGGCAACCCGATGAAATGGTAGGGGGCGCTTCCAAGGCCGAGGATCGTTTCAAGGGTCTTGGTGACCAGCCCGCTTTCCCCGTAGAGTTGCTCAAAGGCGTATACGATGATGATTCCGGGCATCATCACCGGGAGCAGCAGTATCTTGTCCACGGTCTGTTTGAAGGGAAACTCGAAATAGTGCACGGCAAAAGCCAGGGCTGTGCCGACAAAACCGCACGTCAAGACGGTCAGCAGGCCGAGCACGATGGAGTTCTTCAGCACCAGCAGGTTGGTGGCGGTGGCGAAATAATCCAGGTAGCGGGCGGTCGTGAATCCGTCGAGGTGCGTGAGGCTGATCTTGAGTGTGGAGAGTGCGGGATACAGGATGTACCCCGTCAGGAACCAGATCAGGGCCGCGATCACCATGCAGCCCGGCAAACTGCGAATGCTCCGTCTTATCATGTCACTCGTCCAGTACCGTGACGCACTGTTCGGGGAACGAGGCAAAGACGGTGTTCCCTTCCCGGCAATCGATGTTCCGGCCCATGGTGTTCAGCGCTGCCACGCGCAGGGTGATGTCCTTCACCTGCACCACGTAATTGATCCAGACGCCGTTGAGCTGCCTGTCCGCCAGACGGCCTTCAAGGCAGTTGGCACTGGCAGCCGGTTCTTTTGTGAGCGAGATGTCCTGGGGCCGGATGGAGAGGTATTTCCCTTTGCCGTATTGGCCGTTCACCTGAATATCCAGTCCGTCGGCCACGGTTGCCCTGCCGTCCTTCCACCGGGTTTCCAGCAGGTTGGTATCGCCGATGAACTTGGCGACAAAGGCGTTTTTCGGTTTGCCGTAGATCTCTTCCGGGGTGCCCACCTGGACAATGCGTCCCTTGTCGAACACCGCTATGCGGTCGGACAGGGTCAGCGCCTCGGTCTGGTCGTGGGTCACGAACACGGTGGTGATGCCGAGCTTTCGCTGCAGGTTCTTCAGCTCCACGCGCATGCGGTCGCGCAGCCGGGCGTCCAGGTTGGACATGGGTTCGTCCAGCAGCAGCACCCGCGGCTCCACGGCCAGGGACCGGGCCAAGGCCACCCGCTGCTGTTCGCCGCCCGAGAGTTCGGAAATCCTGCGCTGGCCGAAGCCGGTCAGGCCGACCATGTCCATGTGCCTTGCGACGGACCCACGGATTTCCTCCGGGGACTTTTTCTGTATCTTCAGTCCGTATTCGATGTTTTCGTGGACGGTCATATATGGGAAAAGGGCATAGTTCTGGAACACCATGCCCACCTTGCGCTTTTCCGGGGCCAGGCGGGTGATGTCCCGGCCCCCCAGGAAAATGCTGCCCGATTGCGGGGTAATGAACCCCGCAATCAGACGCAATATGGTTGTCTTGCCGCAGCCGGAGGGGCCCAGAAAGGTGAAGAATTCCCCTTTGGCTATGTCCAGATCAATGCCTGAACAGGCGACGGTGTCGCCAAAGGATCTTTCAACCCCCTTGATGACCACTTCTCCCATGCTGTCGCTCCCTGCTACTTTGTGTCCTTGCCGGAATCCTTGATCTCCATGTCCCAATGCTGCATCCACGCGGACTGTTTGGAGGCCAGGTCGCCCCAGTCCACATCCATGACCTTGAAGGTGATCTCGCTCATCCATGCAGGGGAATCCGCCATGGCCTCGGGATGGGTGGGCATGCGGTTGAACTTGTTGGCCAGTTGAGCCTGCACCTTGGCGCTGCCCGCGTATTCGACAAAAGCCCTGGCTGCGTTGGGATGCTTGGCGCCCTTGATGACGGCGATGCCGTCCGTGATGACCGGAGAGCCGCTTTCGGCGTTGATGACCTTGAGCGGCATCTTGTTCTTGATCTTGTTGTCGATGACGGAGTTCAGCACCGCGAAGCTGATGGCGGCTTCCTTCCTGCCCACGGCCTGGAACTGCATCGAACCGCTGCCGTAATAGCGCTTGGTGTTGGCGTCCACACCCTTGAGCAAGGCCCAGCCCGCGTCGAGGTTGCCCTGTTTTTCATACTGCTGGAGCAATGCGGAGTAGGTGGCACGGGCCGAAGAGGAGAGGGCGTTTCTGAACACCATCTGGCCTTGGTAGCGGGGATCGGCCAGATCCTTCCAGTCCTTGGGAGCGTCTTCGGCGGTCAGCATCTCGCTGTTGTAGAACATGAGCACGGGCGTCTGGATGGTGCCGATCCAGTATCCTTCCTTGTCCTTGAACAGGGGATTGACCTTGTCCGCCCATGAAGGGGTGAACGGCTGGAAAAGATCCTGGCCCTTCAGTTCCTGAAAGACCGAGGAGGGGGCGCCGTACATGACGTCGGATTGGGGGTTGGCCTTTTCAGCGCGGACCCTGTCCGCCAGTTCTCCCTTGAGGTTGATGAATTCGACCTTGACCCCGGTCTCCTTTTCGAAACCGTCCGCCACCAGCTCCAGCATGGATTCGCCGTGGGTGGAGTAGACCACCACCTTTTCTTCCAGCGTGTCGGCCGGGGCGGGGGATGCACAGAAGACCAGCATCAGGGCCGCCATGGCCAGCCTCATCACTTTCCCATTCAAATCTCGCATAGTTCCTCCAGTGATATTATTGTATGAAATTGCAATTGGCTGTGGTGAAGGCAGCGGGTCAATCAAAGGCAATGGAGATTGCTGCAATGTCGTCGTGGGCCTTGAACCGGGGGTATGTGCGGCATCCCGCGTCCTGCGCCTCGATTGCCCTGATGTGGTTGCGCACACGGGCAAGCCCGCCGCTTAAATATAATGATGAGAAGAGGTCGAAATCCTCGCGCTCGTTCGGGTCGGACTTGGGGAGGAACAATCCGTCGGTGAAAAGGAGGATGTGGCTGACGGTATCCAGGGACATGGAACCCTGATTCATGAAGTTCATGGCTTCCTTTTCCCCGTTGAGGACCCCGTAGGTGACATTCGAGAGCCTGCGGACGCCCAATATCTGATCGTGAAGGGCGGAAATGATCGGGGCGTCGGTCCCGCCGGAGGCTTCCTTCCACATGTTCAGGGTATCCAGGTCGTGGTCGAAGGCCGACGGGATGATTTCACGGCGGCCGTCGGCATGGATGATCATGACCAGGCAATCCCCTATCTGGACCCATTCGAAACGGTCGTCATAGAGGCGCACGACCGCCGCGCTGGTGCTCCACAGGTATCCTTTGTCGCTCAGGTCGACCCCGGATTCCCGCATGGCGTCGCGAATGGAGGAATTCGCCTTGCCCGCCAGCTCAAGCAGGGACGTCTTTTCATCCATGAAGGTTTTGCCTGCAATGTTGGATGCCAGGAAACCTCCGGTGCGTCCGCCTCGGTACGTTGCCTGGGTCAGGCTGGTGGCACCGTCAAAAACGCCGAATTGATTTCCATGCACAAAATGGAAATCCTCGTTCATTGTTCCAACACCCTGTTCGAATACTGTTTCAACATGCATGACATAACCCTGCTATTTTGCACATATAGGGTTTCAGCAAATATATGTCGCTGTCAAATCGATGTGCTCTATACGAATGGCGGCAAGGCGCCGCAAGGGTCAATGTCAAATGCGGGTACACAATGCCGGAATGTGAGGGAGTGTTTCTTGTCGCGAGAAGAATGAGGCGTCATTGGTGTTGCATGAGAATCAGGACAGGTGGTCTTTGGGTCACGGCTTTCGGTCTGCCGGGAGGTCAGTATGCCTTCAGGTCGCTCTTGTGCAGCAGTTGCATGGGGCCGTTCGGTTGCGCCGGGCGTGCCAGCAACACGGGCAGGCCGTTGCGGCGGATCAGCTTGATGCGCTCCTGGAGCAGAACCGGCGTTTCCTTTTCCAGCGGGGCGCCCGCCTCGTCCTGCACATGGGACGCGCCGCATTGACGGGCGATCTCGCCTGCGCTCACGGTTGTCCCTTCCGGGCCCAGGTGATGCCAGCCGCGGTAGCGGCCGTCGTCGCCTTTCATGCGCAGCCCCACGCCCGCCAGAGCGCCTACCACTCCGTCTCCGGTGCCTCCGTGTTCGGACAGGTGGACGCCCAGTTCCCTTGCCAGGGCATAGGCCAGCCCCTTGTTCAGGACCAGACACTTGGCATCCCTGCCGAAACGCATCAGCCGTTGCCGGGCTTCTTCGGGCAGGTCTTCCCGGACCATGCACAGGCCCGGATCAGAGCCGGGCGCACCGTGTCTCTCCAGATACGCCTGCATGTGGCGGATGACGGCTTCGGGATCGAGGCAATCCTCAACTTCCACGCACATGGAACTGTTGTGTGAAGTATAGGGCACATCCTCATGCACGAAAAGCTGGTGGCGGCTGATCGGAGAGAATGTTGCCAGTCCCAGGGCGGCCATTTCGGTGCAGGCTTGTTCAGTCAGCCAGCCGGTGCCTTTGGTTTCCAGGTTGTCCGTGTCGTCGATACTGAGATAGTGGCGCATAGAGTCCTTGTTGTTGTCGGGCATCGGGAGCGACCGGCACCTGTTTGCGAATCCTCTTGAGGATTCTGGGCCTGCCCAGTGAGGCTGCCGTTTTATTTGTCCGCACGGCCTGTTGTTTCGGGCAGGGGCGGGATGCAACGGAGGAGAGTGGCAGCGTGCCCGGCACGCGCGTTTGGTACGCTCCTGAACCGTCACTGGGAATTATTGCACTCGGACAGGCAAGTCAATACGGGATCCGCTTCCCCTTGATTTCGCACATTGTGTCAATATTGCAATTATATTAGTCGGTTATTTGCTTTTCATGGCGTCGTCGTCCGAGGGGTTGGAGCTTGTTCTGGTTCAGGCACATGTGCCGCCGTGAAGCGCAGGGTGGCAAAAAAGTTGACAGCGAAAGCAACACTGTTGCATGATGCAATCAGGTTACTCAAACAGACTGTCGTCGGGAGGTGGTGTCATGGCTTTTGAGACATTGTTGAAAAAAGGAATTCTGATCCTGTGCGCGTTGGTGTTCTTGGGGGCGGCGGTCCCGGCATCGGCCCGTGACAGAGTCCAGGTGTTCGTCACGATAATGCCCCAGAAATATTTCGTGGAAAAGATCGGCGGTGATTTGGTCAATGTCTCGGTCCTTGTCATGCCGGGGGCGAATCCGCATATGTATGAACCGTCGCCGCGGCAGATGACGTCCCTGTCCATGGCCAAGGCGTACTTTGCCATCGGCATCAGTCTTGAGGACGTATGGCTTTCCCGCTTTTCCTTCTCCAACGTGTCCCTGCGCATCATTCACACCGAGCAGGGCGTCACGAAGATTCCCATGGCCGAACACCATCACGATGCCGGTGAGGCAGAGGGCCACCACGAAGAGGTCGGACAGGCCGAAGCGCATGGTCATGACGACCACGGCATCCTTGATCCTCACATCTGGCTCGACCCCGTGCGGGCGCGCACCATTGCCCGAAACGTCTGCGCCGGGATGGTCAGCGTCGACCCTGTGAATCGTGCCGTCTATGAAGCCAACCTTGCGGCCCTCCTCCGGGAGATTGACGAGACCAACGAATTCATTGCCGGGCGGTTGGCCTCGGTGCCCGAAGGCAAGCGGACGTTCATGGTCTTTCATCCGTCCTGGGGGTATTTCGCCGATCGCTATGGCCTGATCCAGGTACCCATCGAGGCCCAGGGCAACGAGCCGGGGCCGAGACATCTTGCCGAAATCATCGAACATGGGCGGGAGTTGGGCATATCCGTGGTCTTTGTGCAGCCGCAATTTTCCCAAAAGAGCGCTTCGGTCATTGCCTCGGAACTGGGTGCGAGGGTGATCCCCCTTGATCCCCTTGCGGAAGACTGGAGTGGCAACCTTCGTCATGCGGCAGAGGCTTTTGGCAAGGCGCTCAAATAGGTGTCGAACGGGGTAATAGGAGCGTGGATATGACAGTTCAAAGCCCTGCCGGGGCAGCCCGGAAATTTCTTGAACGGACCGGGCTGGAGCCGACCCTCAACCGCATCCTGGTTCTGTCCGCCGTTGCGGACAGCCGTTATCCGTTGACCGCGCGTGAGGTCTACACGACCGTCCTGCGGGAGCACCGGCTCAATCGGGTGACGGTCTACAGGATACTCGACCTGTTGGCGGAGAATGGGGTTGTGAACCGCATCAGCTCCGGGGAACGGGCCCTGCATTTTTGCGTCGGCGCCGACCACAGCCACTTCCATTGCACCAGGTGTGGGAAGGTGCAGTGTGTTGCCAACACCCTTTTGCAATTCGACGAGAAGGCCGTAGCCAGAGCTTTGGGGATGACCGTGAGCAGTATCGACCTCCACTTGGAAGGCCTGTGTGCCGAATGTGAAGGCAGCCGGGCGGTTGAATAGCCGCGGGTGTTCGGCCCGTTAAAAAAAAGAAAGGCTCCATGGCGGTGATTGGAGCCTTTCCGGGGAGTTCCCGACGGGGATTGTCGGGAAAACAATTATTACTGTCAATGGCATATGATAAGGGCATACATTTCCTCTGTTGACAATAGGGGAAGCCCCTATTGTTTGTCGTGCATATCGGGAAAACTTCCTGCTCACGACAGGCCGAATCGTTCTTTCGGAGCCGGTGTCCGAAAGGGGAAACCTCGTCTTGTCGTCGGTGTTTATTGTCCGTGCAGGAGGCGTGTGGCGATGTCCAGGTCATACAGCGCCAAGGGGTTGCGGGCCGTATCCTTCTCCCGGTACAGGGCGGCGGCCTGTTCAATGGCGGTATAGGGCACCCATTGGTGCTTTTCCCATATTATCGGCTCCGAGGGATTGTAGAGCCTGAATTCGATCTGGCCCTCGTTGTCGCGCACATACATGCGTACTTCGGGGTGCTGGAGGGACGGGGTATAATAATGGCCTCGTTCGTCTTTCATGGTGTGTCTCCTAGGCGTGAAAATTGAATCGGATGGTTTCGTCCATTTCATATACTTTGATGTTCATGGTGCCGAGCAGGGTACGCAGCGGCCTTCCGAAGAGAAATTCGTTCATGTTCGGGTCCATGCCGGTCTTTTCGGGGACCAGTCGGCGCATTTCCATATCAAAGACGACCATTCCCTTGAGCGCCTCTCCCGCTTCCCGGTCACCTTCGCGGGCTGCCTTGGCCAGGCTTTCCATGAGCACTGGGTCGCACTTGGCGTCGTGATCTGCCATGAGCGAAAGCAGGGGGTGCCCCTCGGGCAGGAGGTCTGCGCGGGTAAGTCTGTCTTTATCATACATGGCCAGCAGCGGGCCGGTGTCTTCGCAGAAGAGCGCCTCGCATTCCGCGGGACGGGTCTCGTACATGCTGCAAGTACTGCTTTCGGGACTGAAGTAGATGCAGGCCCATGAGCCGTCGCGGCCCTTGATCTTGAGGATTTCGGTCTCAAGCGGAGCTACCATCTGTCCGGGCTGGTCAAAGGCCCGCTCGCCGGTGCGCAACGTGACTATTTCCGATAAGGAAATGGAGCCGTCCTCGATCAGGGGCAAGTCCTCTGTATGGAGAGCCGGGCCGCCGCTCCGGCAACAGTCCCCGCACCTGCGGCAGTGTGGTGTCTTATTGTTTGAAATCTGCAAGTTTGTGTTGCTCCTCATATTCTTTTGGGGTACCAATTGTTCCGGTCTATCCTGTGCCATGGGACCGATACTCCGGCTTGGCAATTATGGCAAGTGCGGGGGTAGAGACTTGCTCCCGAAACAGGCTGTCCGTTGTGTCCGCAAGATTAGGATTGGCAATGGTTTCTTGGATATTTCGGTTGACAGAAAACCGATAGGTCCAGTACATTGTCACCCCTGCATACCTTGTGAATCTTGGCGCAAGTGCCACTATTCCAGGTAGTTGCGTTACGTAGGAAAGGCGTTCTGGCTCCGGGTGGTTTCACCACCGTTTGCCGGCCTGGGCGCAATAATGGTTGATGGCAACATCTTAATCAAACTATGGAGGTTAAGGGAATGGCGAAACACAAAACTCCTCTGTTGGATCAGCTGGAAAGCGGCCCGTGGCCCAGCTTTGTATCCGACATCAAACAGGAGGCTGAAGCTCGAGCCAAGAACGAGAAGGGACTGGATTATCAGATTCCTGTCGATTGTCCCGATGATTTGCTGGGCGTCCTCGAAATGTCCTACACTGACGGCGAAACTCACTGGAAGCACGGCGGCATCGTCGGCGTTTTCGGTTACGGCGGCGGCGTTATCGGTCGTTACTGTGACCAGCCCCAGATGTTCCCCGGCGTTGCTCACTTTCACACCGTCCGCGTGGCTCAGCCCAACGGCAAGTGGTACAACACCAAACTGCTGGGCGACCTGATGGATATCTGGGACCTTCGCGGTTCCGGTCTGACCAACATGCATGGCGCCACCGGCGACATCGTGTTCCTGGGCACCACCACCCCGCAGTTGGAAGAAATCTTCTTCGAGCTGACCCACAACCTGGACATCGACCTCGGTGGTTCCGGTTCCAACCTGCGTACCCCGGCAACCTGCCTCGGCATGTCCCGTTGCGAATACGCCTGCTACGACACTCAGGAACTGTGCTACAATCTGACCATGGAATACCAGGATGAGCTCCACCGTCCCGCATTCCCCTACAAGTTCAAGTTCAAGTTCGACGGTTGCCCCAACGGTTGCGTTGCCGCCATCGCCCGTTCCGACCTGTCCTTCATCGGTACCTGGAAAGACCCGATCAAAGTCGACCAGGAAGCTGTTGCTGCCTACGTCGGTGGCGAGATCGCTCCCAACGCCGGCGCCCACGCCGACCGTGACTGGGGCGCATTCGACATCCAGAAGGAAGTCGTTGACCTGTGCCCGTCCAAGTGCATCTCCTACGAAGGCGGCAAGCTGATCATGGATCACAAGGAATGTGTCCGTTGCATGCACTGCATCAACACCATGCCTCGTGCCCTGAAAGTCGGTGACGAACGCGGCTGCTCCATCCTGTGCGGCGCCAAGGCCCCGATCCTCGACGGTCCCCAGATGGGTTCCCTGCTCGTACCTTTCATGGAAGTCAACAAAGACGACGATTACCAGTCCATCAAGGACCTCATCGAAGGCGTGTGGGATTGGTGGATGGAAGAAGGCAAGAACCGTGAGCGTATCGGTGAGACCATGAAGCGTCTCGGTATGGCTGCTCTGGTCAACGCCGCCGGCGTTCCCGTTGACGCCCGCCAGGTCCAGGAACCTCGCCACAACCCCTACATCTTCTGGAAAGCTGAAGATGTTGAAGGTGGTTGGGAACGCGACATCAACGATTTCCGCAAGCGCCACCAGCGCTAAAAAGAGGAGTGAAATAATATGGCTTTTATTTCTTCCGGGTACAATCCCGACAAACCGATGGAAGGTCGGATTTCCGACATTGGCCCTCGTCACTTTGGCGAGTACCTGCCCCCGGTTATCAAAGACAACTTTGGTAAATGGGATTACCACGAAATCATCGAGTCCGGCATCCTGCTGCACGTAGCCCAATCCGGCGACAAGACCTACACTGTCCGCGCCGGTACCGCTCGTCTGATGTCCGTCACCCATATCCGTGAAATCTGTGAAATCGCTGACAAGTTCGCCAAGGGCTATGTCCGTTTCACCACGCGTAACAACATTGAATTCCAGGTGGAGACTGAAGCTGCTGCCAAGGAACTGAAGGCGTATCTGAATGGCCAGACGTTCGCCGGCGGCTCCATCAAGTTCCCGGTCGGCGGCACCGGCGCTGGTGTGACCAATATCGTTCACACCCAGGGCTGGGTCCACTGCCACACCCCGGCAACCGATGCTTCCGGTACCGTTAAAGCTACCATGGACGTTGTCTTCGACGACTTCACCAGCATGAAGCTTCCCGCTCCGGTCCGCATCTCCATGGCTTGCTGCCTGAACATGTGCGGCGCTGTCCACTGCTCCGATATCGCGATTCTCGGTATTCACCGCAAGCCGCCGATCATCGACCACCAGTACCTGGACAACCTGTGCGAGATTCCCCTGGCCGTCGCTGCCTGCCCCACCGGTGCAGTCCGCCCGTCCAAGGTCGAGCTCAACGGCGAGACATACAAGACCGTTGCCATTAAAGAAGAACGCTGCATGTTCTGCGGTAACTGCTACACCATGTGCCCCTCGCTTCCGCTGTCTGACGGCGACGGCGACGGTATCGCCATCATGGTCGGTGGTAAGATCTCCAACCGTATCACCAAACCCTCCTTCTCCAAGGTTGTGGTTCCCTTCGTGCCCAACGAGCCGCCTCGCTGGCCCACGCTGACCAAGGTGATCAAGAAGATCCTCGACACCTACGCAGCTGATGCCAATAAGTACGAACGACTGGGCGACTGGGCCAATCGTATCGGTTGGGAGCGTTTCTTCGAGAAATGCGACCTGCCTTTCACCGAGCATCTGATTGATGACTTCCGTGATCCGGCATACTACACTTGGCGTCAGACCACGCAGTTCAAGTGGTAATATAATGAAGCTCCGGGGTACGGCTTTTTGCCGTACCCCGTCTTTCCAAAAAGAAGGAGTCCGTTATGGTACTCGATCCTGAAGCTGCAAAAGCTGAAATTCTCAAGTTTTGCGAAGAGAAATCTGCTAATAAGACCAAGTTCTACTTCAACGATTTCACCAAGCTTTTCCCGGATGAGAAAACGCGTGACGTCAAGAAGGTCCTGACCAAACTGATTCAGGAAGAAAAACTGGTGTTCTGGTCCTCCGGGTCCACCACCATGTATGGTCTCGCCGGAGCTGGCAAACAGGCCGCTTCCGAGGGCGAAAGCTAGTCTCAAGCCGTATTCGGTATTTAAGGCCTTGTCCTCATCGTACAGGTGATGGGCAAGGCTTTTCTTAGTTTTTAACAGCATCGATATTTTGCAAAATTACATTCCTCGCATACTCCTTGCCGGTTTGTCCGGCGGCACGGGAAAGACCATAGTTTCCCTGGCCCTTGTGCGTGCCTTCAGTCGGGCAGGTAAAACCGTTGCCCCGTTCAAGAAGGGGCCTGATTACATCGACGCTCAGTGGCTCGGCCTGGCTGCCGACCGCCCCTGTTCCAACCTGGATCCGTTTTTCCATACCCGGGATGGTATCCGTTCTGTCTTTTTCCATAAATCTCTTGGTGCCGGTATCAGCATCATTGAGGGCAACCGGGGGTTGTTCGACGGCATGGATGAGCATGGAACCTGTTCCAGCGCCGAGTTGGCGCGTATGCTCGAAGCACCGGTCATCCTGGTCATCGACTGCACCAAGATGACCCGGACCACGGCCGCCATAGTCAAAGGGTGTGCCGCATTCGAACCCGGCCTGAATCTGGCGGGCGTCATTCTCAACCGCACGGCCGGAGAGCGGCATCGCTCGGTGCTGCAAAAGTCCCTGGAGGCCCACACTGATATCCCTGTGTTGGGTATGCTTCCCAAGATCGGTAACAATCCCATACCCGAGCGGCACATGGGACTGATGTCCGATCAGGAGTACGACGGATCTACCCATCTCGATGCATTGGCGGACATGGCCGAGGAGTGGCTGGATCTCGATGCCGTCGAGCAGGTAGCTCGGTCTGCCCCGGATTTTGGTCCCAACCCCCCAACGATTTTTCCCGGCCTTGCTGCCGAAAAGTCCGTGCGCATAGGGTATGTGCACGATGCAGCCCTCTGGTTCTACTACCCGGAAAACCTGGAAGCGCTGGAACATGCCGGAGCCGAGTTGGTCCGGTTGAGCATTTTGTCGGATGAACCGTGGCCTGAGATCGACGGCCTCTATCTGGGCGGTGGGTTCCCCGAGGTCTTTGCCGAGCGCATTGCGGACAACAGGAGTATCTTGGACAAATTGCGTTCCCTGTCGGAAGCGGGTTTGCCCATCTATGCCGAGTGCGGCGGCTTCATGGTGCTGTGTGATTCCCTGGAGATGGACGGAAGCGCCCATCGCATGGCCGGTATATTTCCACTGGGTACGTCATTCTGCCCCCGGCCCCAGGGATTGGGCTATACCGAGGGTGTGGTCGTCGAAGATACCGTGTTTTTCCCCAAGGGCGCACGTCTTTTGGGGCACGAGTTTCATTATTCCATGTGTGTTTCCGAAAATGCTGCCCGGTTGCATCGGGGGTTGAAAATGGTCCGCGGACAGGGCAGCGCCCATGGTCATGACGGCTTCATTTACAAGAATACCTGGGCCGGCTACAATCATATCCATGCACTGGCCATACCGGGTTGGGCCGAAAATTTCGTGCATGCTGCCCAAATCTGGCGTACGGCCGGGCAGCAGTAATTCCCTTGTCTGGGCGGGGTCTTTCATGCAAGACTGAGACCTGGCTCACTTAATCAAATACATCAAGAGAGATAATACAATGAGCATACCTTTTATCGATTTGAAATCACAGTATAAGCAAGTTGAATCCAGTATCAGGAAAGGCATTGACGGCGTCCTTGAGCGCGGTGCCTATGTCATGGGCCCGGAAATCAATGAGATCGAAGCCAAACTGTCGAATTACAGCGGCGTGAGTTTCGGCGTGAGCTGCTCCTCCGGCACGGACGCCCTGCTCATGGCACTCATGGCCTTGGAGGTCGGGCCGGGTGACGCTATCTTCACCACGCCGTTTACCTTCATAGCCACGGCCGAGGTGGTGGCTTTGCTCGGAGCCACGCCCGTGTTCGTGGATGTCGACCCGGTGTCCTTTAACCTGGATGCCGATGATCTCAGACGCAAGATTCGGGATATCAAGGAAAACCGTAAGGAACTCACCCCCAAGGGCGTGATCGCCGTCGACATCTTCGGCCAGCCTGCGGACTATGATTCCATCGAACCGATGGTCCATAACTCCGGCCTGTTCCTCATCGTTGATGCAGCCCAGTCTTTCGGGGCCACCTACAAGGGCAAACCGGTCTGCTCGCTGGGCGATGTGGCCTGCACGTCCTTTTTCCCGGCAAAGCCTTTGGGCTGCTACGGTGACGGCGGCATGGTCTTCGTGCACAACGAGGCCCTGAAAAAGTTGCTGGTGTCCATCAGGGTCCACGGCATGGGGGAACACAAGTACGACAACGACCGGTTGGGTCTTACCGCTCGCATGGATTCCATCCAGGCAGCGATTCTGTTGGCCAAGTTCGAAATATTCCCCGAAGAAATACTCAAGCGCCAGGAAGTGGCCGACCGGTATAGTGCGCTTTTGTCCGAAGTGGATGGCCTGACACCGCCTTCGGTTCCCGAAGGGAGCACCTCGGTCTGGGCGCAATACTGCGTGCTGGCGCGGGATACCGAACAACGCACCGAAATCATGGGCAAGTTGTCCGAGGCTTCCATTCCCTCGGTTATCTACTATCCCAAGCCCCTGCATCTCCAGAAGGCTTTTGCGGACCTGGGGTATGCGGTCGGGGATTTCCCGGTTGCCGAGGACGTGTCCAGCCGCATATTTGCCCTGCCCATGCACCCCTATCTCACGGCTGAGGATCAAGAAACCATAGTCAATGTGATCAAGGGCTAGGCTGGCGTATGGGCCTGACAAGCTGGTCGAGCATGGTGCGGGCGCTTAAGCCCGTGGCCGCCGGGGTGGCTTTGGCCTATTTGGTCACCGCCCTGGTGGACGGCCCGCCGCCCGTGAACTTTCGGCCTGAAAATCCCAACTCCGCCAAGCAGGCGGAGATCGTGGAGCCGCATGCCGAACTGGTCATCGAGAAGAATATCATGAAGCTCGGTTCGTTGCTTTCCGTCAAGGTTGATGAGGCCGCATACAGAAAGGCGGGCGGGGTTGTCGCCAATGAGTCGGAGGGGATGTTCTTCATCCCTGAATCAGGGCCTGGATCACTGCCGTCCGTCAAGGGCGAGGTGATGGAGTTGCCGGATTCCTAGCGCAGTCTCGTGTTGAAACAAGATTCGATGCCGGGATATCATTCTGTTATCCCGGCAATATGCATCAGAGCATCTCAACTCTTTCAGAGCTAACTTGTTCTAGGCAACGACCTTTTCGATGAATGCTTCGAGTCCCCGGACCGCTTCCACATCTCCAAAGATGTGGGAGCGGTTTTTCTCTAACTTGCTGCGCATGGCCTGTCTGAAGGTTGCGTCAGTCCCCATGCGCACGGCCAGACCGAGATAATCGGCAAAGGATGCGGCAATGGATTCGTCCATGCCCATCATGGTGTAGACCGCGCGGGAGTGCCGCCCGCGCATCATTCCCTGTGGCCAGGTGATTCCGGGCAGCCCGGCATGGCAAGCCTCCACCGTGGAGTTGAATCCCGACCACTTGATGGAGTCAAGGAACACGTCGCACAACGTGTTCAGGGCGCGGTAAGCCTCCGGGGTCTGGTAGGGGAGCATGATCACATGGTCTCCGGCCCTGATCCCGTGTTCGGAAAAGATGCGTGCGAGCCGGGCCAGGAACCGTTGGTTGAGTCGGTCCGCATGTCCGTTTTCGATGAAGACGAAGCGCGTTTTTGGCACCTGTTGGGCAATGAGCGGGAATAGGCGGTCGAACTGGGGCAGGTATTTGAACAGGGACTGCGGACAGAAGTAGAGGATTGCGTCTTCGGGCAACCCGAAATGGGCGCGGTCAAGATCGGGCAGTTCCCGTCTGAGCGGTTGGTAATGCACCGAGAGGTTGGGCAGTCGGATCAGGGTTTCGGTGTAGGCCGCATCCCCGTCCTCCGGTTCCATGAGTTCGCTGCTCAGGAAGTAGTCCATGGTGGGCAGGCCGGTGGTCATGGGGTGTCCCAGGGAAACGCATTGCACCGGGGCCAGCCTCAGTCCGGCCAGTTTGGCGCAGGTGGGGTCCATGCCGATGTCGGGATAGATGAGCACGTCCAGGCGATCCTCCTTGACGGACCGGCACAGGGCGTGGAAATCGTGCGGTTCCTGGCGGAAGGTGTCGAAGATATCCCTTGCTTCCGCAGTGCAGGGGTCTTCCTTGACACCCGTGTAGTAACCGAAGACCTCGAACCGTTCCCGGTCCAGGTGTTTGGCCCAGCCTCGGGTGGGAATCTTCCAGACCGAATGTTCGAACATGAACCCGGTGGCCATGCCTACCCGTATCCTTCCGGGTTTGCGTTCGGGGAAATCATTCGTGGCAAACTGCGGGTAGGCCGCGGCCATGATGCGGTGGACCAGCGCACCGTATTTCGCCTGCAAATCGCGGTCGTTTTTGCCCTGGTATGTCAGGTAGAAAGGTTGGTTCGCCCCGACCACTGTCGCGGCCTCGCGGATTTGTTCCGGGGTGTCCAGGGTGATGAAGGCGTCCAGTGCGGCCAAACCGAGTTCGTAGTTCTTTCGGGCCGTTTCGAGATCACTTTCCGACGCATAGTCCATTTCGAGCAGCCCGAAGCATTCGCCCCATCTGGGAGCCACGGCCATGGGAGCCTGTTTTCTGGCGAGCATGAAATGCTTCCTGGCCAATGCCATATCGCCCCGCGCCTGCCATGCATTGCCGAGATTGTAGAGGATGTCGGGAGAATCTGGGCTGGTGGCCACGGCCCTTTCCAGTGTTTCAACGGCCCGGATGGGCTTGCCTGCGGTCTTGAAGGCCACCCCCAGGTTGCACAGGATGTCCGGGGCGTCGGGAGACAGGATTAGGGCTTGTTCGAACCATGCGACGGCCTCCGTGGTCTTTCCAAGGGCCAGGTGAACATTGCCCAGTCCGGCCAGGCCGTCGGGAGATTCGGGATTCAGGGCCAGTGCCGTGCGGTGCGCTTTTTCTGCCTCGGCCATGTCGCCCAGCTCGAAGTGTATGCCTCCCATTGCGTTCAGGGCATCGGGGTCGCCGGGCGCAGCGTCCACGGCCGTTTGATATGCCGCGAGCGCCTCTCTGAAAGCACCAGTCTGTTGCAGGGCCAGGCCGAGATACAGGGCTGCATCCCCGAGTCCCGGATCAGCGGCGAGCGCCTCTTTGTACAGGGGAATGGCCTTGTCCGGGCAGCCTGCCTGATGGTGGCGGACAGCATGTGATAAAAGGGTGCGGGCATCCATGGCAAGTCACGTTACTCCACAGCTTGGTTCTGGGCAATGCCGGATTTGCCAGTCGTCCTTCCCTCTGGTAAAGGGGGAGTCCCGAATGAAATTACGTCGGCTGCTTGTCGACACAAAGGAGCATAAAAATGATCAAAATGGAAACCAGCATGGGCGATATCGTCATCGAACTCGATTTTGAGAACGCCCCCAAGACCGCAGAAAATTTTCAGCAATATGTTGAGGAAGGCTTCTACGACGGCCTCATCTTTCATCGCGTCATTTCCAATTTCATGGTCCAGGGCGGCGGCATGGACAAGGACATGAAGGAAAAGGCGACCCGTGAGCCCATCAAGAACGAAGCCAACAACGGCCTGAAGAATGACTGCTACACCCTGGCCATGGCCCGCACCATGGACCCGCATTCCGCTTCTTCCCAGTTCTTCATCAACGTAAAGGACAACGGTTTTCTCAACTTCTCTTCCGAAACTCCCCAGGGTTGGGGCTACGCCGTGTTCGGCAAGGTGGTCGAAGGGAAAGACGTGGTAGACCAGATCAAAGGCGTTGACACCGGCCGTCACGGGTTCCACGACGACGTTCCTGTCGAGCCCGTCTTCATCAACAAGGCGACAGTGGTCGAGTAAGCCTGTTTCCAATAGCAGTGCATCTGCACCACTCTTGAAAGCCTTTAGGCTGAAAGAACAAGAAAGGCCCTGCACTTGGAGCAGGGCCTTTTTTCAATGTTTTTTCATATGGAAATCTAATCGGAGCCGGAAGCGGCGCAGATACGCCACTCTCGCAAGTCGACTTACACCTTGAGATTCAGGCCGGCGAAGGAGGTGCTGCCCGTGCCGAAGGACAGCAGGCCGCCGCCGTCGAACCAACTGCTCGGATCGGTGTTGTCTGCGTACCACCAGGCCAGGGATTGCTGCTGCATGCTGGTCATCAGATTGTCCTGGGACAATTGGGTGGATGCCGTGGAGGTCAGCTTGCCCAGTTGTATGATGGTTTGAAATTCTTCAACCTTGTCCGGGTTGTCTTCGAAATATTTGTCGATGATTTCCTTGCCCTTGGTATTGTCGGGCACAGAGACCTTGCCCGTGTCCGGATCATAGGTCATGACAAATTCCTGGGAGATGTCCACTCCCAGTGCCTTGAGGTCCGCCATGACCGCCGCGTCCCATTTGTCCCCCAGTTCCTCCCGGTAGTCCTCGACATCCTGGAAGGAAAGCTTGTTGTCGTCACCCTTGGGGATTTTGGCCAGATATGTCTGTATTTCCGAGCTCAAGGTAGAACTGCTGCTGTTCTTCTTATCGAGGTCAGCCGCGTTCTGGTAGAGTTGTTTTTCCTCCACTGCGGCCCTGAGCAGGGTATAGGTACCTGAGAGGAGGTTTGATCCGATGGATTGCGTTGTCATTGCCGTACTCCCGCTTTGATATGGCTTATAGGGAAATGTTTACCCGTTTATAAAGATAGCATAAGCCGTGCCAGGAGCGTCTTGACATTCGTTATGCAGGGATGGGGTTTTGGCGATAAAAAAGGCCGATCTGTCAAGACCGGCCTTGGGGGAGGGGCTTTTTTTCGGGCTAGCCGCCGAGATACGCCTTTTTAACTTCCGGATCTTCCCGCAAGTGTGCGCAGGGGCCCTGGGCCACGATTTCACCGGTGTCGATGACATAGCCGCGGTGGGCGAATTTGAGTGCCAGATTGGCGTTCTGTTCGATGAGCAGGATGGTCATGCCTTCCTCGTTGAGTTCCCTCAGGGTGCGGAACATGTCGTACATGAGCAGCGGGGCCAGACCCATGGACGGCTCGTCGAGCATGATGAAGCGGCAGCCGGACATGAGCGCGCGGCCCACGGCCAGCATCTGCTGCTCGCCGCCGGACAGGGATTCGGAACGCTGTTTCTTGCGTTCGTCCAGTCGGGGAAAGAGCGTGTATACGCGCTTGTAGTCGCGGTCGATGTCAGCCTGGCCGTCCTTTCGGGAATAGGTGGCCAGTTTGAGGTTTTCTTCCACGGTCAGGTTGCCGAAGATGTGACGGCCTTCGGGGACCAGGGCCAGGTGAAGATCGCCCACGATCTTGTCCGGGGCCATGCCCATGATGGACTTGCCGCGAAACTTGATGTCACCCTTGACGATCTTGGGCGCCTCGGGCGGCGGCAGTTGGGCCACGGCCATGAGGGTCGTGGACTTGCCTGCGCCGTTGGCGCCGATAAGAGTGACGATTTCGCCTTCG
This sequence comes from Pseudodesulfovibrio sp. S3, assembly GCF_004025585.1. Classification (NCBI taxonomy): domain Bacteria; kingdom Pseudomonadati; phylum Thermodesulfobacteriota; class Desulfovibrionia; order Desulfovibrionales; family Desulfovibrionaceae; genus Pseudodesulfovibrio; species Pseudodesulfovibrio sp. S3. Next base: position 49,472 of record NZ_QTZO01000005.1, read on the forward strand.
TTGACCGTGAACGAGATGCCGTGCAGGGCCTCGATGTTGCCGTATTTGACAAACAGGTTTTCGACTTCGAGAAGGGGAGTATTCATATGTTGTCGTCTCCAAGATAGGCCTTGATGACGGCCGGGTTGTTCTGGATGTCCTCGGAGGTGCCCTCCGCGATGGTGGCACCGAAATCGATGACCTTGATCCACTGGCACAGCGAGGTGACGACCTTCATCTGGTGCTCGATCATGAAGATGGTGATGTCGAAATTGTCGTGTATCCAGCGTATGAGCTTGATCAATCCTTCCACGTCCGACGAGTTCAAACCGGCGGCAGGTTCGTCCAGCAGGAGGAGCTTGGGCCGGATGGACATGGCCCTGGCGATCTCGACACGGCGTTGCAGTCCGTAGGACAGGTTCTTGGGGAACTCGTTGGCCACTTCGGTCAGGGACATGGCTTCGAGCAACTCTTCGGCGATTTCCAGAATGCGCGCCTCGCGCTGGCGGTATTTCTTGCCGCGGAGGATGGAATCCAGAACCGAGTACCCCAGACGGTAGTGCTGGGCAATGCGTATGTTGTCCAGCACGGTCATGTCGTGCCAGAGTCGGATGTTCTGGAATGTCCGCGCAATACCCATGGAGGTGACCTGATGCGGCTTGAGCCCTGCGGTCGGTTTGCCGTCCATGAGGATGGTCCCTTCGGTGGGCTGATAGAAGCCGGAGATGAGGTTGAAGATGGTGGTCTTGCCCGCTCCGTTGGGGCCGATCAGTCCCATCAACTCGCCGCCCTTCATGTCCACGGAGAATTCGGATACGGCCTGGAGGCCTCCGAAGCGCTGGGTGAGGCTGTCTATTTTAAGCAGTGACATGACGGCCTCCTATTTGAATGTGTAGTATTTTTTGAGTTTCGGGAACACGTCCGACAACTCCTTGTTGCCCATGATGCCTTCGGGCCTGAACTGCATGATCAGGACGAGGAGCAGGGGAATCATGACCCACTTGATGACACCGGCCGACGGTTCCCAGTCCGGGAATATGAAGGTGGCCGGGGCCAGCAGGAAGTCCATGAGGGCTTGGGAGCGCAAGACTTCAAGCAGGCCGGTGAACACGATGGCGGAGAGGACCGCGCCCGAAAGCGAGCCCATGCCGCCCAGATAGACCATGACCATGGCCTCGGTGGATTTGAGGATGTTGAAGGATTGCGGGTTGACGTAGCCGACGATGTGGGCGAACAGGCCGCCCGCGCAACCGGCCAGGCCTGCGGAAATCATGAAGTTGACCAGCTTGATCTTGTTGGTGTTGACCGACATGATCTCGGCTGCGGTCTCATCCTGGCATACGGCGTTGACGCCCTTGCCGTAGGTGGAGGTGATGAACCGCCGGATCACCCAGATGGTGAACACGGTGAAAGTGATCACCCAGAAGAGCATCCACGGGGCTTTCAGGGTGCCCTGCATGGCCCAGACCGTGTCCTTCATCCCCTGGAAGCCGCGTGAGCCGCCGACGAAATCCATGTTCTCGATGGCCGAGATGACCATGTAGTTCACGGCGATGGTGATGATGGCCAGGTAGTCGTCGCGGGTCTTGAATGCCGGAACGGCTACCAGGACGCTGGTCAGGGCAGCAACCACGCCACCGAGCAGAACAATGACCGGGAAGACCATGATGGCCATGGAGGCCGGAAGCATGGGGTCGCCCAGTGTCTTGCCGAAGAAGAGCACGGACAGGATGGACGAGACATAGGCGCCCATGCACATGAAGGCCGCGTGGCCGCAGGTGAATTCCCCCATGTTGCCGTTTACCAGGTTGAGCGAGGTGGACATGATGATGTTGATGCCCACGTACATGATCACGGCCTGGATGTAGTTGCCGATGTAGCCCTGCTGGGCCATGAGCAGCAGAACCACCGCGCTGAGCACCATGACGAAGTTGAGAGAATATTTTTGCATTGTCTATTCTCCCGACTATATCTTGGTGGACTGCGGCATGCCGAACAGTCCGGTAGGTTTCATCCAGAGGATGACGAGCAGGATCGTGAAGGCGAACAGGTCGCGGTAGGTGGACGGGAACACGGTGACCACGCCGACCTCGATGAAGCCGAGCAGGAATCCGCCGTAGAACGCGCCCCGGATGTCGCCGATACCCCCGACGACCGCCGCGATGAAAGCCTTCCAGCCGATGATCATGCCCATGAACGGCTCAAGCACCGGGTAGGACATGGCAAAGAGCAGTCCGGCCAGTCCGGCGAAGGCGGAACCGAGGACGAACGTGAATACGATGATGGCGTCAATGGGGATGCCCATGAGCGGGATGGCGAACTTGTCGTAGGAGATGCCGCGCATGGCCATGCCGATCTTGGTCTTGGTAACGATGAAATTCAGGAAGATGAAGACCGCGACGGCTGCAACGATGACGATCACCTTGAGGTTGGTGATGGTCACGCCTCCGAGATTCCAGATGGTTTTTTCCACCAATTCGGGAAACTTCAACCGGCTGGCGCCGAGCACGGCCAGGTTGGAGTATTCGAGGATCAGGCCGCACATGAGCGCGGTGATGACTACGTAGAGCCGGTGCGCGCCTTTGCGGCGCAGGGGCCGGTAGGCAACGCGTTCCAGGGTGACGCCCACGCAGGCGGTCAGGAACATGGTCAGCGGCACGGCGAGCAGGAAGGTCACCAGGGGCGACAGCCCGACCATTGGGCCGAGCAGGAACCCGGCCACGAAAAACGCGATGTATGCGCCGACCATGAAGATGTCTCCATGGGCGAAGTTGATCAGCCGCAACACGCCGTATACCAGGGTGTAGCCAAGCGCGATGAGCGCATAGAAGCTTCCCCACTGGAGGGCGTTCAATATATTCTGAATTATGAAGTCCACTTTTCCACTTCCCGAGAAAGATGTTTGGCCTGAGCATAGTGTACGGGATGAGCTGCCCGTATTCTCAGTAAAAGAGCGGGGGCCTTGTGGCCCCCGCCCGATTAATCACGGTACGTCAACTGCTTACGGGCAAACAGACTCTTCAAAGACGAATTCGCCCTTGTCGGAGATCTTGACGACAACGGCGCACTTGATGGGATCGCCCTGTGCGTCGAACTTGGAGGAACCGGTGATACCGTCAAAGGACTTGATGGCAGACAGGCCGTCGCGGATCAGGGAGCGCATCTCGACCGGGTCGGACACGACCTTGCCGGCGTTCTTGATGGCTTCGAGCATGATGCCGATGGAATCCCAGGTCAGGGCGGCGTAGTCGGCCGGGGTGGCGCCGTAGGCTGCTTCATAACGATCAATGAAGACCTTGGTGGCACCCTTGGCGCCGGCAGCGGCGTAGTGGGTGGAGAAGTAGTTGCCGAAGCACACGTCGCCGCACAGCTTGATCAGGTCAGGGGTGCCCCAGGCGTCGGAACCCATGAAGGGACCGGTGTAGCCGAGGTCACGTGCCTGCTGGATGATCAGGGCAACCTGATTGTAGTTGTCCGGGACAAAGATGAAGTCCGGGTTGGCTGCAATGATGGTGGTCAACTGAGCGGAGAAATCCTGGTCCTTGGTGCCGTGGGACTCAAAAGCCACGACCGGGCCGAGGTTTTTGGCTTCCCAGGAGGACTTGAAGATTTCGGCCAATCCCTTGGAGTAGTCGTTGGACACGTCGAAGAGGACGGCAGAGGTCTTGGCGTCAAATTTTTTGGCCGCGAAGTCGGCGACAACCGGACCCTGGAAAGGATCGAGGAAGGCTGCGCGGAAGACCCAGGGGCGGTCCAGGGTGGTGTTCGGGTTGGTGGACCACGGAGAAATCATGGGTACGTGGTTGTCGTTGCAGGTACCGCCGGCGGGCACGGCCTGTTTGGAGGAGTTGGGGCCGATAATGGCGACGACATTTTCCTGGTCGATGAGCTTCAGGGCCACGTTGGTGGCGGATTCGGCCTTGGATTCGTTATCCATGTAGACGAATTCGAGCATGTACTTCTGGCCGCCGACTTCCAGGCCGCCAGCGTCGTTGATGTCCTTGAGGTACATCTCGGCAGCGTTCTTGGAGCCTTCGCCAACTTCCGGGATATCACCGGTCAGGGGCAGGTTGAAACCGATTTTAATGGTATTGGCTTTGTCTTCGCCGCAACCGGCCAGCAGAAAGGCGCAGCAGACCAACATCAGGGTCAGCAGGCCAACACATTTAAGAAAACCTTTCATCATTTCCTCCTCTCATAGGAATTTGAATTACCAAAGGTATAAAACAAGATTGTTTCATACATTAAATGGAACCTGAGTAAAAGAGTTTTTCCGTGCGACATTTTTGCAAAAACAGTGGTATGGTTGAATAAATTGCGTATTTATTGGTCATATTGCCATAAATAGTCATGTTGATCTTTCTAAAAGAAAATTTCATTTGCCATAAATGTAAATAATACTCGTTGTAATTGAGGGGAAATCGGATGAGTCCGGCCGGAACGGCCAGTCGCAGTACTGTTTTTCATGGGAGAAAAAGGGTTGAGCCATGGGCGCGAGCAGGACGTACTCGGTGCCGCATGGCTACTCACAGTCATTAAGCAAAGGCGGCCAATTCCGGGATGGGAATTGGCCGCCTTTCTGTTTTTTGCTGCAGGTGTCACGCCTGGCCGGTCTGGTCGGCAGTGGCCTTTGCTTCGGCGCGTTTCCTGTTCCTGCTTTTGCCCTTGGCTATTTCCTCTTCACGCAGGGCGCGACGGAGCACCTTGCCCACCATGGTCTTGGGCAGTTCCGTCCGGAACTCCACCTGGCGGGGCACCTTGTAGCTTGCCAATTTTTCGCGGCAGAAGGAAATGACGTTGCTGGGGGAAAGCTCCTCCCCGTCCTGGGCGACCACAAAGGCCTTGACGATCTCGCCGCGCGCTGCGTGGGGAATGCCCACGGACACGGCCTCCTTGATCTTGGGGTGGGAGTGCAGGACTTCGTCGATTTCGCGTGGGTAGATGTTGTAGCCCCCGGAGATGATCAGGTCTTTCTTGCGGTCCACGATGTAGAAGTAGCCCTCTTCATCCATGGTGGCGATGTCGCCCGTGTAGAGCCAGCCGTTCCTGAGTACGTCGGCCGTGGCATCGGGGCGGTTGAAATATCCCTTCATGATTTGGGGGCCGCGGACCACCAGTTCGCCGCGTTTGCCCGGAGGCAAGGGGTCGCCGCCCACTTCCATGTCCACGATCTTGGCGTCCGTATCCGGGAACGGCAGGCCTATGGAGCCGTATTTGCTGACGCCTTCCAGCGGATTGAAATGCGTGACCGGCGAGGCTTCGGTCAGACCGTATCCCTCGGTGATGGGGGTGCCGCCCGCCCGTTCCTTGAATTGCTCCATGTATTCCACCGGCATGGGGGCGGACCCGGAAACGCATACGTCAATGGATTTGAGGTCGTATTTGTCGATGTCCTTTTGCTGGAGCAGGGAAATATAGAGGGAGGGCGCTCCCGGAAAAACCGTGGGTTTGAGTTTCTGGATACCCTTGAGCACGTCCTGGGGTACGTAGCGGGGGAAGGGAGCCAGGGTCGCGCCCAGGCTGGTGGGCCAGGCCAGGCAGGTGGTCAGACCATAAATATGGAAATAGGGCAGGATGCCGAGAAAGGTTTCCTTTTTCTTGCCCAGGGTGTGCATCATGGCGTGGCATTGCTGCATGTTCGCGCCGATGTTGAAATGGGTCAGGATACACCCCTTGGCCACACCCGTGGTGCCGCCGGTGTATTGCAGCAGGGCCGTGTCTTCAGCGTCGACCCTCTGGTCCGTGTATTTTTCACGGCCTTTTGTCAGTTGCTTGAACGGCAGCACGTTCTTGCCGTCATAGGGAACCTTGGGGGACGATCCGTTCTTTTTGGCCTGAAGGGCGTAGAGCGCGTTCATGGGGAATTTCAGCCCTTCGCCGATGGTGGTGATGTAGAACCGTTCCACCGGAATGGACTCGCGCAGTTTGGAGAGTTTGGGCCAGAGCAGGTCCAGGGTGATGCAGCAGCGCACCCCGGCATCGTTGAACTGGTGGATGATCTCGGTCTCCATGTACAGGGGGTTGGTCATGACCCCGATGGCGCCGGCCCGTAGTACGCCCCAGAAGGCGATGATGGTCTGGGGCAGGTTGGGCAGCATCAATGCCACCCTGTCACCTTTGCGTACGCCCGAAGCCTTGAGGTTGGCCGCGAAAATTTCGCTCTGGACCTTAAGCTTGGCATAGTTGATCGACCAGTTTTTAAAGACGATGGCCTTTCGCTTGGGCCACTTGTGCGCAGCTCGGTCCAGGAATTTGAACAGCGGTATCTTGTCGTAATCCAGGGTGGGCGGGACGTCAGGGTCGTAGGCCTTGAGCCAGGGGCGGTCGAGTTGATCCATTTAAAGGGTGTCCTCTGTGGGTTTCGATTCGAAATGCCCGGCGACCGTATAATAGGCCGGTCACGGGGTCAATATGGTGTGTTTGAAACAGGTGAGGTCGGACTTTTGACGCCTGCATGGCCCTGGCGGTCCTGAGAAGGGGATTTCGTTCATGTTGCGAATGAAAAGATGGAAAAATAAAATGATGTTAATCAATGCGTTATATCCATTTGAATAAATGGACGACAGAAGTAAAAGCCCCTTGGCAGATTCTTTGCATTGCATATCTCACTTCCCGATGGGGGAAATGATTGCCCTCCGGCTAAAGTCGGAAGCCGGAAGAGCCGATTATTCAATATGTCAACGATTGGTTTTGATGCCGGTTAAGGGATCGGAAACCGATCAAAGCCCGGAAACCTCTGCGGGGCTGGTAAGTTGACAGGGTGGCGACCCATGTCTAGAGTGACAAACTCGGCCCTGCTGAGCGCCACTGAGATGGATGAATCATTGACCGAACGAATGACTGAGAGAACTCATGGCAGATCAATTTCAAAATGTGGCGACCGGGATGCTGATAACCAACGGGCTTTACCTCAAACCGAGCAAGAGTACCCGGGTGTTGGCCATTCTGGATGCCCTTTCCAGGGATTCCAGTTCTTCCCAGTTCGAACTTGGGAGGCAGTTGAATTTATCGGGAGCCATGGTCAACCAATACCTCAAGCAGCTTCAGGGCGATGGCTTGGTGGAGTTTTTCCCCATTAACGGCAAAAGCTACCACTATACGCTCACGGAACGCGGCGAACAGGCCAGGCGGAAGATGTTTTCGGATTATTCCTCGGAAACGGTTCGCCTCTATTCCACCATCAAGGAGTTCGTCCTCGACAAGCTGAAGCACCTGAACAAGGAAGGCAAGCGCCGGCTGGCCCTTTTCGGGGCATCCGAGACATGCGAAGTGGTGCTTTCCGCCCTCAGGGGCACGCCGTTCCAGGTCATGATCCTTCTTGACAACGATACCAAGAAACAGGGGCAGATTTTCAATGGCCATGTGGTTTCCGCACCACATGTTCTGGATCAGGTGGACTGCGACGCCGTGGTCATCACCTCCTTTGGCAAGCAGGGCGAGATATTTGAGCAGCTCAAGCCGTATTCCGAAAAGCGCGGATTCCAAATTGTGAGATTCTGACATGAAACAGATTCAGTCCGTCACACTTCGTTCAGGCATTACCATCGGCAAGGGACACCCCTGCTTCGTGGTCGCCGAAATCGGCAACAATCATCAGGGCGAATTTGATATCGCCAAGCAGATGATCGATGAGGCCGCCGCCGCCGGCGTGCAGGGCGTCAAGTTCCAGAAACGGGACAATGACGCGCTGCTGACCCGGGAGGGGAGGGCCGCTGCCTATACCGGACCCAACAGCTTCGGGCCCACTTACGGGGAGCATCGCAACGCCCTTGAACTGTCCATCGGGCAGATGGCGCAGCTCAAGGAGTACAGTGAATCCCTCGGGCTGGTCTTTTTTGCCTCGGCCTGGGACGATCCGAGCCTGGCCCAAATCCTGGACCTGGACGTGGAGCTGCTGAAAATCAGTTCCGCTGAACTGGTCAATGTGCCTTTGGTCCGTAAATATGCGGCCGCCGGGATTCCCATCATTCTTTCCACGGGCATGAGCGGTCTTGATGACATTGATGTGGCTCTGGCCGAAATTCAGTCCTATCACGCTGACGTAGTACTCCTGCATTGCAATTCCACCTATCCCTGCCCGGAAGAACAGATCGGCCTGCCGGTCATGGACGCCCTGCGCGACCGTTACGGTCTCCCCGTGGGGTATTCGGGACACGAGAAAGGCATCGGTCCCAGTGTTGCTGCGGCCGCTCTGGGGGCGTGTGTGGTGGAGCGTCATTTTACTCTGGACAAGACCTTGAAGGGGACCGATCACCAGGCATCCTTGGAGCCGCAGGAACTGGCCAGCATGGTGACCATGATCCGTGAGGTGGAGAAGGCGCTCCAGATCAAGGGCAAAGTTGTCTTTCCCGATGAACAGGCCGCTGCCAAGAAGCTGAGAAAATGCATCGTGTTTTCGCGCGACCTGCCGGCGGGCCATATCCTTACCGAAGCCGACCTGACCACCCGTTGCCCGCGCGTGGGTGTCTCCCCGGTACATTGGGACGAGGTCATCGGCGTTGCGCTCAACCGTTCGGTCAAGCACGAGGAGCCGGTCCAATGGGATGCACTGAGTCTGGCCGAAACCGAATGCGTCGGAGCCGTATCGTCTTGATTTTAATGATTTTGTCGATAAAAAAAGCACCGTGGCGACACGGTGTTTTTTTTTGTGATCAGACCATGGCAAGCTGAAAAGGCGCAAAGGTATAAAAAATCATTCATTTATTGGCGGTCGGCGTGCTACTGATGTCGGAAGGTGCTCACACGTAGCTGGAGGAGGAAGGATGAGCCAAACGGATATCTTGCTGGAAACGGGAACAAATGAACTCGAAATAATAGAATTTTTCATCAATGAAGAGACCCCCAAGGGGGTTGAGACGCATTATTTCGGTGTCAATGTCGCCAAGGTTCTGGAAGTGGTGGAGGCCCCCGAGGGGTTGGAAGGTTCAGAAGCAGCCGTTCACCCGAGTTTTCTTGGCACCATCCCCTTGCGCGACCTGATCCTTCCGGTGGTGGACCTGAGTGTGTGGCTGAATATCACCCGTACCCATGAGGTGAACGAGCCGATCATCGTGACGGAGTTCAACGCCATGATCACCGGGTTCCTTGTGTCTGGCGTAACCCAGATCCATCGGGTCAACTGGGCTGACGTGGAGCCTCCGTGCAAATATTTTTCCGCTCTGGACACTAATTGCATCACCGGGACCATCAAGATAAATGATCGCTTTGTGATCATGCTCGATCTTGAGATGGTCCTGGCCGATCTTGATGAATCGGGTCAGACCCAGACCAATCTGACCAGTCTTGTTTCGGATGTGCGGTACAGGGCGCTTGTCGCTGACGACTCCACTTCGGTGCGGCACTTGCTCGAAAAGAATTTCACGGCGGCCAATTTCGAGGTCACTGTGGTCGGAGACGGAGCCGAGGCCTGGGCCAAGCTCGGAGCCATCAAAGCGCAGGCCCTGTCAGAAGGTAAAAGCCCACTGGACTACCTGGATGTGGTGGTTTCGGATGTGGAGATGCCCCAGATGGACGGCTACACCCTGACCCGCCGCATAAAAGAAGACCCTGTTCTCAAGGTGCTTCCAGTGACCCTGTTCTCGTCTCTCATCTCCAAGTCCGTCCTGCATAAGGGCAAGGCGGTCATGGCCGATGCCCAGGTGACCAAACCGGAATTCGACGGCCTCACGAGCAAGGTCATTGATTTGATCAAGGGCTGGGATCGGGGAGATGCGGTGGATTAGCCGGCCATTTCCTCAAGCTGCTTGCGCAGGGTGCTCAGACCACATGAGTGATGCATGTACACAGGCACGCCCTTGCCACGGACAGCATCAAGGACTTCTGTCCTGGCTTTGTGGGAGACCTTGTTGGTGAACATGACCACGAAATCCACATTGCCGAGCGTCTTGGATATTTTCCGTTCTTTTCCTGTAAAGTGTTTGATCTTTATACCATTTTTTTTGGCTTCAGTCAGGTATTCCTTTTTCAGCCGGTCCATTCCGCCAATGATTGCTGCGCACATGATATTCTCCTGTTTTGTTGAAATTGAAAATCGTTTTCAATAAATACAGAGAGCAGTCAGGGGTGTCAAGCGCAGAATAATATGAGCGGTCTTTTTTTTCCTGATGCCGGATTCACGGCATGCAGGGTCCGGGGAGTGAACGGATGGGGCAGCCCCTACCCGGCATCTGGCAGATTGCGCAGCTTTTTCCCGTCATGCCAGGCCCGGCCCACCTGTTCGCCCACGGCCCAGAAGCGGTTGTCCGGCATGGTCAGGGTGAAGGGCTTGACCTTTTTGATGTCCACATATCCGTCGGTCAGGAATTGTTCCTCGGTCCAGGCCGCCACCAGCTCGCCGACGAACAGGGTGTCGTTGCTTAACTCCATCTGCTGGAGCAGGCGGAATTCCATGGAGAGTGGGCACTGCCGGATGAGCGGGGCGTTCGCCAGTTCCCCGAAGTGGACGTCGAACAGGTCGGATTTGTCGGTCCGGTTTCCTGAGGCCAGTCCCACGTAGTCGGTCTCGGCGACCATGTCTACGGACGGGATGTTGATGGAGTACTCGCCTGTTGCCAGGATGGCCCTGTGGCTGGCGTGGCGCTTATTGACGGCCATACCCATGAGGCACGGCTTGGAGTTGACCCTCGTGACCCAGGCCATGGCCATGAAGTTGGGTTTGCCGTCGAGCATGGTTCCCAGGATGGTCTGAGGCTCGGGCAGGATAAAGGCGTTGTCGCCGATGTTGATACGTCCGTTCATGGTGTTTCTCCCTTTTTGACAGTAAGGTTGTTTTGCCGGAGCCCGTTTACCCGACGACCGTTTTCGACCGGGCGTTGTGTATGTACATACATCCTTTCGAAAAAAACCGGGTCCAGTGCTTCCGGGTGTGGCTAAGCCAAATCTTCGATTCTCTGGTTGGCTTTGAAAATAGTCCTGGTCAGTTCGTCCCCCTGCTCCCTGCCGAGAATCTTGCTGTAATCCTCATGCAGCCGTGTCCACGCCGTTTTTATGTCTTTCTGCATTTCTCGGGCCTTGTCTGTGGGGTAGACGCGGACCACCCGCTTGTCTTGTTTCCGTTCGACCAGGTCCAGGTAAACAAGTTTGTCCGTGAATCTTACCATGGTGGAATGAGCCAGGTGCAGGTGTTCGGACAACTCCTTGATGGTGATTCCGGGCAGTTCGTTCACAAGCATGATGGCAAAGGCATGCGATGGGGACAGGTCCGTGTCCTTGAACGCCCTCTCCGCCATTCTGGTGATATTTCGGGCCAGGGCGTTGGCTGTAAAGTAGAGACAGTTTTGAAGATAGAGCGATGTGTTTTGCATGGATATCCTTATATGTATGCACATACATATATTGAGGCCTCGAGCGAAAGTCAAGGAGAGGGGAAGTGAATGGGGCAATCGAGTTGGTGTGTCCGGGCTGGTCGATTCCGGGAGACCGACGGGTTACTGGGCGTCCACGGGTTCCCATGATTCGCCTTCGGGGTCGACTTCGGGCAGTGAGCAGGGCGGGGTTTCCACTGTCCGGTTGCCTTTGCCCTTGTCCGTGAGGGAAGAAATCTTGCCTACCACCACGTTGACCGAGCCGCCGAGCAGTACCTGGCCCTGGATGCCGGTGAAGAGGCTCAGGTCGGTCCAGGCAAAGGTGTTGGCCGTGGCCACCAGGGACTCGAAGGGGTGGCAATAGACTGCATATCGTGCTTCGCCCCGCACCCGATTGTTGGCGAAGAACCCGCGTGATCCGGTCTGCACGATGCCGCGCGCTTCGGCTCCGCCGCCCATGATCAGGTCGTTGCAGGCGACTACCATGTCGTTGGCATAGAGCAAGATGCCTGTGGAGGCCTCGCCCCGTCCTTCGATGCGGTTGCCGGTGACGGCGATTCGGTTGTTGCGGGAGAAGTCCGCTCCGCCGGAAGTGTCAAAATACCAGCCGGCCACGATTCCGTTCGGACCATACTTGTGCGGATATTCAACGCCCTCCTCGTCGGTGGTGATGCGGTTTCCGGCGATGCTGATGGTCCCGTTCCCCTTGCTCCCGAGGATGTTGTCCAGGACTTCGATGCCGTTTCGCGAGGTGTGGTTGATGATGTTGTTTTTGATGGTGATGTCAGCACCGGTGGTCCAATCAACGAGCACGCCGTATCCTGCGGTGGTATCAGGTTTGTTGTTCATCATGTGAAACCGGTTGTCGGCTATGCGCACGGTTCCGGTGACAGCCCGTTTCAATCGATCCCTGGTGTGGACGATGCGGTTGCCCACGATGATCCCGGCCTGGAAGGGCAGGGTGTCGCCGCCGGACCATTCGATGTTCACGAGTTGCGGAATGACGTCCGTCACCGTGCAGCCGCTCACGTCCAAGCCGCCAGCATAGGGAAAATGCAGCGGCGTGCCTTTGGCCCCATCGAAGCGCAGGGCCTGGATGGCGATGATGGGTCCATCGTCTGCAGGCGGTGCCCCTTCGTAGGGCAGGGGAGAATACAGGGTCCAGAATCCGCCGGTAATGGTTGTTTCGGGTTCGCCTATGGCGTCGGCTTCGCCCCGGATGCGCACGTTTTTGGTGAGTTTCACCCGCCCCTCGGGGCCGAAGTTGAAATTGCCCTTGAGCAGTACCGAGCCTCCCTTGTCCACGGCTGCCTGGACATTGTCCACGTCCTGGGCCGGTTGGCCTGTACCGATCACGACCTGATCGGCATGGGCCGGGACTGCGAGGAAGAGCATGAATATCAGGGTAGTACAAAGGGGATGCATGGCGCCTCCGAATAAACGGTCGATTGTGTAGTTAAGATACTGTTTTGATAGTACATGTTTTGATGGAGATTGACAATCCGTGCCAATGGATGGGCATGGTGCTCCTTTCAGGAGCGTTCTGTGTGGCCTTGATTGTCTACTTGGCTGCTCTGAAACGGGAATGAAGACACCGGATTACGCCCCCCTATTATAGATTTCAGCATTGTATTGCGTAGAGCATGATTGCTGATGTAATAATGATAGTAACTATTAGACCCAGGCGATTGAGGCGGATTGTTGTTACTCCTAACAGTGAGGAGTGGGGTATGAGGCTCAGGACAAGGATGACGTTGATGCAGGTAGCCACGGTGGTAGCAGCCATCATGGTGCTTTGCTGGTTGTTTATTCAACAGATCACCAGCTACGCAGAATCTGAAATGGAGACATTCCGTAAGGAAAAGATGGTCGAGGAGCAACAGCAACTCAAGGATTTCGTTCAGATGGCAACCGGCACCATCGACAGTTATTACAGCCGGTCCATGGATGTCGAGGCCCTGAAGAAAGCCAAGCAGGAAGATCTCAAGCGGATCGTGGACGCGGTGTACGGGCAGGTGGAGGATTACTATAACCGCAACAAGAACGCCATGGGACCGGACGAGCTTGTCAGGGGGTTGGCTCAAATAGTCATCCCTGCACGGTACGATGGGGCCAATTATGTATGGGTGCAGAATCTTGAAAACATGATCCTGGCACATCCCAGTGAAACAATGATGGGCAAGGATATGAGCCAGCTCAAGGATATCAATGGCAAAAGGATTATTGCTTCCATGACGGAGGTTGCCAGGGGCCAGGGCGAGGGCATTGTGGACTACTGGTGGCCCAAGCCCGGTGAGGAAGAAGCCAAGCTCAAGGTCTCCTATGTGCGTTTCCTGCCCGAAGCCGGATGGATCGTCGGCACCGGGGCGTGGATCGAGGACATCACGGCCGAGATGAAGGCCGAGGCCCTGCAGCAGGTGGGCAAGATGCGTTTGACGGATGGCAACTATTTCTGGATCAACGATCTCGACTTGAAGATGGTCATGCACCCCATCAAGCCCGACCTCGACGGGCAGAGTGTGGGTGAAATGCAGGACAGCCGGGGCAAGCGGCTCTTCCAGGAAATGGTCTCGGTGGTCAAGGCGGAGAGTCAGGGCTATGTCTCCTATTATTGGGGCAAGCCCGGCAAGGACGGTGATTTTCCCAAGCTTTCATTCGTGAAGCTTTTCGAGCCATGGGGATGGGTCGTCGGCATGGGTGTCTACATCGATGGTATTGATGAGGCGGTCGCAGCCAAGAAGGCCGCCCTGGACCAGACCATCGCTTCCATGGTGCTCATTGTCCTGGTCATATCCGTGGCGCTCGCCCTGGTGGGTGTGGTCGCCGGGGTGTTCGGTTCCAAGTCCGTGACCAACACCATCGGCGGAGAGCCGGTGGACATCGCAGGCATAGCTGCTCGGGTCTCGGATGGAGACCTGACCATTGCCAGCTCAGGCAACGGGAATCAGGAGCGGGGCATCCTCAAATCCATGAAGGATATGGCCGGCAACCTCAGGGGCGTGGTTACCGAGGTCCAGCGGGCTACCGACAATGTGGCCGCAGGCAGCGAGGAGCTTTCCTCCTCGTCGGAAACCCTTTCCCAGTCGACCATCGAACAGGCCGCATCCATCGAGGAGGTTTCGGCATCCCTGGTCGAGATCGTACGTTCCATCCGCAAGAACGCGGACAATGCCGAGGAGACGAGCCGGATCGCCGATTCGAGCAACAAGGCCATCATGTCCGGCGAGGAATCCGTGCGCAAGACCGTGGTTGCCATGCGCGAGATTGCCGACAAGGTGTCCTTCATTGAGGAGATCGCCCGCCAAACCAATTTGCTGGCACTCAATGCCGCCATTGAGGCGGCCCGCGCCGGGGAGCAGGGCAAGGGATTCGCAGTGGTGGCCGCCGAGGTCCGCAAGTTGGCCGAACGCAGCGGGCAGACCGCCCAGGAGATCAGCACCCTGTCCGTGTCCAGTGTCGATGTGGCCGAGCAGACCGGAGAGCTGTTTGCCAAATTGACGCCGGAGATTGCCAAGACCGCAGAGTTGATCAGGGGGGTTGCCGAGGTGTGCGCCGAGCAGAACCACGGGGTCAGTCAGATAGAGAAGGCCATGGAGCAGTTCGACGCTGTCATCCAGCAGAACTCCATGGCTTCGGAAGAAATGGCCTCCACTGCGGAGGAACTGGCCAGCCAGGCTGCTGCGCTTCAGACGGCCATGCGCTATTTTCAGGTAGGTGATGATCCTGCCTTGGCCTACAAGAAGGCGCGGCAACTGGAACTGCCGGGGGGTGGTGTCGAATACGAGCAATAACCGCTGGGCAG
Organism: Pseudodesulfovibrio sp. S3; assembly: GCF_004025585.1. Taxonomy (NCBI): domain Bacteria; kingdom Pseudomonadati; phylum Thermodesulfobacteriota; class Desulfovibrionia; order Desulfovibrionales; family Desulfovibrionaceae; genus Pseudodesulfovibrio; species Pseudodesulfovibrio sp. S3. The sequence continues at coordinate 64,556 of NZ_QTZO01000005.1, forward strand.
AGGGTCAGTATCCCTGTCTGAATTCGGAGGTGGTTTTGCCGTTCTCGCGAAACTTCCGGTCGCGGGCGTTGGCCTTGTCCTGTTCGAACACGGCGTTGGCAACGGCCTCGCACGCTCCCTGAAGGTCAGGCGAGTCGCTGGAACGGATGGCCCGAACCAGCTCCTTGAGCACGCCTGCGATTATTCGTTGACCGGCCCAAGCAGGGTAGTCCCGCCAGTAGGCAACGGCCCGTTCCGCCTGGCCCGACTTGGCCGCTGCATAGCCCGCGTTCAGGAAGGCGTCCGGGATGTCCTTTGCCTCGATGCAGTCGTCGAGGATGCGCAGGGCATCGGCATACCGACCTGTGCGGGTGTAGCAGATACCCGCCATGACCATGTGGGAAGGTCTGGGGCGTTCGTTTTTGGCGTTTATCTCTGCCAGGTGTTCGTCAAAGGCGGCCGCACCTTCTGTGAAGTATTGCTTGGCCTTGACAAAGTCGCTGCGCTGTTCGGCCGCACGGCCGCGTTGGAAATTCTTTTCGCCTTTGCGACAGGGCCGGACCAGTTTGGAGAAGAACGACATGAACGAATCCTAGCGTTTTGCTCTGCCGAGGACAACCGGGAAAGAATAAAGGCCGGGCGCGTGAGCGCCCGGCCTTGAATATCGGTCGGTTCGGAAAACGGTGTTACTCGGTTTCCGCCACAGCCTCGGAGATGGCGCATTCGGTGGTCAGCAACATGCTGGACACGGACGCGGCGTTCTGCAAGGCGATGCGGGTGACTTTCTTGGGGTCGATGACTCCGGCGGTGACCAGGTTGGTATATTCGCCGGTGGCTGCGTTGAAGCCGTTGTTGCCCTTCAGTTCCTTGACCTTTTCCACGATGACGGTGCCTTCAAGGCCGCAGTTGTTGGCGATCTGCTTGAGCGGCTCTTCAATGGCGCGGATGATGATGTCAATGCCTGCCTGCTCGGTGTCGTTGGCACCCTTGAGGGCCTTGAGGGCCTTTCCGGCACGCACCAGGGCGGTGCCGCCGCCGGGGACGATACCTTCGTCAACGGCTGCGCGGGTGGCGTTGAGCGCATCTTCCACGCGGTCCTTGCGTTCTTTCATCTCGATCTCGGTGGGCGCGCCGACCTTGATCACGGCCACGCCGCCGACCATCTTGGCCAGACGTTCCTGGAGCTTCTCGCGGTCGTAGTCGCTGGTGGCGTTCTTGGCCATGTTGGCGATCTCTTCGCAACGCAGCTTGATGGCCTTCTTGTCACCGGCGCCGTCCACGATCAGGGTGTTGTTCTTGTCCACCACCACTTTTTTGGCGGTACCGAAATCCTGCGGCTTGATGGACTCCAGGGTCACGGCGGTGTCTTCGGAAACCGGGGTGGCGCCGGTCATGATGGCGATGTCGCGGACCATGTCCTTGCGGCGGTCGCCGAAGCCGGGGGCCTTGACCGCGCAGACCTTGAGGGCGCCGCGCATGGCGTTGATGGTCAAACCGGCCAGGGCGTCGTTCTCAACGGTCTCGGCTATGATGAGCAACGGACGGCCTGCCTTGGCCACGGCCTCCAGGATGGGGACCAGCGGTTTGATGCTGGAAATCTTGTTTTCGGAAACCAGGATGAACGGGTTTTCGTACGTGGCGCTCTGGTTTTCCTGGTTGTTGATGAAATAAGGGGAGAGATAGCCGTTGTCCCACTGCATGCCCTCGACCACGTCCAGTTCGGTGGTCAGGCCCTGGGATTCCTCAACGGTGATGACGCCGTTGTCGCCGACTTTTTCCACGGCCTGGGCCAGGATGTCGCCGATGGTGATGTCGTTGTTGGCGGAGATGGCACCGACCTGGGCGATTTCGGAGCTCTTCTTGACCGGCTTGGCCATGGCATCCAGTTCTTCGACCACTGCGGCTACTGCCATGTCGATGCCGCGCTTGATGGACATGGGATTGCGGCCGGCGGCCAGCAGCTTCACGCCCTCGTTGAAGATGATCTGGGCCAGGATGGTGGCGGTGGTGGTGCCGTCACCGGCGATCTCGTTGGTCTTGGAGGCGACTTCCTTGACCATCTGTGCGCCCATGTTCTCCAGTTTGTCTTCCAGGTCGATCTTTTCGGCAACGGTTACGCCGTCCTTGGTAACCTGAGGAGCGCCCCAGGTCTTTTCCAGCATGACGTTGCGCCCCTTGGGGCCGAGAGTGACCTTGACGGCGTTGGCCAGGATGTTGACGCCTCTCTGCATGCCCTCGCGGGCGACCGCTGTGTAATCAATTGCTTTTGCCATTGTGCTCAATCCTATAAATTCAGGTTCAATCTTTTGTGTTCTTCAACCGGTACAAAACTGCTCGAAAAGCCGGATGCCGGGCGAGGGAAGGACTCAAGGCCAAAGTGCAGATTCTTCTGCGCGGCAGGTCGGAATCGTGAGCCTCGACGCGGGCAAACCTTCTCGGGCAGAGTTAGGCGAAAACGCCCAGGATATCGTCCTCACGCATGATGATCAGCTCGTCGCTGTCCATGGTGAATTCGCTTCCGGCATACTTGGCGAACAGGATGATGTCGCCGTCCTTGACGGTTTTGCATTCGGGACCGGCAGCCATGACAACGCCGTTCTGCGGCTTCTCTTTGGCTGAATCCGGGATGTAGATGCCCCCGGCGGTCTTGTCCTCTTTCTCTTTTCTCTTGACGATGACGCGGTCATGCAATGGTTTCAAACCCATGAATATTCTCCTTATGATCTCTTCACCGCTGAAAATAGGCGGCGTGTGATGTCGACTGCGGCAAGAGATAAGCACGGGAGGGGGCATGTCAACAGGGAAGGGTACATTTTCCCGACTCTGTTCGGAGGCGCGGTTGATATCCTGTCAAAAGAACGATAACAATCATTGGTAAATAAAATCATTATAGAAAGTCACAAGGGGGATAGCAGGGCATGGAAACCGGATTACGAAGACTGGTGGTGGTCTCAAATCGACTTCCGGCCGCGCTCAAACAGCAGGATGGTGTTTGGAAAGTGCAGCAAGGGTCCGGCGGCCTGGTCACGGCCATGGCCCCGGTGCTCAAGAATCGAGGTGGAGTCTGGATAGGTTGGTCGGGAGCGGCCAACCCGGACGTGGACGTGGAAGGATTGCTGGCCGATTTTTCCGATGAAGCCGGCTATGATCTGTGCACCGTGTCCCTGACCGAAGAGGAGGTGGAGGGGTACTACTACGGTTTTTCCAATGAAATCATCTGGCCGCTGTTCCATGACCTGCAATCCCGTTGCCGGTTCCACCCCCGGTACTGGAGGTCCTATCTTGACGTCAATTTCAAGTTCGCCGAGGTGGTGGCCCGTACAACCACGGACGAGGACTACATCTGGGTTCAGGATTATCACCTCATGCACCAGGCCTTTTTTCTCAAGAGCATGGGGGTGAAGCGGAATATAGGATTTTTCCTGCATATTCCCTTTCCGCCGCCCGACATCTTCATGAAGCTCCCCTGGCGGGCAAAGCTCATCCAGGCCCTGACCGAGTTCGATCTCGTGGGGTTCCAGACCGCTCAGGACCGGCGCAATTTCGTGGGCTGCCTTCAGCGTCTCATGCCCGGGGCCAAGGTCGAGGGACGGGGCGCGGTGGTGACCGTGAACATGGGCTCCCGCTCCTTCCGGTTGGGCGCGTTCCCCATTTCCATAGATTATAACCAGTTTTCCGAGATGGCCAAGCGGCCGGAGGTGGCCCGGCAAACGTTCGACCTCAAGGAAGCCCTGCACCATCGGAAGATCATTCTCGGTGTGGATCGGCTGGATTACACCAAGGGCATCCCGGAGCGTATCCGCTCCATCCAGACCCTGTTGCGCAGCTATCCCGATCTCCAGGGGCATGTCGTTTTCATTCAGATAGCGGTTCCCAGTCGCGAGGAGGTGGACGAATACAAGGAGTTGCGCACGGAGATCGAACAACTGGTGGGGCGGGTCAATGGCGAATTTTCCTATCCGGGCTGGGTGCCGGTGCAATATCTCTATCGCAGTCTGCCCCATGACAAGTTGGTGGCCTACTATGCGGCGGCCGACATCGGGCTGGTCACTCCCCTGCGCGACGGCATGAACCTGGTGGCCAAGGAATACTGCGCCTGCAACAATTCCGAAAGCGGCGCCTTGGTCCTGAGTGAATTCGCCGGGGCCGCGGCCCAGCTCCAGCGGCATGCCTATCTGGTCAACCCTTACGACATGGAAGGGGTGGCCAAGGCGCTGCATCGCGCCCTGCACTGGGAAAAGGACGAACGCCGGAGCCACATGTCCAAGCTTCGGGACCAGGTCCGCAAGAACAATATCTTCTGGTGGGTTGATTCCTTTCTCCAGGCAGGTATTGCCAAGAGCCTGGGGGATTTCCCGGAAATCGAGACCGTGCAGTTCGATCAGATATAGCCCGTTCGTCATGCTCACGCTCAAATGTGCCGATTGCCGCCGCAAGCTCTGGAAGTATCACAAGATAGGCCAGGGAGAAGTGCACCGCTGCCACAAGGACCGTATTCAGAAGGTCTGGAACATGGAAGAGCGTGACGGCAAGGTCTATTGCGTCTGCGGCAAGGCCGTGGGCATAGACCGGGGGAGCTATTTCACCATGGATAAGAATGCCTTCACCTACAAGGGAACGAAAACGAACGGTTGACACAGGACAGTGCATCCGGGAAAGTGTAACAACATGTGATCCGAACAAACGATCAAGGAGCCTGGTTTGAACATTCGCGTACTGTTTTTCACTATCATGCTGGTGCTGGCCTTTGTCTCGACCTCCCCTGCGGCGGAGGAGTGCAAGGCCATTCCCTGGGGCGCGCCTATCTCCGCCGTGGAGGAGATCACCTTTTCCCATTTAGCCGGTGGCGTGAAGTTCTACACGGTCACCAAGGTTGAACCGTGCGGTATCTTCAAGGTTCAGGGCGCGCACGTCAGTTATGGTTTCCGTGAAGGGAAGCTCTTCACCACCCTGGTGGAGATCGACAAGGCCAAGGATGTGAAAAAAGTGGTGTCCCTGCTCATGGACAGCTACGGCCTGCCCGACCACAAGAAATCCGACGGCTGGGACGAATACAGGTGGGAAACCGAGGACCTCAGGATCAAGCTCAAGAGCCAGTACTCCACGGACCGCATCAAGATCGGCATGTATTACAAACCGCTGATTCCGAAGGAATAACGGCTGCCTCTTTCCTGGCATCAAAGGCCGCTCCCCGGGGAGTGGCCTTTTTGGGCTTTGCCATTCGTAATCCCGGACTTATGATGTCCGTGGAGGAATCATGTCCAAACAGATGAAGAATTTTCTGACCATTGTCGGCATCATCGTCGTGGGGGCGTTTTTCGCCTTTCTCTTTGACTGCATCGTCGGGTTGTCGGATTTTGCCGGACGGATCAACCCTGCTCTGGCCCCGTGGACATTCTGGATATTGCTGGCGGCAGTGGTGGGGTCTGTGGGCTGGTGGGCGGCGCTGCTTCTGGTGCGGCCCCGGCCCATCCTGGTTCACGCCGACCCCTCGCCCGAGGACATGGTCCGTTTCAAACAGGAACTGGTGAAAAGGCTGTCCCGAAACCGCATCCTCAAAGTGGCAAACATCCGCGTGCGTGACGAGGCCGACCTGGAAGCCGGACTGGCATATCTCAAGGCCAAGGCGGATGAGGAGATTCGGAGCACGGCCAAAAGGGTCTTTATCGGTTCTGCCGTATCCCAGAACGGTCGTCTCGATTCCCTGGTGGTCCTCTTCCTCATCTCCAGGCTGGCCTGGCGCATTTCCAAGCTCTACTGCCAGCGGCCGCATTACCGTGAACTGGTCAATCTGTACGTCAATATCGCGGTCACGTCTTTTCTGGCGGGCAGCATCGAGGAATTCGGCATCGAGGAATACGTGCATGAGCTGATGGGACCGCTGGTGGCCGGGTCGGCCCTGGGGGCCATGCCCGGAGCCGAAGCCGTGGCCGGGACCGTGACCAGCTCCATCCTGAGCGGCTCCACCAATGCCTTGCTGGCCATGCGCTGCGGCATCGTGGCCCGCAACTACATGAGTCTCGACCTGAACGCCAAGGGGGCCATGCGTCGCAGTGCCACTCTGGAGGCTGCGGGAATGTTCATGTCCATTTCCGGCGAGACCGTGACCCAGGTGACCAGACTGTTGGTCAAGGGGTCTTCCGGGGCCGTGAAAAACGGGGCCAAAAAGGCGTTCAAGTCAATGGGCCGGACCGTGACCGGTGCGGCGGGAAGCGTGGGTTCGGGAGCCAAGTTCGTGGGGCGCGGGGTCAAGGATTCGGCCAGGTCCGCCGGGCGCGGAGTGACGGATTCCACCCGGTCGGCGGTGGATGGCGTGGATAAGGCCGTGGACAGGGCGGCCACTGAGATCAAGCGGTCGGTTCGCAAGGTCGGAGAAGCGGCCCGGAGTGTGACCCGTGAGGTCGGTCCGGTCCTGGAAAAGGCCGAGGCCCGAGTGGATGCGGTCGCAGGCAGGGCCAAGGGGATGCTGCGGTCCACCGGAAAGTCCGTCGAGGACCGCGCCAGAAAGGTTCGGGACAGCCTGCGTTTTGGGAAAAAGCCTCCGAAAGAAACTTCAGAAGGGGACTAGAACACCCGACGGGTGCCCAGGTAGTGCTCGAACCAGTAAGGCGTGTTCAGGCTCGATTCCATGACCTGCCTCCCGGAACTGGGGGCGTGCACGAAGGTGCCCCGGTCGGTGACGATGCCCACATGCAGGGATTTTCCCTTCTTGTCCACCTGATAGAAAACGAGATCGCCGGGGCGCATGTCGCTTCGATCGGTCGGCGTGCCCGTGCCGAATTGCTGACTGGCCATGCGGGGCAGGTTGATGCCGTTTTGATAGTATACGAACCAGACCAGACCGGAGCAGTCGAATCCGGTCCTGGGTGAATAGCCGCCCCATTTATAGGGCGCACCCACCATGGATCGGGCCAGGCGGATGATTTTTGTGGCCTTGGGCGAGGCTGGCTGACTGCGCACCACCGCCTCGGGCGGGACCGGGGCAGGCGACTTTGCGGCGCAGGCGGGCAGGAAGGCCCAGCAGGCCAGCAACAAGGCGGAAAGCAGGAGTGGGCGGATGCGAGACATATCTCTGTGTGCCGTCATGCCGCCCCCTCCAGGCCTATCTCTTGACTCTCAGGTAGGATTTGACCGAGCGCGCGCCCGGCACCTTGTTGGCGTAGTCGATGATCCGTTCCTTTTCCGCAGTGGATCCCACCACTCCGAGCAGGACGATGTTGCACTGGATGGTCTTGATCTCGATGTTGGTGGACCATATGTTCTTGTCTGCTACCAGGTCGCTTTTGAGCCTGGCATAAAGATCAAGGTTGTCGGTGGTGCCGCAACTGTCGTTGACTCGCTTGGGCAGCATGTAGGTGGTCACCGTGCGGACGCCGTCCACGGCCTTGGCGATCTTGACGGCGCGGTCCACCTGGGCGCGGGATTCGTATTCGCCCACGATATAGACCAGCCCTTCATAGCTGGAGGCATCGAAATCCATGTATTTTACCAGATCGTCGGCAAGAAAATCCTTCTCGATGATGAAGGTGATTTTCTCGTCGTTCGCGTAATCTCCCACACTGCGTTCTTCCACGGCCACGTTGTAGGCTGTGCAGCCGCCAGACAGGATGCTTGTGCCGAGCAGGCCCAGGAGCATGAATAGAGAAATGATACGATGCATGAAATACCTCACATTTTTTTTCTAGACTTAATCTACATACCTGTTTTCCTTCGCGTCCGCAAGATTGTCCGGCAAGGAGCGGTCTGCCTGTTGACCCACCCTGCCTATAGGCTATGATTCCAAATACATCGGTTGAGAATGTGAAGAAAAGGAACGATTGCGTGAAATCCTGCTGGTTCTTTTGACGGGGGCGGTATTCATGTCCTCTGGGTGCGCAGTCAAAAGCAGCCTGACGGAGGACCGGGCAGGCGAAGTGATCACCTATACCCGAGTCGATTCCTGGCGGTCCGTGTCCTTGAGTGTCGGCGGCGGTTGTGTCTATGAACAGCGGGTTGATCGGGAATTCATGGGCGTGAACGTCAAGGGATATCTGTTCAAGGCCGAAGACGGTTCGTCGGTGCTCGTCGCACGTTGCCCCGCGATGTGTTCGAAAATTTGACAGGCGGCAGATCAAGGCCCCGGCCACGGGTGTTACGGCCTATCCTCCAAAGGCGGTTTTTTTGCCCCGGTTCTGTCAATTGGTCAGGGCGTACGTCATAACCCTGGACTCGGACGGTGTGGCGGCGCTCAAGATTCTGTCCTGTGCCGATGATGCCGGAGGGTGCGGCCATTGGGAGAACTCTGAGGCTTTCCTTGCCGAGAGTCTCGACGCTGTCGCCGGGTTCGACAGCAAGGCGGATGCGGCCATAGTCATCCACTGACAGCCGGACCGGTTTAATCGTACAACAGGCCGAGCGCCTCCTGCAGTGCGTCTGCGGGCGCTTCCCATTTGCCGGTCCAGGGCGGTGCCAGGGTGAGGGTCATTTCCTTGATTTGCATGGCGGCGCAGTGCAGGCGCATGGGGCCGCGTGCCTGGCCTTTCCCATATTTTCCGTCGCCAACCACCGGGTGGCCTCTTGATGCGAGCTGGACCCTGATCTGGTGGGTGCGCCCGGTGAGCAGTCGGACGGCTACCAGACTTTGCTTGCAGTCGAAAATCAGCCCCATGACCTTGGCCAGGGCGGTCTTGCCCGATCCGGTCTGCACCCGTTCACTGCCGGGCGCGCCTGATTTCTCCATGACGTCTTCCAGCAGGACCACGCTCGGCTCGCTCCATTGGCCGTTGACCCAGGCGAGGTAGAGCTTGCCCACGCCGCCCGATGCGAACAGGTCATTAAGGGTGCGCAGGGATTCGTAGCTCTTGGCTGCCAGGAGCAGCCCCGAGGTGTCCCGGTCCAGGCGGTGGGCCAAGGTGGGCATGAAATTCGCGCCCGCGTAGCGGGCATTCAGGCGAGCGACCACCGAGTCCGTGATCTTGTCGCCGCCGTGGGCGGCCAGGCCGACGGGTTTGGCAACGGCGATCAGGTCATTGTCCTCATGCACGATCACCAGAGAGCCTGTTTCGGTCACAGGGGCGATCTCACCCGGCGTGTAGGGTGGGATGCGCACCGTCTGTCCGGCCTGGATGCGGTCGAACGGTTTTTTGCGCCCCTTGTCCACCCGGACCTGTCCCTTGCGAATCCATCGCTGGATGGCCGAGCGCGGCACATCGCCGGTCAGCCGCCGTTCCAGGAACTGGAGCAGCTTCTGGCCGGATTCGGCCTGGGTAACTGTGATGAATTGGGCTTCGGACATGTGGGGGAGAGTGCCCCCGGCCCCCCCCCCTCATCCCTCGCTTTCCCAAACTTTTTGGTGCCGCTTCGCGGAGTGGGGGGGCCGGAGTTCTTGAGTTACTTCTGGTACCAGTGGCCGTCGGGGTCCTGGAGCCAGGTGCCGGGGTCGGCGTCTTCGGCAATCTGGGTGGCACGCCGTTGACCGACCAGATCCGGGGTGGTCCCGGTCTTCTGGGCAATAGCCTGATACACGCTGGCCCGGTCCTTGTTCTCGGCGGCGACCACGTCGGCCTGTTTCTGGGCACCCCGGAAGGCGAGGAAGCCCTGGTTGTTTTCGCCCACGGTGCCGTCGTCCAGCAATGCGGCCACGGCGGGCTTGCGGGCGATCATCCGGTCCTTGAGTCCTTGGGCCATGGCCGTGCTGCCCAGGACGCAGACCGTCAGGATGAGAATGACGATGAGATGGGTCTTATTTCGCATTGGTTGCCTCCGGTGCATCTGGGGCTTCGTCGATGTCGGAGAAGAAATCGTCTAATGCCCTGTCAACCTTGACGTTTACGTCAATGGTGATGTGGATGGGTTTGACTTCCACAGGGGCCACTTCCACCCTGTGGCTGGTGGAACAGCCCCAGCTTATAAGCAGCAGGAGGCAGGCCATCAAAGAAAATGTTCGTGTCATGATTCGGTTCTCCCTATTCGATCATACGGGTGATGTCCTTATACAGCAAAATGCGGTCCAATGGTACGCTGAAATTCACGTCCAGGCGCAGGCCCTGGAAATTGGAGCCTTTGACGTCTCCGGTGACGCGCATGAAACCGCCGAATTCCCGCTTGTAGACAAAGGGCAGTGTCCCGGCTGGCTTGCCGTCTACCGAGAGGCGCACCAACAGGTCTTCGCCCACGGTGTCAGCCTTGATGCGCACCCACTTGTACTCGAAATCCCTGACCGCAGCCTGGGCCAGTTCGATCTGTCCCCGCTGGGGCGTGCCTTCGGGGATGGACGCCACCAGATCCTGCATGGCCTCCACCTGTATGGTCCCCCCTTCGCCCGGTGTCGAGTGCAAAAATCCGCTCTTGAACGAAATTTTCCCGTTTTTCCAGCTCACGGGCAGTTCGCCGGACATGGCGGCTTCGCCCTTGGCCTTGGCCAGTCCGAGCTGGGAAAGAATTTCGGAGAGCCGCAGTTCCGAGCAGAACAGGGTCACCTTGTATTCCTTTGAAGCCGGTACCACCCGGAAGGACCGGCTTGAGACATGGCCGCCGCACCAGTCGAACCCGGCCTGTTCCACCAGCACGGAACCCTTTGGCTCGAGTTGGTAGATGATCTCGCCGTTGCTCAGGATGATGTCTCCGGCCTGGAGGGAATCGAAGGTCAGGCGCTGGGCCGGGGCGCTGCGCAGCGAGAGGATGTCCGGCGTTTCAAAGGCGAGGTTGATGCCCTGAATGGCCGTCTTGCCCTCGGTAAAGTGCAGGCTGCCGTTGGTGAAGAATACCCCCAGCCAGCTCTCTATGCCGTTTTCATCTATCAGGAGTCCTCCGGTTCCCTTGAGTACTCCTGTCAGGATGAGACCTGCCATGTCCGGCGTCAGCGTGGCCGGGTCGAATCCGTCGGGGATGGGGTAGTCATTCATTCTGAACGTGATGTCCGTGTGGTTGCGGACCATGGACGACTGCCCGGAGAACGGGACGCGCAGACCGGGCAGAAGCTCGGTGAACAGGGTGCCGTCATAGGCCAGGTCCGTCCCCTGCTGGCGGATTTGGGCGGTCACGTTGCCGAGTCGGTGCTTGCCCTGGTTGAGGTCCGACATGCGTATGTTGCCAGGGAGGTGGCTTTTGGGTGCGGGCCATTTAAGCGGCAGATTCAGGCGCATGGCCCCTGAGCTCAACCCGAGATTGCTGAATTTGACTGCGCGTGTTCCGCAGTTGAGAACCACGTCTGCCGAGTCCGGTCCTGCCAGGCCGTGCAGGGAGAAGATGAAACCGGCCAGCCCGATGGTTCGCCCGGCTGCCTGCACTGTCAGATTGTCGGGATTGGCGGCAGTGAACGAGATGTCCCACAATCCGCTGTCGTCTTGCAGTCGGTCCGCGTCCAATCGACCACCCATCTCGACGCCGGCTCCTGCCAGGGAGAATTGGGCCGAGATGGAGTCTTCGTCCAGTGTGCCCGCAGGGATGTCGAGGGTGACCGGATAGGGTTCGGCCAGGGAGACCCTGTCCAGGGAATACTTGACGGTTTTTTCGGCAATCGATCCTTTGATCTTGAGAACCGCGCCCTTGACCAACTCCACGTCGAGAGCGCTCAGGTCGCATTCGCTCATGGCCGCGTCAAACTTAGCCTTGAGTTCCTCAGGCCGGTTCAGGTCAAGTTCGGTCTGCATGTCCAGGTCCACCAGCCCGGCCACGGGAATAGGGAGGACGTCGGCAAAGGCTCCCAGATCCAAGGCATCTGTTTTGACGGTCAGAGCCAAGTCGTCGAGGGTGGGACCGAGGGTTCCCGTGACCGAGATCATTTGGTCGCGAGGTCTGAGCGTGGCCGTGAAATCGAGGGACTCCCCGGGGCCGATGTCGGCGGAAAACGGGATGGACAGAGAGCGGTCGCCCAAGTCGCAAAACAGGGTGGATTCCCGAATGACCAGTGTGTCCAGCGGGAGTTCCGGGATGGCATTATCCGAAGGGTCACCCTCGGATTCGGGCAGGAGGTCAAGGATCGGCAGGGTGAAGGTTTTGCCGTCATAGGCACAGGACAGGCTCACGCCGTCCAGTTCAACGGAGTTCACCCGTCCCAGTTTAAGCGAGGCCGGGGTGTAGGTGACGTGTACATTGGCCAGCCGCAATCCCTTGTTGCCATAACCCAGTTGCACCGGGCCGATGTCCGCCGAGAACAACCCGGCGTTGCGGATGTTGAATTCGGTCAGGGACAACCCCATGTCGCTGGCCAGCTTGGGCACTAGTTGCTCCAGATACCCCGGAGTCCACAGTGTCAGCCCCCATCCCGCAGCCAGTGCGAACGCAAGCAGCCACGGCGTGATGAGCACCGTCCATCTGAGGATTTTTTTGCCAAGGGAAGCGGACATTTAATAACTATACGGCCCTGCTTCCCCATTGGCAAGTGTCATCGGGGGAATGCCTCCGGCGGCCAGAGAGGGGAACTTTTGAAAAAGTTCCCCCCTCTGGACTCCCCCTTCAAAACTTTTTAACGCCGTCTTCGGCGGGGATTCCGATAGGCTGTCCCTACATCAAGCTCGGTAGAAAAGTGACTATGGCGGGGAAAAGCATCATGAGGGCCACGCACACGATGTAGGCGGCCACGAAGTAGGACACGCCCTTGAACACGTCGGTCATGGGTACGTCCTTGGCCATGGAGGCCACGATGAAGGTGTTGACCCCCACAGGCGGGGTGATGGCGCCCAGGGTGGTGACCACGGTGATGAGAATGCCGAACCAGAGCGGGTCATACCCCATGGCCGTGACCACAGGGAAGAATATGGGGATGGTTATCAGGAGCAGGGCCAGGGCGTCCATGACCATGCCGCCGATGACGTAGATCAGGCAGATGACCATGATGATGACCATGGGCGGTATGGGCAGTCCGGCCACCCAGTCTGCGGCCTCGAACGGCAGGCGGGTCACGGCCAGGAATCGGCCGAAGATGACCGCGCCGAGCATGATGACCATGATCATGCAGGAGATTTTCAGGGAGTCGTTCACGGCCAGATGGAATTTCTTCCAGCTCATCTGGCCCGAGACCAGGGAGATGATCAGGGCCAGGGCCGCACCGGCCGCGCCTGCCTCGGTGGGTGTGAAGAATCCGAGGAACAGTCCGCCCATGACCAGGAAGAACAGGATGACCATTTCGATGGAGCCGGGCAGGGACCGGAGTTTGTCGGCAAAGGTGGTCTTGGGTCCGGCCGGTCCCCAGGTGGGGTTTTTCCTGCACAGATACCAGATGGTGGCGAGAAAAAGCGTGGTCAGAAGGACACCGGGTACCATGCCGCCCACAAAGAGCTGGGCAATGGACTGGCTGGTTTGCAATCCTATGATGATGAGCACCACACTCGGGGGGATGACCACGCCGAGTGTCGCACCTGCGGCCACAGACCCGGTGGAAAGAATCGGGTTGTAATTGAATTTTTTCATCTCGGGCAGGGCCACGGTGCTCATGGTGGCCGCAGTGGCCGAGTTGGAACCGCAGATGGCGGAGAACCCGGCGCAGGCCAGGACCGTGGTCATGGCGATGCCGCCCCGGATTTCGCCCATCCAGGCATAGGCGGACTTGTAGAGCCTTTCGTTGACCCCGGAATAGAAGCAGATCTGGCCCATGAGGATGAAGAGCGGGATTACGGTCAGGCCGTAGTTGGAAAAGACGTTCCACAGCTCTGTGCCGAGCATGCCCGTGGCCGCGTTCCAGTTGAGGACGTAGGCAAAGCCGCCGAATCCGATGAGGCCCATGGCAAAGGCCACGGGGATGCGCAGCAGGAAGATGGCGGCCAGCAGCAGAAAAGTGCCGAAGATGCCAGCGGTGATCGGGTCCATTATGCCACCTTCTCAGCGGTCAGGATTTTAAGGGTATCCACGGCCAGGACAAAGGCCAGGGCGAGGCAGCCTGCCGCTGCGGCGAACACGAACGGGTGATAGACGACCTGAAGCGTTTCGGAGACCTCGTTGGTCTGTACCAGGAACGCGGCCCATTTCCCTGTTTCCAGCCCGGCCAGGACGAAGAAGCCGCAGGACACGCCGCTGGTGGCGGCATCGGTCAGTCTGCGGACCGGGGCAGGGAATCGGGCAAGCAGGATGCCCACGGCGATATGCGCCTTGGAGCGCTGGGCAAAGGCCAGGGAAAAGGCGGCCACCACGGCTCCCAGGAAGCCCATGAGTTCGAACGTGCCCTGCACGGGTGCCCACACGGCACGGAGCACCATGTTGGCGCAGGCCAGGAGCATCATGGACACGAGAAACAGACCGGCCAGTCCGGTCAGGGCTTTGGCGATCGTGCCGCTTGCTTTGTCCAGAAAATCTATCATGGTAAATTCCAAAAAAAGCGCCTCCGCATGCTTGCGGAGGCGCTGAGGGGTTGCGTTAATTGGATTCGTACTTGGTTTTGAGGGCGAGCATGTCGGCCAGGATTGCGTCTGCATCCAGTCCGGCTGAGGTGGCCTCGGCCTTCCAGTCTTTGATCAGGGGTTCGCCGCGGCCCTTGATTTCCGCTTGTTCCTCGGCGGTCAGTTCAAAGACTTCCACCTGGTACTTCTCCTTGGCCCAGGCCAGGGAATCCTTGATGTGGTTGTCCAGATACTGGCCGGTCCATTGGGCCTGTTCCCGGCCCAGATCGTCCAGTACCTTCTTGACGTCTGCCGGAAGGGCTTCCCATTTGTCCTTGTTCATGATCACGGCAAAGGGATACACCGGCAGGTTGGTGATGGTCTCAAAACGGCAGCTCTCGGCAAAATTGAAGTCCTTGAGCACATCGAATGAGGAAACCAAGCCTTTGACCACGCCCTTTTGCAAGGCTTCCGGGGTCTGGGACATGGGCATTCCCACGCCCTGGGCTCCCAGGCCGCTGAGAATCTGCAGGATGGAGCCGGAGGCTCGCAGTTCCACGCCGTTGAAGTCGGCCAGGCTCTTGATGGCCACCTTGCTCATGATCTGGGACGGGGCCGAGGTGAACAGGGTCAGGACCTTGACGTCCTTGAATTCAGCAGGCTGGTATTTCTGGAACAGATCCCACATGACCAGGCTGGCTACCTCGGTGGAGGTGAAGGCCACGGGCAGGTTGACCACGGACATGAGCGGGAACACGCCGGGGTAATAGGGGATGGAGATGCAGCCGATGTCGGCCTGGCCGGTCTGTACTCCCCGGAGCATGTTCTTGGCACCCAGAAGGGTGGAGCCGGGGAAGGTCTGCACAGCCAGTTCACCGCCCGTGCGTTTTTCCACCTCGGTTTTCCACTGCTCCATCTGGATGCAGGGGAAGGTCTTGGCGGGTGGGAAGTTGGCATAGGTCACGGTGGTTCCGGCCAGGGCCGTGGCTGCCAGAAGGCAGGTCAGGACCAGGGCGGACGCCAGCAGGCTCAGCGGTTTTCGCATCACTCTCTCTCCTTGGGAGTACGTATGGTTGCAGACGGCTTGGTCGCCGTTGGTTATTCGAGGTTCAGAGCATAAGCCAGCAACACGGTCTTGCGGTTGCCGTATCCGACTCCTGTAAAGGTATTCACCAGCACGCACAGTTGCTTGTTGCCGTCGTTGTTCAGGTCGGCCAGGGCGATGTCGGAGACCTGCCCCTTGATGCGGCGGGTCTTCCAGGCCAGGTTCATGCCTACCTGATCAAAGACCAGGGAGTGGATTTCTCCCTGGGTATAGTACTTGTAGTTCTGGAAGACCTGGGCTGCGGCCGAGACGTCCTTGTTGACCAGGAGTTCATACTTGGTGGTCGAGCTCAGGGGGGCGGTAATCATCCTGAACGGGATGTTGTAGGTGATGCCGTGTTCTTCTGTAGGGCCGCCGCCCATGCCGATCATCTTGTCTGCGGTTTCGATGGCGATGCCTGAACTGTTGAATGTCTGATCGGTCTCGTTGAGCCGTTCGAAACTCTGGCTGTAGGTCACGAGCTTGTGCTTGTCGCTGATGACGACATAGTTGTAACCCAGGCCGTCAGGAAGATATATTGTATTATAGACGTTGCCGAAAGGCGGTAATTTGATTTCCTGCCCAAGATGGACGTCATCTCCCTTGATGAAAGCTTCCATGACGTGCTTGTCGAAAAGGTTGCGTTGGCCTTTGTTCTGGGCGACCAGGATGGGCATAAAGGTCGGGGGGATGCGGAGAAGGCCGAGGAATTTGTCGTAACTTTTTACAATGTATTTAAACTTCCCGCCGTCAAAGGAAAGGATGCTGGAGCGCGGTGTGCCCCTGGGCGCCCGGAGGCCGCCTTGGCTTTCGAACTGGTAGCCCCCGATAATGAATTCCGGCATGCCGTCACGGTTCAGGTCGGCGATTTCAAGCCGGATGTTCATGGTGTTGGCCGGCATCTCGAAAGTGGTCAGGTGCTGCAGCTTGTCATCCTTGACGCGGTAAGCGGAGATGGCTGATTCTTGGAGAATGAAGACTTCGTTGCGGCCGTCAGCATCGCCGTCAGCTATGCTCATTCCGTAGGAGAAGAAGGGCAGGGTCTGGCTTCTCCAGCGGCCTTCGGTTTCGGTACCGCCTTCATAGCGGAACTGCGGATTCAGGGTGTCTGTCCTGTACTGCTCTCCGTCGGCGGTGATGAAGGGGGAGTTCGTCGGTGCTTTGGTTATGACCTTTTTGTTCTCTTGAACCACGGCTGTCTCCGCCGTGCCGTAGCCGGGACGGTTGAATGCATCGCCCTGAATGGCCTTGCCCTGTGCATCCAGCCAGGAAGTGATCTCGTCTATGGGCATTTCGCCTTTTTTGAGCCAGGAATTACCGTCCTGGCTGACCGTCTCGATCTTGACGTGGGCTTTTTTGCCGAGGACTGCGATATCGCCGTAGACGAGGTAATCAACGCCGAGCGACCTGAGAGAATTGAGGGCCCCTCCCTTGTCCGTGGGAATGGCAATGCCTTCAAGACTCTTGGTGGTAGGTTCTACCTGTCCCAGCCATTCAAGGTCGCTGTCCAGGCTGGCCTGGAGCGCCTTGGAAAAGTATTCGTATTTCTGTGGGCCGTTGTAGGTGAAAGGAAGGACTGCGAACGTCTTTGCACCTTGGGCCAGGGCCGGTGCAGCCATGAGCAGGATTGCCAATGTGGTGACCAAGGCGTTGATAACGCGTTGTCTTGTCATGTATTCCTCCAAATATAGGTGGTAACCAGTATTTCATGTTATTGATGTTGTGCATGTCTGCACGGCAGGCTCTTGTACCAGTTTCCGGGCGGGATGCAAAGGGCCAAGAGTGTTGATTAGCCGATGGATAGCCGGTATTGCTGCCTTGACCGGTCGGGCCGGATCGCGTTCGGGCGGTCGGTTTTCAGGGCGGTCCAGGGAGTTTGCATGACCTATTTCGGAAGAACTTTCAGGCTTGTCTGCGAGCAGCAGGCCATCCCTATCGTGGAAAACCTGCTGGAATCGCAGGGGTTTGATTTTGAACCCGAGCCGTTCTACGAATTCGCCCGCAAGCTTGTCCATGAGCCGTTTCCCCTTGGTGAAAGTTTGGCCGCTCGTTTCGGCCTGGTTTATATTCAGGATCGGTCCTCCATGTTGCCTCCGCTGACCCTTGCCCCGCCGATCGGGGCAAGTGTCCTGGACATGTGCTCCGCTCCGGGCAGCAAGACAAGTCTGCTGTCCCGGTTGGTGGGGCGGCAGGGATTCGTGTTCGCGTCCGAGCCGTCGGCCGACCGATTGGGGACGCTCAGGGCCAACCTACGCCGCACCGGATCCGTCAACGCCGTCACAGCCAAGGCCATGGCGCAGGACCTTCCGTTTCAGGATTGTACCTGGGACTATATCCAACTCGACCCGCCGTGCAGCGGGTGGGGGACCGTGGACAAGAATCCCAAGGTCATGGAAGTGTGGTCCGGGTCCAAGACGGCTCCGTTGGTGGCTTTGCAAAAGACGCTCCTTGAGAGGGCAACGGCCATGCTCAAGCCCGGTGGAGTCGTATTGTACTCAACCTGTACAACTAATATCGAAGAGAACGAGCAGCAGGTTACATGGGCCTTGGAATTTCTTGACCTTGAATTGGAGCCGCTTGCCGAGCCCAAGGGGTTTGTTTTTGGCGAGCCTCTTTTGCCGGGTATGGCCGGCGTCCTGCGCGTGGCCGAGGACTCGGACGGGCAGGGGTTTTTCCTGGCCCGGTTCCGAAAGAAGGACACAGGGAGCGCAACTACGGGTGAATGTGTGCAAAAAAGGGAACTGCCCGGCAACCGGTTGAAGCTGTCGGCCATGGTCGGCGGCCATGGCCTGGACATGTCCAGACTCCCCCCTGGCGAGGTGTACGATTTCGGAGGCAAGGCCTTTTTCCTTCACGAACAGGCCCTGGCCATGGTGCCGGGTGCGGTTCGGTGGCAGGGTTTTCCCCTGGGCAAGATCTCAGGCAAGGGCGACAGAATGAAGTTCATCCCCGGCCCAATGGCCCGTGTGCTGTTGCCGGAGGACGCTTCCAGGGCTGACGTCGATGTTTTGGACGTGGAAGAGGCCGGACTCCTTGAACAGCTCTTTACCGGCCAGAGTATTTCTTTTCGACAGGGCAAGGGGCCGGTTGGCCTGTACTATCGGGGTCTTTCCCTGGGGTGGCTGTCGAGAAAAGGGAACAGGCTCCTGTGGTCCGCAAAATAAATAAATTATTTCAGCCTGTTGCTCTGATAACAATTTTTATGAAAAACCGTTGACAAAAAAAAGCCGTATGGGCAGTATGCCCTTCGCTGAACGCGGAAGAGGGTTCGGGCAACATTGCGAAGCAACTGCAAAAAAATGTGGTTGACAAGTGAACCGAGCCAAGCTAAAGACACTCTTCCTACGGGCGCTTAGCTCAGCTGGGAGAGCATCGCCCTTACAAGGCGAGGGTCACAGGTTCGAGCCCTGTAGCGCCCACCACCGTTGACATAGAGGGTACGCTTAACACCCTTTATTATATAAGTGCGGAGCCGTAGTTAAGCTGGTTATAACGCCGGCCTGTCACGCCGGAGGCCGCGAGTTCGAGTCTCGTCGGCTCCGCCACTAAAGATCAAGGACTTACATGTAAATGTAGGTCCTTTTTCTTTGGTCGGGTTTTGGGGTGAAGTGTGGATAATTTTGTGTAAAAGGCTCGAAAGAAGCTCCGGACGTTGTTGTCTCCGGGGCTTCTTTTTATGTTGTTTCGCCCTTGTTGTTTAGCTGGGTTCCGACCTTTATCAAAACTGGTCAAGCTGCTTTTTTATGCCTTTTGGTTGCTTTTCCTTGACATTCTTCGACAAAATCCTGTTGCCCGAAAATTCCGTGATACGTTCTCGCAAACAATGCAGGGCCGTCTGTTCGGTGGTCCGAAGGGGATTGCTGTGAGCGTATTTGAAATGAGGCTGACGCACGACCGGGATTTGGGATTTGTCCGTTTTATCCCTTGCCTACATCGCCGAAGAAAGGCGGTTCCCGCAAATCGGTCGAATTTGGCTTAACCGGCCCGAAACATGGTTCCCCCCATCCGGCTCCGGCTGGAGCGCACGCAAAGCGGCGTCAACAGCTCTTTGACATATCGAGTTAGTCTAAAAACTCGTCAAGAGGATTACACTCTATGTACTCTGGGAAAAAATGAGCAATACGGAAATGACGAACGGAAACAATGGAGGTTACTCCTTCAGACTCCCGTCATCGTTGCAAAACGCACCGGCAGAACCAAAATACCCACGTTCACGTAATGCTGCATAGGTTTTGCAAGCCCCCTTTTTGTCTCCCTTGTAAGTTTGCAACTCTATGAGCGAAAGCAATGGGCGAATATCATTGGGAACCTGGCGAACAACGGCCTGACATAAATCAATAGCGTTTTCCATGTCGCCGGGACTCTTCCCAAGGTAGGCACCTGGGGAGGTGCAAATCCTTGCCAAGGACTGGCATTTTTGGACTTTCTCTGTGTCTGACTTGAGACTACTGGCATACTTCTCGCCCCGGCTCGCACACCCAACAAACACGCACACAGCCACCAACGCCGCTACCGCCAAAATAATTTTCCGCATCATGCCTCCGGGAGCATTTTAGGTTGATCTCAAATCTCGTCAACAGCTCTTTGAAATATGGCTTAGGAGAGCCAATGAAGAATAACCCAATATATGGGCCAAATCTGCGCAAGAAAGACGTTCACGACAAAGCAGACAAGCAGGGAGAAAAAGCCCGAAGTCTCGTTCCAATCGGTCGCCATGAGATAGATGAAGGTCGCAAGGTCGCCGAGGAGATAAATGGGGATAAATGCTTTCATTTCACCGTGCCATCCTCATTGTAGAACCGCAGGTACATCTCGTTGTAGGCCCTGATTAGTTCCTCATCTCCGGGATTGGCATCAATGGCATGGCGGCAATAGTTAAGAGTGCTGTTTACGTCGTCCATAGTCGGCATCCCGTGGTCCACGTAAAGATGTTTGTGTCTCATGCACGTATCCCGAAGATGTTGCCGGCTCGCACACCCAACAAACACGCACACAGCCACCAACGTCGCTACCGCCAAAATAAATTTCCGCATCATGCCTCCGGGAGCATTTTAAGTTGAACACAACCCCCGTTACCAGATGTTCGATGCGTATTCAACGGCCATCAATACGGAGACACTTTGTTGAGTGGTGGTCCTGATTCTTCGGACAACTCGTCAGCAAAGCTACGGTGGGGGCTTGGTGTTTGAGAATTTGACGAAAGAGGAGTGTGGCTCTCGTTCTTTCTTCAATAGAAGAAGAGAGGTTATCAGCGGTTGCTAGAGGCTAATTCGGATTATTGCAGGCCCTCGCCGTAGCACTTGCTATTCTTTTGAAATCTCGTCCCAGAGAAGTTCCATGATGTGTGATTTGGCCGCGGTGAATTCCGGGGTCAGGGTGTTTCTGTGGTCGCGGGGGCGGGGGATCTCGATGGGGATTTTGGCCTTGATGCGGCCCGGACGCCGGGACATGATGTAGACGTTGTCCGCCAGCAGGATGGCCTCGTCGATGTCGTGGGTGATGAAGAGGATGGTGGTCTGCTCCTGCCGCCAGACGTCGAGGAGCAGTTCCTGGAGCAGCAGTCTGGTCTGGGCGTCCAGAGCGCCGAAAGGTTCGTCCATGAGCAGCATGACCGGGTTGTTGGCCAGCACGCGGGCAATGGCCACCCGCTGTTTCATGCCGCCGGACAGTTCCTTGGGCAGCGCGTTCTCGAAGTCGCCGAGTCCGACGAGATCCAGGTATCTGCGTGCCGCGGTCCTGCGTTCGGCTGCGGAGACGCCCTTGAGGCGGAGACCGAATTCCACGTTCTTGCGGACCGAGAGCCAGGGGAAAAGCGTATAGGACTGAAAGACCATGCCGCGATCCGCGCCGGGGCAGGTTATGGGCGCGCCCTCAAGTACGGCCTGTCCCGATGTCTCCCGTTCCAATCCGGCCACAATGTTGAGCAGTGTGGACTTGCCGCAGCCCGACGGTCCGACGATGACCGCCAGTTCGCCGCGCTCCACGGTCAGGTTGATGTCTTCCAGGGCAACGACCGGCTCCTTGCTGGATTCGAAGACCTTCCCCAGTCGGAGGATGTCGAGCATGCTCATTGTTTTTCGCTCCACGGGGTGATGATGCGCGTCAGCAACTTGAAGAGGTAATCGGTCAGCAGGCCGAGCAGCCCGATGATGATCAGACCGGCGAAGATGCGGTCGATGGCCAGGAACCGTTGGGCGCGCAGGATCATGTATCCCAGGCCGGAGTTGGCGGCCACCAGTTCGGCCACGACCAGATAGGTCCAGGCCCAGCCCACGGTAATGCGCAGGTCGTCCATGATGCCCGGCAGTGCGCCGGGGAACAGGACCAGCCTGTAGGTCTGGGCCGTGTTGGCGCCCAGGGTGGCAGCGGCGCGGCTCAGGTCGTTTGGAACCGAGGCCACGCTGTCGGCGACCATGAGTACGAGCTGGAAAAACGTTCCGAGAAAAATGATGGCGAATTTTTGCGTATCGTCGATGCCGAAATAGAGCAGCGTGAGCGGCACCAGGGCCACCACGGGCAGGTAGCGGGCAAACTCCATGAGCGGGGCGAGAACGGCCGCCGCACGCCTGGAGGTGGCGATGAGCATGCCCAGCGGCACGCCGAAGACCACGGCCAGGGACCACCCGACCATGACCCGGTACACGCTGTCCCAGGTGTAGGAAAAGAGGATGCCTTCTTCGTACATCTCGCCGAAGGCCAACAGGACCTTGTGCGGTGGCGGGAGGAACAGGGGTTTGACCGCGCCGGAATAGGCGGCTGCGGCCCAGAGGGCAAAAACGGCGGACAGGGACGCGGCCGCAAGCCACATCCCTGTCCGTTTTGTTGACGTATGCCGATCCATATTAGTCGGCGTTGACGTAGTCGGAGGAGATCAGCTTGTTCACGTCCACATCCTCGGTGATGATGCCTTTGGATCTCCAGAAGCTGATGGCCCGAGCGGCCACTTCATAAACGCTGTGTTCGGCGGTCTTGTCGAAGAAAATCTTGTTGTCTTCCCCCCCGATGAAGGTGACGCCAGAGGCCATGTCGGCCATTTCCTGGACGTCGAGACCCATGGCCTTGGCCATGATTTCGTTGCCCTTGTCGGGGTTGGCCTTGTACCATTCCACGGCCTTGTTCCAGGCCCTGGTCATCTTTGCAGGCACTTCGGGGTGGGTCTTGACAAAGGCGCCGTTGAGCACGAACACGTCGACGATGGTCTTGGGCATGTCCTTGCTGGAGACGAGGACGTGGCCGCCTTCACGCTGGCTCGCATTGGTGAGCCAAGGCTCCCAGGTGACCGCGGCGTCGATCCGACCGGCCACGAAAGCGGTGCCCGCATCGGAAGCGCCCATTTCCAGAATGTCGATATCCTCTTCAGCCACATCGTATTTGTCCAGGATGCTCAGGAAAAAGAAGTAGGAAGTGGAGGATTTGTCCAGGCCCACGGTCTTGCCCTTGAGGTCTGCCACCGTCTTGATCTCGGCAGAGGCGACCACGCCGTCGCCGCCGGAGGATTCGTCCATGCCGAAGATCACGATCTCGTCGGTCCCCTTGGCGTAGTGGATGACCTCGCGGTCGAGTACGTTGCCCAGGCCGTCGATGTTGTTGGAAGCCAGGGCAGCGGCATACTGCGCCTCATCCTCGATGATGACTAGGTCCACGTCCAGATCTTCTGCGCCGAAGTAGCCGAGATCTCTGGCGATATACAGAGGGCCGTATCCGACCCAGGTGGCATGGGCTACCTTGACGGGCGTTCCGGCAAACGCCGTGGAAGCACACAGGACAACAGCGCACAGCAGCAAAAGAAGACGTTTCATACTCTCTCTCCGTATCTCATGGTTTGCCCGATTCAAGCCGAGCGTGTCAGGCAATGCCCCCGCCTGATGCCACACAACAAAACAGACCAGTTTGATATGCTGAAAGGAGGAGGAATGCAACTTTTGTCTATTCGACACGAGTTGGACAGGGGGCTTCGCCCTGAAAATGACAAATAGGATAATCGGGAGGGGTCGTGTTCTGGGTGGATTGCCCGATCTTGTCACATTGCTTGGCCGTGAAAGGGGGCATTTCTGCGGCACGGAAGGACGGCCTTGCGCCTGTGTGCATTTTTTTGGGGTGGGGCCTCATGGAAAGGCCCCACCCCGTGTGGTTGAGTGCTATGCTTCGAGTCTTAGAAGCGCTCGAATTCCCCGGAGTCTTCAGGGTCCATGCCGTCCATTTGCAGTCCCTTGGGTCGGGGCTGGGCCGCTGGTTTCTTCTTGGATTTCCCCTGCGCGATGGCAACGGGCTTTTTCTGTACGACCTTGACAGAGGATCCGGGCAGGGTGCGCCTGTCAGATATGTGGAAGAAGGACATGACCTCTTGCAGGTACTGTCCCTGGGTCGCGAGTTCTTCACATGTGGAAGCCATTTCCTCGGCTGCGGCCGCATTCTGCTGGATGACCTGGTCAAGTTGGCTGATGGCTTGGTTGATCTGGTTCGCGCCGGAGTTCTGTTCGTTGCTGGCTGCGGTAATTTCCTGAACCAGCGAAGCGGTCTGCTCAATGTTCGGGACGAGCTTTTTCAACATCTCTCCGGCCTTTTCAGCCACTTCGACGCTGCTGCTTGACAGCTCACTGATCTCTGAAGCCGCTTCACCGCTTCGCTCGGCAAGTTTGCGCACTTCGGCGGCCACGACCGCGAAGCCCTTGCCGTGTTCCCCGGCCCTGGCTGCCTCGATGGCCGCATTGAGGGCCAGCAGATTGGTCTGCCTGGCGATTTCTTCGACAATGGAGATCTTTTCGGCAATGGTTCGCATGGAGCCGACCGTTTTTGCCACAGCCTCGCCACTGGCCTTTGCGTCTGCGGCAGCTTTGGTGGCCAACGAATCCGTCTCCTGTGCGTTCTGTGCATTCTGCCCGATGTTTGCGGTCATCTGCTCCATGGACGAGGTTACTTCCTCGATGGCAGCCGCCTGTTCGGTAGCGCCTTCGGACACGGACTGGGAGGAGGATGAAAGCTCGGTGGACCCAGAGGCGACGTTTTCCGATGCGGACTGGACTTCCTGCACGACACCTTTGAGCTTTTCGGCCATGCTGCTGAGCGTTGACGACAGGACGCCGACTTCGTCCGCCTGGTCCACGTCAATGGAATTGTCCCTGAAATCACCGCCGGCGATTTTTTCCGCAAAGGCAACGGCCTTTTTGATCGGTTGGACGATTCCGTTGGCCAGGAACCAGAGGATCAGGCATGCGAGGAGGGTGACGCCTGCGCTCACGGAAACGCTGATCACGGCATTCTGCCGGGACTTTTCGGCCATGACTTCCGTCAGATGAATGGCCTCTGCGAAAACGACTGCACGGTCCACCTCTATGAGGATGGACCAGGGGGTGTCGGTTCTGCCCAGTTGTATGGGAGCCGTGACGTTCACAATCGTGGATTCAGGCTCCATGGCTACGAATGTCGTCCCTGATTTGGTGCTTTTGAGTATTTGTTGCCAATCTCCCTGGAATACGTCCTTCAACGGCTTGCCCACATCGCTGGCATTCGCACTGTTGGCGACAACGATGCCCATGTTGCTGATGACGCGGACAACGGCTTTGCCTTTATAGAGATTCTTGGCAACTTCCTCGCTCAATGTCTGCACGAATTTGAGCCTCAGGTCGGTACCGCCGATACCCAGGAATTTCCCGTTGATTTCAATGGGGACGGACATGGTCGTGAGCCATTCCTGTTTGCCTTGGACTATGTACGGGAAAGGATCGAGGATATTCTCTTTCCGCTTCTGGCGGGGGAACAAATACCACCCGCCCTTGGTCACGCCGTTGGGGTGCGGAGAGGCATCTTCATAGCCGACCAGGGCCTGGCGTGCTATCTTGCCGTTTTCATCCCTGTTCCAATAGGGAACGAACCGGCCTGTGGCATCGTGGCCGCTGGCGGTATCTCCGGCGTAACTGTAATCCTTTCCGTCGAGAGCGTTCGGCTCCCAGGCGCTGTATGTGCCGAGGAATTCGACATTGTCTTCCAGGGACGTCAACAGTATGTCGTTGAACGCCTTTCTCAGGTCGATGGAGGAGACGATGTCGGAATCGGCTCTCAGGGCTTTGAAGGCGTCGGCTATGGTCCTGGCCGTGCTCAGGTTGATGTTCAGCTTGCTGCTGATGGCTCCGGCTTCACGCTGGGCTACGGCCAGCAACCCCTGCTTGGTCTGCTCCTCGATGAGGATGTTCACCTGCTCTGTCACGAACTCTTCGGATTGTGTCTGAGAGATCATTTGGACTGAGATGAGTATGATAACAGTGGCAAGGAGGCACAGCCCTGACATGAGGACGATTTTGGTTTTGATTGATTTCAACTGCATGGCATCTCCTGAAGCATAATAAAATTAAACGGAATGACCACCTTTGTGCCGCATGTCATGGCATGCAGGTAAAAGAATGGTCACAAATTAACACTTGATGCTATTATAATGATCTGTGTGGATCTGCGCCCGCAGGTGTGCTCCACGGACAGCGTACGGTGCCTCTGAAGGCGTGGCTGGAGGCTCTCGGCCGGCGAGACAAAAGAGGCCCGCCCCCTGAATGGCCAGGCATCGCGTTCGCGCCGGGCCGGTTTCAGGGGGCAGGTTCGGGTTTTGAGTTTCGATACCGGGACCAACGGTCTTGCAAGGATTTTTATCCCGTGAGCCGCGCAGGTCCAATCTGAGTGATCAGAGTCCTTTCTAGCTCGTGGTATTGATCATGACGTGCTTGGTGACCAGGTAGTCGCCGACGGCCTCCGCCGAGAGATCCTTGCCGAAGCCGGATTGCTTGAAACCGCCGTGGGGGGTCTCCGAGGCCAGGGGCAGGTGGTCGTTGACCCAGACTGTGCCGAATTCCAGGGCGCGGCTGACACGCATGGTGCGGGCCACGTCGCGGGTGAATACCGAGGAGGCCAGGCCGAACACCACATCGTTGCTCATGGCCACGGCTTCCTGTTCATCCTTGAAGCTCTGGATGGTGATTACCGGCCCGAAGACCTCCTGCTGGACGATCTCGGCTTCCTGTCCGACATCGGTGATCACGGTCGGTTCAAAGAAATAGCCTGGACCGTCCAATGCCTTGCCGCCGGTCAGCACGGTTGCGCCGTCTTTTTTCGCCCGTTCCACAAAGCCGGAAACCATGTCCCGGTGCCTGCCGGAGATCAACGGTCCCATTTGCGTGGCCGGATCGAACGGGTCGCCGACCTTGACCTTGCCCATGGCCTCGGTCATGGCCTCGCACACATCGTCGAGCAGGGATTCGTGGCAGATGATACGGGTGGCTGCGGTGCAGTCCTGACCGGAGTTGCAGAAGGCGGCCAGGGGAAGCTTCTCGGCCACCAGGGAAACGTCGGCGTCTTCGAACACGAGGGCGGGAGCCTTGCCGCCCAGTTCCAGGTGTACGCGTTTGACCGTGTCCGCCGCGCTTTTCATGACCATTTTGCCGGTTTCAGTGGCGCCGGTCAGGCTGACCATGCGGATGTCCGGGTGGGAGGTGATCATCTGGCCGACATTCCCGGCCACCACGTTGACCACGCCGTCGGGAATGCCTGCCTCGGCGGTCAGTTCGCCGAGCATGAGGGCGGTGCGGGGCGTGAGCGTGGCGGGTTTGAGTACGGCGGTGCATCCGGCTGCCAGGGCCGGGCCTATCTTCCAGACTCCCATGAGCAGGGGATAGTTCCAGGGCGCGATCTGGCCCACGACACCCACGGGGTCACGGCGATAGATGGAGGTATAGCCCGCGGCATACTCACCGGCATGATGTCCGCCCGTATCCCGTGCGGCGGCGGCAAAAAACCTGAGGTTGTCGATGCAGAACGGCAGGTCCGCACCCAGGCTGAGGAATTCGTAGGGCTTGCCCGTGTCCTCGGATTCCACCCGCGCGAACGCTTCCATGCGGCTTTCCAGCAGGTCGGCAAGCTTCCAGAGTGCTTTGGCCCGGTTTGCCGGTGTCAACCCGGACCAGCGACCATCCTCGAAAGCCGTGCGCGCGGCAGCGACAGCTTTCAGTACGTCTATCTCCCCGGCCTTGGCCACTGTAGCCACGGTTTCCCCGGTGGCAGGGTTTTCCACTTTGAAAGTTGCGCCGTCGTTCGCATCGGTCCACTTGCCGTCTATCCAGAGTTTCATGTCCATTGAGCTCTCCTGGTTTAGCTGTCTGCAGCTGGTTTATTGCATCTGCCCTGTTTTTTCCTTCTGGGGTCCACGGGTGAGTGCAGGGACTGTTCCAACCGGGCATGTTCGTCATTTGGCAGAGGCGTTTTCAGGCGGCGAACGGTCCTGGGGCAAGCGGGCAGGCTGCATGACCATATTGGGGCGCCTTGCGGACAGGCGCATGCCGTCCGGCAGTCAACGCCCGGGTCGGGACGGCTTTGCGACATTATTGTGAGTCAGCGGCATTTTTATTACTCATTTGTTATGTCGGTGTGAGCACAATGCCTTTGTATATTCATGAGAGCAAACGGACTGGCAAGCGTTTTTGCACTCCCACGGATGGTGTGAAATGAAAAAACACTAAAATTCTGTTGCGGCGGGAAAACAGGAGGCGTACCTGTTGGTTACTGTGTTCAAGAAGTAATTTCTTGTGTTGAATGGCATGGTTGTCTTACGTTTTGCGTTTTGGCGCAGGCGTATGCGGAGATTGTCGCGCGGCCCATGGTCTCGGAAGTGAAGCCGGCCACGCGGGGATACTCTGGCAAGCGGGCGTGGATGAGTGTCCCGTCCGCACCAACAAAACAAAAGGAGTCGCATATGCGCAAACTGATCCTTTCCCTGACCCTGGTTTTTTCCGTGTTGGTTCTCACTCTGCCTGCCATGGCCGCAGAGCCTGTGAAGACCCTGCCCGGTGACATCACCCTGGCGCAGGCCCAGAAAGTCCTGGCCGCTGCCCTGAAGCAGGCCGAAACCATCAAGGTGCCCATGAACATCGCCATCGTGGATGCGGGTGGCAATCTCAAGGCCTTCTATCGTCAGGAAGACGCCTTCATCGGCAGCATCGACATCTCCATCAAGAAGGCCGTCACGGCCCGTTATTTCAACATGAGCACCCGCACCCTGGGGAGCGTTTCCCAGGTGGGCCAGTCGCTGTACGGTATCGAGGTCAGCAATGACGGTCTGATTCTGTTCGCGGGCGGCGTTCCGCTGGTGGATGCCAACAATGTCATCATCGGCGCCATCGGCGTCAGCGGCGGCAGTGTGGACGAGGACGAGGGCGTGGCCATGGCCGGAGCCGCCGTTCTCAAGTAGTCGAACCAGTCCGATTTGATCAAGCGGCCGGGTCGGTGGGAATGTCTTTCCGCCGACCCGGTTTTTATGGCCGTCGGCATTGCTCCGGCATGCAAGGACAATTCCGTCATTTTCCGTTTTCGGGCGGCTGGCAGTGCATTGCGTCCCGGCGTGAAATCAACTAGGGGAGACTGGTTCGGTCGAGAGGCGGGGTGGAGCGGCCAGTCCTGAATCAGGCGTGAATATGATAATGGGAGAGTTGACGGCGGCATGTGCCCGACCGGACTCCCGCGAGGAGACAGACTGTCATGAAGGACATCCAACGGTTCATTGCCGGGTTCAAGAATTTCCGTAACGAATATTTCTGTCGTGAGGATTCCCCCTTCAATACGTTGTGCGAGGGGCAGACCCCGACCACCATGGTCATCGCATGCAGCGACTCGCGCACCGATCCTTCGCTTATCATGCAATGCGAGCCGGGCGAAATCTTCGTCGTGCGCAACGTTGCCAACATAGTGCCGCCGTATGAATCCGACAGCGGGTATCACGGCGTGTCCTCGGCCATCGAGTATGCCGTGAAGATGCTCAAGGTCGCCAACATCATTGTCCTTGGCCACAGTCATTGCGGGGGCATCGATACACTGATGAAGAACGACGCGGGTGAGGACAGCGAGTTTATCAACAGGTGGCTGTCCGTGATGAATCCCGTGCGGGATCAGGTCATGAAGCATTTCGGCAAGGTGGACAAAAAATCCTGTACCGCCTGCGAAATGGCGGGAATCCTCCGGTCCGTGGACAATCTCATGACCTTTCCCTGGCTTGCGGAGCGCGTGGCCGACGGCAGTCTCTACGTACACGGTTGGTATTTCGACATGGAATCCGGTCAGCTCCTGAGTTATCTGCCCCAGACCAAGGCGTTCGAACCGCTGACCTTTCCCTGCCCGCAGGAGTAGCTGCCCGTCTTGCATGGGGCGGCATTCTGTTATATGTGTATCCTTGGTCGGCAGTTCACCGAGGCGTCGCCGCCCCTTTGGGGGAGCTAAACCTGCCATCACATCATTCCACCCGACACCTTGTCCGCGTGCCGAGTCGGAAGGGCGACCACCGGCAATCCATCCGTGGTAGGCGCGAGAGCGAGGATGAACCATGTCCAAATCCCCAATGCCCCTGTACGTGGGCGACCTATCCGCATTGGCTTGCAATCTGCGGAGCCAGCTTCAGGAATCCGAATCAGTTCCAGGTCATGTGGAGATGCTGAACCTGCTGGTCAAGGCCGGCGGGTTTCGGAATTATCAGCATTTCAAGGCGCAGTATGATGCGCGCCGTGGGCTTGACCTGCCGGAACAAGAATATGCCGAGATCAATTACAAGCTGGTCAAGCGGATAGTGCGCTTGTTCAACGACGAGGGCTACCTGACGCACTGGCCCAAGAAGTACAGCGAGCGCGTCATCTGCCTGTGGGTCATGTGGTCGCGGATCAGTGCGAAAAAGACCTATACGGAATGCGAGATCAGCGAGCTGCTCGAACAGCAGCATCTGTTCGAAGACCATGCGCTGTTGCGGAGGCTGCTGGTCGATCATCAGCTCATGACCCGGACGGCCGATGGCCGGGAGTACCGGCGGGTCGAGGTCCGGCCTCCGGCCGAAGCCGTGGAGGCGTTCAAGCACATTCGCGGGTAAATGCGGTCACTCGATGCCGAGGGGCAAATCGACTTCGGCAGAAAGGCAATCAATCCCTTGCATTCAGGTGCAAGGGATTTTTTCGAGCAGTGAGTGGATCAGGCCTTGGCTCGGTCTGATCTCTTTACAGGGGGAAGGGAGCCAGAACCCGATCGAGCACGCCCTGTACCTTTGAGATGGCCACCCCGTAGTTGGTCACCGGAATGTTGCGGCGGGTGCATTCCTGGATGCGGCGGAGCATTTCGGTCCGGTTGAGCATGCACGCTCCGCAGTGGACCACCAAGTTGAATCGCTCCAGATCTCCGGGGAAGTCGTGCCCGGAATAGACCTCGAACTTCAGGTCCTTGCCCGTGTACTGGGTCATCCAGCGGGGAATCTTGACGCGTCCGATGTCGTCGGCCACCGGGTGGTGGGAACAGGCCTCGCCTATGAGTACCCTGTCCCCGTCTTCAAGGGTGTCGATGGCGTCGGCGCCCCTGACAAGGCTCGGCAGGTCGCCCTTGTACCGGGCAAACAGGGTGGAAAACGTGGTCAGCGGGATGTCTCCGGGGACATCGGCGGCCACGCTCATGATCACCTGTGAGTCGGTGATCACCAGGGCGGGTTTGCGGGTCAGTCCGTCCAGGGCCGCTTCTATTTCGCGTTCCTTGACGGTCAGGCCCAGCGCGTCGCAGTCCAGGATTTCCCGCAGTACCTGGACCTGCGGCAGGATCAGGCGGCCTTTTGGGGCGGCCAGGTCGATGGGCACCACGCAGACGACCCAGTCGCCCTCGTTGATCAGGTCGCTCACCAGAGCGCGTTCCTGCCTGTATTCCGGCGGCGTGGCGTCGATGATCGCCTGCTTGAGGCCGTCCACGTTGAGTCCGCTCAGGGCGGAAACGGCCAGGCAGGGGGTGCCTTCGGCCCGAAGGCTGTCCATTTCCTTCTGTGAGGGCGCGTGCAGGTCCATCTTGTTGAAAGCCACGATGTAC
Source organism: Pseudodesulfovibrio sp. S3 (assembly GCF_004025585.1). Lineage (NCBI taxonomy): Bacteria > Pseudomonadati > Thermodesulfobacteriota > Desulfovibrionia > Desulfovibrionales > Desulfovibrionaceae > Pseudodesulfovibrio > Pseudodesulfovibrio sp. S3. Next base: position 95,765 of record NZ_QTZO01000005.1, read on the forward strand.
GGAATGTCCAATCTCCTGACCGTGTCGAGGATGGCGCGCTCATGCTCCGTGATGCCCGCTTCACCTATTACGATTACGGCCACGTCGCAGCGGTAGAGTATCTTGCGCGTGGCCTGCATGCGCAGTCCGCCCAGGTCTCCGGTGTCGTCGAGCCCGGCCGTATCGTAGAATGTCACCGGCCCGAGCGGGAGCAGTTCATAGTGCTTGGCCACGGGGTCGGTGGTCGTGCCCGGCGTGTTCGAGACAATGGCCGTCTCCTGGCCGGTGATGGCGTTGATCAGCGATGATTTGCCCGCATTCCGCCGCCCGGCGAGGGCGATGATCAGTCGTACTCCGCGTGGCGCCTTACCCGACATGGCTCCTCCTGGGTGAAAAACCTTTGGCTGCGGAAGGGATGAAGCCCGTTGCCCTGATGGTCTGGTGGGCCGCGTCCAGGGAGGCCCCGTCGTCCATGTCCCCGGCGTTCTTGCCGGGGTAGATGGTGTAGTCGCCGCGATGCCGTGCCGGGGTCATGGACGGCATGAGCACGTTGCATCCCCGGGTCAGGGCCAGGGCGCGGCTGCCCGGACGCAGGGCGTCCAGGGCGGACGTGGCCGGGATGTTGGCTTTCGGGTTGAGGAGGCGCAGCAGGGCGCTTGTCCTGTGGGACAGGGTGACGGAACCGGGTGCCGTGTTTGTCAGGGGGGTGTCCGGGTTGGGCACGAAAGGCCCGACAGCGATCATGTCGAGTTCGAGATCCGTGAGAAACAGGATGTCGCGCAGACCGTCCGAAAGGTCGGTGTCGGGCAGGCCGACAATGACCCCGGAGCCGATTTCGTAGCCCATGCGGCGCAGTCGTTCGACCCGATGCAGCCTGGCCGAGAAATCCTCTCCCCGGCGCAGGTGCTTATACAGGCGCTGGTCCGTGGTCTCCAGCTTGATGAGACACCGGTCGGCTCCGCAGTCGCGCCAAAAGGCGTATTCGTCCAGTCCTCGATCCCCCAGGGAGAGGGTCACGGCCACGTCGTGCCGCGCCTTGATTTTCCCGATCAGTTCCCCGAGTGTCTCGGTCGAGTATCCCATGTCGTCCCCGGATTGGAGGACCACGGTCCCGGCCCCTTGGGACACGGCGTCCGAGGCTGCGGCCAGGATGTTGTCGGCGGACATGCGGTAGCGGTGCAAATTGCGGTTGTCGGCGCGCAGTCCGCAGTAGCGGCAATGCTTGTCGCAGATGTTGGAGAATTCGACGATGGCCCGGATATGGACTTCGTTGCCGAAGACCCACTTCCGAGTTTCGTTGGCCCGTGCGAACAGGAACGGGTCGTCCGCGCCGGTCAGAGCGGTGAGGATGTCGTGTGCGTTCATGGCGTGTCGTTGGCCGGGAATTCCCGGTGGTCTAGATTGTGAGTGGGAAATGTCGAGAATGAGCGGCAGGGACACATGGCCCGTGCGCACTCGTTGACGAGCCGGAAGGCGGCCACCTCTTCACCTGAGGCCCAGGTCGGGGGCTTGCCGCGGGCGGTCCATTCAAGCAGGGCCTGCACGTCCGCCTGGACCATGCCCCAGAATCCCTGGGGCGCATGGGTTCCGGCATGGGCGTACTGGCCGAAAACAATGGCGTCGTCTGCAATGATGATCGGCAGGCAGGGCAGCCGCCGGGCCGGGTGCAGGTGGACCTTGTCCGGATGGCGTTGGGCGAGTTCGGACATGAACCGATGCGACAGGAGCACCTCATCGTCCGTGGCCTGGGTGGAAATTCCGAATCGGAGGGCATCCAGAAAGGGGCGCACCCAACAGGCCGGACTGTCCGGTTCCAATACGATGATATCCAGGCGTTTGAATTCGGGGCGTGCCAGTGCGGTTTCCAGCCCTTCGCGGTGGGGGTGGGATCGGGCAAAGGCCCCGTACACCGCAGCGTGCAGGATGATCCTCCGGCGGCTGGAGGCGAACATGGCTGGCGTGTCCAGGGCGTCAATACCGGTCACGAGTTTCATGGAATCCTCACTTCTTCGAATTCTTCCGGAGTATATCCAAGCTTGCACAGCCGCTTGGGAGACAGAAGCCTGTCCAGGGCCTCGACCGAGGCCACGCCGCACAATACCGCTTCGTCACGGACGGTACGGCCCGAGGCTTGGGCGTCTGCCATGAGCCGCTCTACGCGATCGTAGCCGAGGAGCGGAACAAGGACCGTGGCCAGGGCACCGCTGCGCTCCACATGGGCCCGGCATTGTTCCCTGTCAGCCTGGATTCCGTCCGTGCACTTAGCCAGTCCGCGGCAGGAATTGACCAGCAGGGTCAGGGATTCGAGCAGCGAATGGGCGAGCAGGGGCAGCAGGTGGTTGAGTTCGAGCTGGCCCATGGCCGCGGCAAGGGAAATGGTCTGGTCATTGGCCATGATCCGCAGGGCGGCCTGGGTCACGGCCTCGGGCATGACCGGGTTGATCTTGCCCGCCATGATGGACGAACCGGTCTGGAGCGGCGGCAGGGTCAGTTCCCCTAGGCCGGTCTTCGGGCCGCTGGAGAGCAGGCGCAGATCGGATGCGATTTTCATCAGGGTTGCCGCGCACGCCTTGAGCATGCCCGAGACCTCAACAAAGGTGTCCATGTTCTGGGTGGCGTCCACGAGATTTTCCGCTCGGGACAGGGGGAGTCCGGTAATGGCCGCCAGGCTCCCGGCCACGCTCAGGACGTAGTCTCGCGGAGCGCCCAGACCGGTGCCGATGGCCGTGCCGCCGAGGTTGACCTTCTTGAGCCGTTCCCGGCATTTGAAGAGCCTCCAGCGGTCCCTGGCCACGGCGTCGGCAAAGGCCCCGAAACTCATGCCCATGGTCATGGGCACGGCGTCGGTCAGTTCGGTCCGTCCGGCCTTGACCACGTCGCGAAATTCCGCTTCCTTGCCCTGGAAGGCTTCCTGGAGCGACGCGACCGAGGTTTCCAGGTCGGTGAGCAGGAACAGGACGGCCACCCTGAGGGCCGTCGGGTACACGTCGTTGGTGGACTGGTGCATGTTGACATGCAGGATGGGATGGACCCGGGATGTGTCGCCGCGCCGAGCGCCGAGCAGTTCCGCCGCGCGGCTGGCAATGACCTCGTTGAGATTCATGTTGGTCGAGGTTCCGGCCCCGCCCTGAAACGGGTCGACCACGATCTGGTCGTGCAGTTTTCCCGAGGCGATTTCGGTGCAGGCATCGCAGATGGCCCATCCATACTCCTCGGGCAGGTACCCGAGGAGCATGTTTGTTTTTGCGCAGGCCAGCTTTACCTGGGCAAAGGCCCGGATGAAGGCCGGGTGCAGCCGGTAGCCGGAAAAGGGGAAGTTGCGCACGGCCCGCAGGGTGTGGATGCCATAGTAGGCATCCACGGGCACGGCAAGCTCGCCCAATCCGTCGTGTTCCAACCTGAACCCGGTGGCCTTCACTGTCCCTGTCATGCGCTTCATTCCTCCATGCCTACAGGTAGAGGTCCCGCTCGCCGGCTTCCATGCGGGCCATGCGATCTGTAAGCAGGGTCTTGCGGTCCTGGTCCGGGTAGTTTTCGATCTCGCGGCGGATGAGCGCCTCGCCGATGACCTTGGTCTCTTCGGAGGCGTAGTCTTCGAGGTATTCCTTGAAGGTCAGCAGCCCGTTGGGCAGGCAGAACTTCTGGATGAAACCGGTTTTGGCCAATTCCATGAAGTGCTCTCCGGTGCGGCCCAGCCGGTAGCACGCCGTACACCAGGAGGGTACGTAGCCGTGGTCTCCGGCAATGGACCGGATGACCTCGTCCAGGCTGCGGCTGTCGCCCACGCAGAACTGCTGCACATCGGGCCTGTCGTATTCGGGATCGCTGTATGCGCCGGGGTATGTCCTTGAACCGCCGGACATCTGGGAAACGCCGACTTCCAGCAGTTCCTTGCGGAATTCCGCGGTTTCGCGGGTGGTCAGGATCAGCCCGGTGTACGGCACGGCCAGGCGCAGTACAGAGACGATTTTCTTGAACTGGTGGTCCGTGGTCGGATAGGGCGGGTTGAAGGCGATATCCGAATTCAATGCGGGTTCCAGGCGGGGGAATGAGATGGTGTGCGGTCCCACGCCCCAGTCGAGTTCGAGCTGGCGTGCGTGGTGCAGCAGGCCGAGCACCTCGAAGGTGGGGTCGTAGAGGCCGAAGAGTGCGCCCATGCCCACGTCGTCGATGCCCGCCTCCTGGGCGCGGTGCATGGCGTGCAATCGCCAGAGGTAATCGGTCTTGCGCCCTTTGATGTGCAGTTTTTCATAGGTCGGGCGATGGTAGGATTCCTGGAAGCACTGGTAGGTGCCGATGCCGACCTCGTGCAGCTTGCGGAATCCCTCGACATCAAGGGGAGCACAGTTGACATTGACCCGGCGGATTTCGCCGCTCTTGGCCGAGGTCACCGCGTAGACATCCTTGACGGTCTGGGCGATCCAGTCCGCGCCGAGGGTGGGGTGCTCTCCGTAGACCAGAAGCAGCCGTTTGTGCCCGAGATCCTCCAGTACGGAAACCTCGCGGTGGATTTCCTCCGTGGACAGGGTGCGCCGGTCCAATTCGGTGTTGGTGGCCTTGAATCCGCAGTACTTACACTGGTTGGCGCATTCGTTGGTGATGTAGAGGGGGGCAAAGACAACCAGCCGGTTGCCGTAGATGGCCTTCTTGATGGCGATGGCCGTTTCGAAAATTTCCTGGTCCAGATCCAGATCCGTGTTGCCGAGCAGTGCGGCGGCCTCGTCCGGGTCCAGCCCCTGTTTTTCCCTTGCCTTGGCCAGGATCTCGCGGATCAGGCCGGGGGCGGGATTTTCTCCCTTGCGCATTTCTGTGCGGATGGTTTCTTCGTCGATGAAGTTTTTCAGGCCATCGCTCAACGTGCTGTCCTTTTTCATTCTCTAGCTCCCTTGTTAAACCAGAAGAGATTTGACCTGAACACCTTCAAGCATGCCGAGCTTGCCGGTCAGGGCGCCCACCTCGTCGGTGGTGGCCTCAATGATCAGATCTATGATGTTTACGCCCCGTTCCTTGAAGGGCAGGCCCATCCGACCGACGATCATGTCTCCATGGTCGCTCAGGATGGTGTTGACCGTGACGGCCATCTTGTTCCTGTCCTTGATGATGATGCCGATAATGCCGAGTCGTTTCTGCATACGCTCAGTCTCCCTTTTTTGGTCTGTGCCGGAAACCGCGAGACCCCGGGTTAGCACTCCCGGGATCTCTGCATGCTGGGAAGGGGGGAGCTTCTGGATGGTGTTCTGCCTGCGAGAATGCGGGTAGGGCCCAGATGGCTCCACCCTGGGGTTCAGGCTGACCCTTCCCGCAGGCAGATTTTCTCCGGTCGGAGGTGTTCTGGCGAAAACCACTAGCGTTCTTTTGGATACTAATCAAGAAAAAATTATACGCAAAGGATAACTTTTTTAAAATAGTAACACGATGCAGCGGCAAAATATGCAGTCGGGATCGGCAAAGAGTAGATGAGATCGGCCATTCAGGCCGCCTCGGAAAGACCGTATTCGGAGAAGGGAGGGGAATGTCGCCCTAGGATCAGAAGCATCCTCGCCGCAGGAGACACAAATGAGAGGTTAGAACTTCAGCTTGAATCCGTTGGCCTTGAGGGCGGCCACTCTGGCGCTGCGGTCATTGTAATGGGTGTGCAGCAGATGATGCGACATGTGACCGCACGGACCTTCATGCAGGAAGCCGTCCTTGGGGTCATAGATCTTTTTGATCATGGGATTGTCCTGAGACTTCCTGAGCTTGTAGATCTTGGGATTGGCATCGGCATCGTATACGGACTTCTGGCGAAGGCCCACGAAGTCCATGGAGGCTGCTACCGCTTCCTTGGTCAGGTTCAGGCCGAGCACGGCGTATCCGGTCATGACGCCGCACGCCTTGATGAAGCCACGTCTGTTCATTTTCATGGTCGGTCTCCTTCTTATGCGCTGACAGTGCGTGCCCGGAAGCGTTTGTTGATCTGGGCCACGGTGCTTTTGAACAGGGAGGCTCGGACATCGGGATCAAGAGGCTGTCCGCCGCCGTTCACACAGCCGCCGGGGCAGGTCATGACTTCGATGAAGTGGTATGGGGATTTTCCCGCCCGAACTTCGTCGCACAGTTTTGCAGCATTATCGAGTCCGCTGGCCACAGCCACCTTGACCGTGCCGAACCCGGGCACGTCGACGTCGGCAGCATTGATGCCCTCGTGGGTGCGCACGACCTTGATGGTCGGGTCCGACAGCTTTTTGCCGGAAAGCACTTCGTAGGCAAGCCTCAGAGCCGCTTCCATGACGCCGCCGCTGTTGCCGAAGATGGTGGCCGCTCCGGTGGAATCGCCCAGAATCGGGTCGGGTGCTTGCGAGGGCAGGCTGTTGAAGTTGATGCCCGCAGCCTTGATCATGTAGGCCAGTTCGCGGGTGTTGATGGTTGCGTCGATGTCGCGGAAGCCGCTGTCGGCCAGTTCGGGGCGCAGTCCTTCGTACTTCTTTGCGATGCAGGGCATGATCGAGACGGTGTAGATGTTTTTGGCCGGGGTTTCGGTCTCGTGTGCGCCATAGGTCTTGGCCAGCGGGCCGAGCATCCCGATGGGAGACTTGCAGCTGGACAGATTGGGCATGAGATCCGGGTAGAAGGTCTCTGCGAACTTGACCCAACCGGGACAGCACGACGTGAACTGGGGCAGCGGACGAGCGCCCTTCTTGCCTTGTTCACCCACACGCTGGATCAGCTCAGTGCCTTCTTCCATGATGGTCACGTCGGCAGTGAATTCGTTGTCCCAGATGTAGTCGAAGCCGAGCTGGCGCAGGGCTGCGTGCATTTTCCCGCCCACGTAAGTGCCGGTGGCGGCTCCGAAGCATTCGCCCAGGCCGTAGCGAACGGCAGGAGCGGGCATGGAGACCACGACGGTGTTCGGGTCCTTGAGTTTCTCGAAGACCTCGTCCACGTAGGAAACGCCTTCGTAGATGGCGTCGTACGGGCAGTTGATCAGACACTGGCCACAGTTCATGCAGGCGGCCGGGTCCACAACCTGACGAATACCGTCGTCGTTTATGGACTGGATCGCGCCGGTTGCGCATGCTTCTTCGCAATTTCCGCAGGCCTGGCACTTGGTGGCATCGACCTGGACAAAGAAAATGCTGTCTGGATCAATGCCTTTGGGTGCGTTGGTCTGGTACATCACGCCTTCAATCTGTTTCATGGTGCCCTCCTTGTTGGGGTGGATTGAAGACAAATCCACCGGCGTTATCGCCGGTGAAGCCTTTGGTGTGCATCCTGACATAGGATACCCTCCTCCTTTCGATGTGTTGACAGGGTGCTACTCCCGTCGTTAACACGAAATCTAAAATAATAACACAATACAGCTACTATTGTAAAAATAGTAGCCGTGTCAAGGGGGGGGAGCCGATGTGGGCTCATCTATAGGTGCCGATGAGAACCTCGGCCCCCGATGCAAGGGTGGAGTGTTTTCGGAATACTTGCCGGGAATGGGCGGCAACCTGTTGCCATTGAATGGGAAAGGGCACCAATCTGTATGATTGGTACCCTGTATGCTGGTCTGTGTATGGCTGAGGTTTTTACCTGCGAATTATCCCTATATCCATTTTTGTTTTCTGAAGTAGATGAGCATGGTCACTGCCACGGCCCCCATGAACGAAAGCAGGACATAGTAGCCGTAGGGGTATCGGAGTTCGGGCATGACCTCGAAGTTCATGCCGTACACGCCTGCGAGGAAGGAAAGGGGAATGAATATGGTGGCAAAGATCGTCAGGAATTTCATGACATCATTGAGCCTGTTGGCAACCGCCATGTTGTAGCTGTTGAGGTGGTCGTTGAGCATCTCCCTGTAGATGTCCACTGCGTCATTGATCTGCTCGGCCATGTCCATCAGATCCCTGATAAAGGGGGAGAGTTGCTCTGAGATCAGGTCATTTTCCAGCTTGAGCAGTTTGAGGACTATCTCTCTGGCCGGGCGCACCGCCTTGCGGATGTAGGCCATCTCCCTCCGGCAGGTGTTGATTTCTTCCAGCAGTTCGTTGGTGGGGTCGCTGAGCACCTCCTCATCGAAGCCTTCGATTCTTTCACCCATGATTTCAACAACTTTGAGATAGTTCTCGAAGACGCAGTCGAGCAGGGCGTAGAGCAGGTAGTCAGGACCCGCTTTACGCAGCCTGCCGCTTTGACGCCTGATCCGTTCGCGTACGGGTTCGAATACGTCTCCGGGTTTCTCCTGGAATGTCAGCAGGCATCGTCCGGTCAGGTATGCGCTCAGTTGTTCCGACTGGATTTCGGATTGGTCCTCGTTCAGGGAGAGCATCTTGAGGGTGATGAACACCCCGTTCGGGAAGTCTTCCATCTTGGGTCTGTGGCCTGTGTTGACGATGTCCTCAAGTACCATTGGGGAAATGTCGAATATCGAGCCGAGGGAGTGCATCAGTTCCGGGACATGCAGGCCGTCCACGTTCAGCCAGCTCGTTGATTCGCTGGACAGGCAGGGCGAGAGTGTTTCCGCAGACTCGAGGAATTCGTCACGCAAGGTGGAAACATCGTAGTCGATCAGTCTCAACCGGGGGGTGTCGGTTTTTTGTTGCCCGACAAAGATCAGCGACCCCGGGGGTTGCCCTGTGGCGTTGTGGCGTTTTTTCAGAAATCTGGCCATGAGTTGCACCTCTGTTTCATACGGCATGGATGGTAATACGTGATGTCGTCATCCTGATTCAGTCTCATGATATAATGAAAACCTGACACGATAAACCTTTTTCATGTGACAACGCCCATGCCAAGGGTTGCTGTGGCGGTTAACAGGCGGTAGGAGCAGGCAATTGGATGCGGTTTTCGCCTGTTCCTCTTGGCGTCCGTGCAGGTTATAATATTCAGATCCTCGTTGAGAATGCGATGCTGTCACTATCTCGTGTTCTTGTTTTCGTGAAACCCGAAGCTGCAATGGAAAAGTCATGATATGGCAAATCCTGAATTAAAAAATGAACTCGAACGCAGTCGGCAGAGAGTGGCCGAGCTGGAAAGCGACCTGGTGAAATCCGAGTCGAAATGGCGCAGCGTGCTTGAACACATGCCGCAGATCGGCGTCAGCTTGAATCCTGACGGGAAAATAGTTTTTGCCAATCAGCATTTTCTCGATCTGACCGGGTGGAAGTTCGAGGAAATATACCTGAAGAGCTGGTTTGACCTGTTTCTCCCCGAGGATGTTCGAGAGGATGTTCGGGGCGTGTTCCTGCGGTCAAAGGAACAGAAACAGGTGGGGCCGCATTCGCAATACCGGAATGAGATCGTAACCAGGGACGGCAGCCTTCGTCCCGTGCTCTGGTTCAATGTCCTGACCCAGGCCCCTGACGGAAGTGTTGCGGATATCACTTGCCTGGGCATCGACCAGACCTTCGAGGAACAGGCCAGGGAGTCAACGGAGAAGGCGAATCGGGCACTCAGGCTCAATATGGCGCATCTCCGCACCTTGGTGGAAACCATACCTGAACTTGTGTGGTTGAAGGACGTGGATGGTGTCTTCGTCACCTGCAACCATCGGTTCGAGCGATTTTACGGGGCCTCGGAAGCGGATATAGTGGGCAAGACAGACTATGATTTTGTTGACAGGGAGCTGGCCGAGTTCTTCAGGGCAAACGACCGGGCTGCCATAGAGGCGGGTAAATCCGTGATCAACGAAGAGACGGTTACCTACAAGGACGACGGACATACCGAAGAACTCGAGACCATCAAGACGCCCATGTACGACGATAGGGGAGAGCTTATCGGTGTGCTCGGGGTTGCCAGGGATATTACGGAGCGCAAACGGATAGAGCATGCGTTGAAAGAGAGCGAATTGCGTTTCAAGACGCTGCACAACGCCTCTTTTGGCGGCATAGCCATCCATGACAAGGGACTCATTCTGGACTGCAACCAAGGATTGTCCGATATTACCGGCTATGCCACCGAAGAGTTGATTGGCATGGACGGGCTGCTGCTCATTGCCGAATCGTCCCGAGGGTTGGTCATGCAACACATCCTTGAAGGTTACGAGGAACTTTACGAGGCTTTCGGACTTCGCAAGAACGGCAAGGAATACCCGCTTCAGTTGGAGGCGAGAAATATTCCTTACAAGGGCGCGATGGTCAGGGTCGTCGAGTTCCGGGATATTACGGAGCGCAAACGGGCGGAATTGGAACTCAAGGACAGTGAACAGCGGCACAGGGCCATTTTTGAAAATTCTCCGTTGGGCGTGGTCCGTTTCAGCAAGGAGGGCACCATTCTCGATTGCAACGATAATTTCGTGGCATTGATGGGGTCCTCCAAAGAGGAGCTGGTCGGATTCATTGCCGAGCGCCAGAGTAATCTCAAAATGTATGAAGCACTGGCCATGGCCATGGCGGGTCAGGCTTCATCCTATGAAGATTATTATACTTCGGTGACGGGTAATAAGACAATTTTTCTGCATGCGCAGTTCAACCCGGTGAATCCCGGTCAGTCGCCCACCGAAGTGATTGCCACCATGGAGGATTTCGGGGAACGCAAGGAAGCGCAGGACGAGTTGAGAAGGGCCAAGGAAGAGGCCGAAGCGTACAGCCAGTCCAAGACCGAGTTTCTGACCAACATGAGTCATGAGATCAGAACCCCGCTGAACGGAATCATGGGAATGCTGCAGCTCATGCAGACGACCGGGTTGGATGATGAGCAGTCGGAGTATACTCAGGCTGCTCTCAAATCCTCGCGGCGGTTGATGAACCTGCTCTCCGATATTCTTGATCTTTCGAGAGTAGAGGCTGGCAAGATGGTGGTGCAGAGGACTCCTTTCGACCTGCCGAAGGCCTGTGAACAGGTCTGCGAAATGTTCAGGCTCACTTCAGCGCAGACCGGTGTCGCCCTGAAGTGCGACATCGATGCCCTCCTTCCCCGGATGGCTCTGGGAGATGCCGTCCGGTTGCAGCAGGTGCTTACCAACCTGGTGGGCAACGCGTTCAAGTTCACGACGCACGGCCAAATCGTCCTGTCCGCGCACAGATTGCCCGATGTCTCGTCAAATGAATACCGTATCCTGTTTTCCGTTTCGGATACAGGCGTCGGAATCCCCGACGCCGAACTCGGCACCCTGTTCGATCCCTTTACTCAGGTCAGCCAGGGATACACCCGGACCCACCAGGGGGCCGGCCTGGGGCTGTCCATATGCAAGCGTCTCGTGACTCTGATGGGCGGCGCCATGACCATCGAAAGCGAGGAAGGCGTGGGGACCTCGTTATATTTTGCGATTCCCTTTGGCAGAAGTGAACAGCTACCGAAGGCGTCCCCGTCAAAGGACCGTGGCCAGGCCGTGGTCGAGAAGTCGTTCAGCATTCTCCTGGCGGAGGATGAGCGTGTCAACAGTCTGGTCACGCAGCGGATTCTTGAAAAGGACGGACATGCTGTCACTGCCGTGGAAAATGGTCGGCAAGCGATTGAGGCCCTGCAGGCCCGGGATTACGATGTCGTACTGATGGACATCCAGATGCCGGAGATGGACGGCATCGAGGCCACCCGTGCGATACGGACCGGACTTGCCGGAGAGGGCCGGGCGTCGATTCCGATTATTGCCGTGACTGCGTATGCCATGGTCGGCGACAGGGAAATATTTTTGAATGCAGGCATGGACGGCTACGTGGTCAAGCCGATCGAGTTGGAAGCGTTGCGGACGGTGTTCGCGGAAATTCGTGGCGGGGAGAACGAGTTGGCCTGATCGGTCGTGACGAGGTCCGGTTTAGGGAGTGCCGTCGGCCAGTTCTTTGTCCGGCAGTCTGTCCAATATGGTGAAGGGCAGGGAAAAATAGAAGGTGCTCCCCTTGCCCGGCGCACTTTCCACCCAGATTTTACCGTTGAGTTTTTCTATGAGGTATTTTGAGATGGTCAGGCCGATACCGGAGCCACTCAGCCGCTTGGTCATGACCTTTTCCCCGATTTCGAAGCTGTTGAAGATGGTTTTCAGGCGTTCTTCGGGGATGCCGATGCCGGTGTCCTTGACCATGAACCGCAACATGACCTTATCGGCGTCGGCACCGGCAAAGTTGTCCGGGTCGATGCGGATTTCCAGGGTTACTTTGCCCTTTTCGGTGTACCGGAAGGCATTGAGAAGAATGTTGTTCAGGGCCTGTACGGTCTCGACGGGCGCACCGTGTACTGCGGTGGGCAGCGTTTCCTGGGTGACGAATTCGAACTCCAGTCCTCGCCGTTGGGCATAGGCCCGAAAGATGGCGGTCTGCTGCGACAGGGCCTTCATGAAGTCAAAGGCCTGGAACCGGATCCTAATGGCGTCGGATTCCAGCATGGTCAGACTCAGCAGCTGGTCGAACAGGCCGGTCAGTTGCGCGGCACCTTCGTTGATCGGGCGGATCAGCTCCATCCGCTCCGGGTTGTCATCCATTTCCAGGAGCAGGCTGGACAAACCCATGATGTGGTTGAGCGGGGTGCGCAGTTCATGGCTGATGTTGGCCAGGAATGCCGACTTGGCTTTGCTGGCCTCGTTAGCCTTTTCCCTGCTTGATTCGAGTTCGCTGGTGCGGACGCGGACTTTTTCTTCGAGTTCGCGGTTCTGGTTGTAGAGGGCCAGATGTGTCTTGATGCGGGCCTGGACAATGGCCGGATTGACCGGTTTGGTTATGTAGTCCACGGCCCCCAGGGACAACCCCTTGGCCTCGTCTTCGGTCTGGGCCTTGGCCGTGATGAAGATGATCGGAATCGACTGAGTTCGAGGAGCGCTTTTGAGCCGTTTGCAGACCTCATAGCCATCCATTTCCGGCATCATGATGTCCAGGAGAATGATATCCGGGAGGGTGTTCTGGATGAGTTCAAGGGCAGAGATGCCGTTCAGGGCTACCAGTAATTTGTAGTCGTCCTTGAGAATATCCACCAGAAGGTCGATGTTGAGTCGGTTGTCGTCGACAACCAGTACTGTAGGACGGTCGGCTGTGTCCATGAACGTCTCCAAATGGTTAAGGCCTTATCTAATGAATATAGGATTTGCTTGTTGAGAGCAAGGATGTTGGAAGCATGACCACTTGACTCGTTGTGATCACAGTCCCTTTTTGGAATCAAAGTCCTGGCCGAGGGCGGCAGGAGCTTCTATGGACCAACCTTTGGATAAGGATTTCAGGAACGGGTGGCGGCGCACGATGTCCTGCACCCAGCCCATGCGGCCCATGTTCACGGCCAGCAACGTGAGGATCATCATGGGGAAAGGGGCCACCTGGAACACCGGGGCCGGGATGGACGGGAACATTTCCTGAAGATAAATGCCCGATACCTGGAGGGCGGCGAAGAAGAATGCGCCGAGCGCGGCCCGTACAGGATGCCAGCCGCCGAAGATGACGATGGCCAGGGCGATCCAGCCTGCGCCTTCGCAGCCCTGGGGACGGCCCCATCCGGGCTTGACGGCCAGGGAATAGGCGGCTCCGGCCAGACCCACCAGGGCTCCGCCCGCCAGGCAATAGCAGAGTCTGACCAGGCGCACCCGTATGCCGCGGCCAAAGGCTGCGCGCGGGGATTCGCCCACGGCCCGCAATCTCATGCCGCCCTCGGTGTGATACATCCACCACCAGCAGCAGAAAATGGCGGCCAGCCCCATATAGACCACCGGTGACTGGGAACCGAATATGGGGCCGAGGAAGGGGACGTTTCCTATGCCGGGGATGGTCCACAGGCCGAGGTCCGGTCCGGGCTGGCGAGAAAAATTGTGTCCCAGGAAATAGGCCAGATCACGGGAGAGCAGGGTCAGGATGAAGCCCACGGCGAGTTGTGACTGGCCGAGGTAGATGCCGATCAGTCCGAGCAGTCCGGCAATGCCCGCCCCCACGCCCATGCCCGCCACAGCGCCGAGCCACGGGCTGTCAAAGGTGGTGCTGACTGCGAAAGCAGCCATGGCAGCAAGCAGGATGGAACCGTCCAGCGAGAGGTTGATGATGCCCGCTTTCTCTGTGAGTGTCTCGCCCAGGGTGGCCAGCACCAGCGGGGCTCCGGCTATCAGTACGGCGGCGATGGTCAGTGCGAACATTTCCATTTAATTCGCCGCCTTTTTCTGCTTGAGCCACAGGCGGAGCCCCTGCACGATGAAGAGCGAGAGGACCATGATTCCCTGGATCACGCCGGACAGCGAGGAGTCCAGGCCGAGCTGGAGCGGGAGCTGGATGGAGCCGACGTTGAGAATGGCGAAGAAAAGGCAGATGACCGGCACCAGGGGAAGCCTGAAGGAAGCCATCATGCCCACCAGCAGGGCGGTGTATCCGTAGTTGGAGGATATGGACGGGAGCAGACGGTGGTAAACACCGAGCACCTGGGTGGCTCCGGCCAAACCTGCCATGGCGCCGCAGAGCATGAAGGCCTGAAGCAGGCGGCGGCGCGGTCCCAGGGAGAACAGGGTGGCGGCCTTGGGGTTTTCGCCCACGGCGCGCATCTTGAGTCCCCACTTGGTGCGGTAGAGCAAAATATAGACGAGCAGGATGGCGGCAAAGGCCAGGGCCAGGCCGATCCAGCTCACGGAGAGCGTGCCCAGGCGCGGCAGCCACAGGGAGACGTCCAGTGGCTGGGTGCCGGACATGGAGGCCACACCGGGCCGTTTCCAGGGGCCGAAGATGAGCCACAGGGTGACGCCCAGGGCCACGAAGTTGAGCCCAAGACCTGAGAATATTTCGTGCACCCGCCCGAAGACGCGCAGCAGTCCGGCCAGGAGCGCCCAGAGCGCGCCGCCGAGCATGGAGGCGAATATGGCCAGGATGATCTGTGCGATGCCGCCGTTGTCAAAGGGGCGCAGGGCTGCGGTGCAGAATATGGCCCCCATGATGACCTGGCCCTCCACGCCGATGTTCCAGAGCCGTGCCGTGAACGGGATGAGCAGTCCCACCGCGCACAGGGTCAGCGGCACCCAACCGGCCAGTACGCGGCCGATCTTGGACATGGAACCCAGTCCGCCCTTGAAGAGCACGTAGATGGTCTCCAATGGCGGCGCCCCTGAGGGCAGCATTACGATGACGGTCAGGATCAGGGCCAGGGCCAGGGCGGCCAGGAGCCAGCCGATCTGGGGCAGGAGGGAGTCGCGGTTCATGCGCCCGCCTCCTTGATGTCCGCATAGTTCTTTCCGGCCATGAGCGCGCCGACGACGTTCATGGAGATGTCCTCGCCCTCGACCACGGCTGCAATGGCCCGGTCGTAGAAGACGATGACCCGGTGACTGTGTTCCAGCACCTCGTCCAGGTCCGGGGAAAAGAAGATCATGGTGGAACCGTTGGCGCACCGTTCCTTGAGGTGATTCCAGACCTGTCGGGCCGAACCGGCGTCCAGGCCGCGCGTGGGGTGCTCCATGAGCAGGAGTTTGGTCTGGTCCGGGATGAGCGAGAGCAGGAGCCGCTGCTGGTTGCCCCCGGACAGCTCCACGGCCTGGGTCTCCGGGTGGGCCTGGAGATTGAATCCTTCCACGCACTGGGACTGGTAGAAATCGGTCAGGTCGCCCTCGCGGTCCGGGAAGGCCAGGGTGATGTGCTCCATGAGGTTCAGGGCCGGAAACAGGGCCAGATTCAGGCGGTCTGCGGGCACGAACTGCACGCCCGCCTTGCGCAGGGTGTTGAAATCGTTGTTTCGGTGCGTGATGCCGTCCAAATCGAAAGACCCGCCCGGCATGCGGTCAAGGCCGCACAGGCCGCGCAGGAACAGTTCCTGGCCCGAGCCGTCCAGCCCGGCCAAGCCGATACATTCACCCGGTCGCGCCGTGAAATTCAGGTTGCCCATGGAATACTTGGGCCCGGCGAACAGGGCGTCATGCATGACCAGGCGGGGCGTCCCGCCGGGTGCCGGCGGTTCGGGAAGGGGGGCCGCCTCGCTGTCGGCGGTCTCTCCGAACATGAGGGAAACCAGTTCCTTTTCGTCGTAGGGCGGGGTCAGGGTGCCCACCAGTGCACCCTGGCGCATGATGAAGATGGAGTCGGCCATCTCAAAGGCCTCGGACAATTTGTGCGTGACCAGGACGATGGTGTGTCCCTCCTCGCGGGCCAGCTTCATGAGCAGGTCGAAGAGGTCCTGTTTCTGCTCCGGGGTGATGCCGGTGGTGGGTTCGTCCAGGATCAGGGTGGATGCGCCGAGGTCCAGCAACCGCAACAGTTCCAGTAGTTGGCGCTCGCCCACGGTCAGGCTTGAGACCGGCTCGTCGGGCAGGAAACAGGCGTCCAGGCGGAAGGACAGCTCGCCGATGATATCCACCACTTCCCGCTTGGTACGCTTGGGCGCGCCGAGCTGGAAATTCTCCCATACGGGCATGGCCGGGAAGTCCAGTGGGTCCTGGTAGAGCATGCCCACGCCCTTTTCTCTGGCCAGGGTCGGGGTGAGATAGGTGATGGTTTCCCCGCCGAAGGTCAGTGTCCCGGACGTGGGGCGGGTATGCCCGGCAAGAATGCGCATGAGCGTGGACTTGCCGGCACCGTTCTCACCCACAAGGGCATAAATACGGCCGGGTTCGAGGGTCAGACTGATACCGTCATTGGCCCGAACCCGACCGTAATGCTTATGTATGTCGTTGAGGACGATCATCCCTTATTCTGGGGAAGAGAGTCCTTCCATACCCTCAAGCAGTTGGGGCATGTACCATATCTGCTTGTCTGTGGCCTTTTCCCCGGCCTTCAGGAACGGGGTGCCGTCCTGGTAGTTGAGGGGGCCGGTGAAGAGGTTGAGTTCGCCGGAACCGAGTTTGGCGATGAACTTGTCGAGTTCGGCCTTGGTATCCGGGCTCATGCCCTCGCCGGGCATGAAGCCGACCGGGGAGTTGTCGTGGTCGTTGATGTCCGCCCAGTAGGGGGCATCCCATTCGAAGGAGGATGTGTAGGAGCCGTCAACCACCTGTTTGGCGATGCGCAGGAAGCCCGGACCCCAGTTGAAGTACGGGACGCCGAGGCAGATGGCACCCTGGCCCTCGCAGGCCTTTTCAAAGTCGTAGGGGAGCGCCCAGACGTTCTTGCCTGCGGCAGCCCGCTGCTTGGCCACGGTCACGACCTCGGGTGTGTCGATGCCGGAGATGAGCACGTCGTAACCGGCGTCATACAGGGAGCCGGCAACCTGGGTCGGGTCGGCGGTTACGCCGGGGATATTGAACCAGAAGCCGATCCATTTGACGTTGAAGGAGAGGTCCTTGATGTCCTTGCCGCGCACCTGGGTCCAGGCGTAGCTGGCGCCGAGGTAGGCAGCGGACATGAGGCGGCGGGTCTCTTCGTTGATCAGCGGGCCGACCACGCCGATCTTGCCGGTCTGGGTGGTCATGGCGGCGGTGAAGCCGGCCATCATCTTGGAATAGACCATGCGGGCGAACAGGTTGCCGAGGTTGGCCGGGGCCTTGCCGGTCCAGACCGCGTCGCCGGAAGCATGGATAAAGGTCGTTTCCGGGTGCATGGCGGCGGCTTCGACGATGCCGTCCTTCATGTCGTCGGAACCGGCGATGATCAGGGTGGCGCCTTTTTCGATGAGGTCGTCAGCCACCTGGGGGATGGTCAGGCCGGGCCGGTCGGCCGGATTGACCTTGTCCAGGTAGATCAGTGTTGCGCCGGGCAAGTGGGCCTCGACGTATTTGCCGCCCTCATACTGGGCCTGGCTGTATCCCTTGTCGTTGTATGGGCCGACCAGGATCAGGCCGACGGTCAGGGGTTTGGCCTCTTCTTTTGGTGCCTCGACCGTGGCCGGGGCTTCGGATTTGGCTTCTTCCTTCTTGGGCTCGGACGAGCAGCCGAGGGCCACGAGCAGACAGACGCCCATGGCAAGCGCAGCTAGGGAACGTAATTGCAACATTCTTTCCTCCGTGTTCATTGCCCGACCTTGAAAATGCGCAGTGTCGCCGGGCTGTTGTGGGCCATAAACCCCGAGTCGGGGTCGAGAAAAATATGGCGGGACATGTGAAAAGATTCACTCGCCCGCAAAAATATATTCTTGAATGAGAAGTCGGGGTTGTGTCAACAGCTTCCTGTCTTTGATTTGGAGAGCATGTACGTGAGGTCGCCCGGTGTCCGCGATTTTGCGCACCCCCCGGAAAGAGAGGGCCAAACCGAAGCACTTGACCTCTTGCCCGGGATGTTTTAAGTTCCGTTTCGTCAGATGCGATTGACACATATGCAGCCGCGTAGCTTTTCAAGGGCCGCGCGGCCTGCCTCTTTTTTTACTTTTATTGGTTTTGAATTCAGTTAGTGAGGTTTCAAACATGGATCGCATTCCCATCTCTAGGCAAGGGTATGAGAAGATCACCAAGGAACTGGCCGACCTGAAAGCCCAGCGTCCTGCCATCATTCAGGCCATCAAGGAAGCTCGCGAAGAAGGCGATCTGTCCGAAAACGCCGGTTATGATGCCGCTCGCGAACGTCAGGGCATGCTGGAGGCTCGTATTACCTACATCAATTCCCGCATGCCTTTGTTCGACGTGCTCGATCTGGACACCCTGTCCGGCGACCGCGCCATTTTCGGTTCTACCGTGGAAGTGGAGGACCTTGACACCGACGAGGTGCGTACCTTTACGCTGCTCGGCCCGGATGACGCGGACCACAAGAACGGTACGATATCCGTGCTTTCCCCCATGGGGCAGGCCATTGTCGGCAAGGAAGTGGGGGATGAGGCCATCGTCGATGCCCCCCGCGGCCGCATCGAGTACGAAATCCTTTCCGTCAAGTTCCTCGGTGCTGCCGGATTGAATATAAAATAGCGCATCCGCACGAGAATGTGTACATTCGCCCCGTCGTCTTCGGCGACGGGGCTTTTCTATTATGTTGCTGACACCGACCGAACTGACAGGGGAACATGACCCTTCCATCGCCTGCCGGGGCGGGTGTGCCCGGTGCGGCCGGGAACATACGTTGCCCGTGGGGCCTTCGCACGGTCCTGCCGTGGAACTGTTCAGGCGGTTGGAGCAGGAAGGGCGTATCGATTTCGACGCGCCCGCAGCCGATCCGCGATTTTCCATCGAGTACCTTCTCGGCGATGCCCGGGGCCAGATGTTCGGCGTGCTCGTGGTCCGGAACGGACAGGGGCAGACAGGTGTGCTCAAGGCGTTTTCCGGCCAATACAACTCGGTATGGGAGGTGGACGGCTGGGTGCCGCCCCTGCTGGACGTGGCCCGGTTCAAGCGGGACACCCTGGCGGGCGAGCAGCGGATCAAGGCCATGGGGCGTGAGATCCTCGGCCTGCCCAAGGGGGCGCCTGCACGGGATGCGCTCATCGACAAACGCAAGAAGGCTTCACAGGTGCTGATGCAGGAAATCCACGCCATGTATACGCTGCCCAATTTTCGCGGTGAACGCCTGCCGCTTCCTTCGGCGACCCATGGCCAAGGCGGCGTGCCCACCGGCACCGGCGACTGCTGTGCGCCCAAATTGTTGGGATATGCGGCCCTGAACGGGTTGACCCCGCTCGGCCTGTCTGAGTTCTACTTTGGCCGTGCCAACCGCTCCGGTCTCAAGGCTCATGGCGAATTCTACCCGTCCTGTCCTGACAAATGCGCGCGCATTCTCGGCTTCATGCTCTGCGGATTGGAGGGCGCATGACCATTCCCCCCGGATTGAAGATCGTGTTCGAGGACGACGCCATTGTGGTGGTGGACAAGCCCAGCGGCCTTTTGTCCGTACCGGGCAAGGGCGAGGCCAATCAGGATTGCGTGGTGGCCCGCGTCAAGGCCCTGTACCCGGGGTGTATGGACCAACCGTCCGTGCACCGGCTCGACCAGGACACCTCCGGCCTGCTGGTTCTGGCCCTGACCGAATCGGCGCACCGCACCCTGTCGGTCCAGTTCATGGACCGGCTGGTGGGCAAGCGCTATACCGCACTCATCGACGGCGTGCTCACGGATCAGGCAGGGATCATCGAGCTGAAGTTCCGTCTCGACCCGGACAACCGGCCATATCAGGTATATGACCCGGTCAACGGCAAGAACGGTGTCACCCATTGGCGCAATCTCGGGGTGGAGAACGGGCGCACCCGCGTGGAGTTCATGCCGCATACCGGCCGTACCCACCAACTCCGGCTGCACTCCGCCCACGAAAAGGGGTTGGGCTTTCCCATTGTCGGCGATCGCCTTTACGGCACCGGCACGGCACCGGGGCAGCTCAAGCTGCACGCCTCGACTCTGCGCTTCCGGCATCCCGTCACCAGGGAGAGCATGGATTTTGTTTCTCCGGCCCCCTTTTGATGCAGACACGGGGACCGTCTCCAAGTGGGAAAAGTGCCAAATTTGTGGTATTTAATATGGCACCGACACCAGCCCGTCCCGGTCGGGACAGCGGAGTTGGGGTTTTCGGCAATTTTTGTTCCCATTTATGTGATTATTTAAACATTATAATTCAGTATGTTGTGAGAAAAAGTTTATTTTTTTGCAAAATTGTAATCCAAAAGGGGTGCAAATGCACCTCCAAACTACATTATTGTAGTTTTGTTGAGGGTTGCAAGAAAGCGTTTCAAGTGTATCTATTTGTTTATTCAGTGTTTTCATCGTTTGGCATATAACTTGGTATAGTGGGCACCTAGACAATAAGGGGCAGGCGCCCTTTGGTCCGGTCGGACGCCGGAGAAACCCATATTTACATGCCTGAAGGAGTATTTACATGAGCGGATACCAGACTCGTCAGAACGCAATCAATGCGGTGACCAATTACAAACCCACCAACGGCCCCCTGAATTTTGCGGAGACCTCTCCGGAGCAGGTTTTCGGGTCCAACGTTTTCACCGACAAGGTCATGAAATCCATGCTTCCGGGGGATGTCTACAAATCCCTGATGAAGACCAAGAAAACCGGCGAGAAAATGGACCCGTCCATTGCCGGTCCCGTTGCCGCCGCCATGAAGGAATGGGCTCTGTCCAAGGGCGCAACCCACTATACCCACGTTTTCTATCCGCTGACCGGCCTGACCGCCGAGAAACACGACGGCTTTCTTTCCCCTGACGGCGAAGGCGGTGCCTTTGCCGAATTTGACGGCAAGCTGCTCATTCAGGGCGAGCCCGATGCCTCCAGCTTCCCGTCCGGCGGCCTGCGCGCCACCTTCGAAGCCCGCGGCTACACTGCCTGGGACGTGACCAACCCGGCCTATATTTTGGAAAACCCCAACGGCACCTTTTTGTGCATCCCCACTGCTTTCGTTTCCTGGAAGGGCCATGCACTGGACAAGAAAACCCCGCTGTTGCGCGCCAACCAGGCCCTGAACAAGGCCGGTCGCCGCTTCCTGAAAGTGTTCGGCAATGACGACGGCAACATGGTCGTGTCCAACGCCGGTCCCGAGCAGGAATATTTCCTCCTTGATCGCAATTTCTACTTTGCCCGTCCCGACCTGATGGTTTGCGGACGCACCCTGTTCGGTGCCAAGCCCTCCAAGGGCCAGGAACTGGACGACCACTACTTCGGCGCCATCCCGCGCCGGGTGCTGGCCTTTATGCTGGAAGCCGAGCGCGAGCTCTACAAGCTCGGCGTGCCCGTCAAGACCCGTCACAACGAGGTGGCTCCGGGCCAGTTCGAGATCGCGCCTGTCTTCGAGCAATCCAACCTGGCCACTGATCACAACCAGATGATCATGACCATCCTGAAATCCGTTGCCAAGAAATACGGTATGGCCTGCCTGCTGCACGAGAAGCCCTTTGCCAACATCAACGGTTCCGGCAAACACCTGAACTATTCCATCTCCACTCCCACCCAGGGGTCGCTGTACTCTCCGGGCAACACCCCGCACAAGAACATGCAGTTCCTGGCCGTGACCGCCGCCACCATCCGCGCCGTGGAAAAATATTCCAAACTGCTCCGCGCTGCGGTCGCTTCCGCCGGCAACGACCATCGTCTGGGGGCCAACGAAGCGCCTCCGGCCATCATCTCCATCTTCCTGGGTGAAGAGCTGGCCGAGATATTCAACCAGATCGAACTGGGCGACCTCAAGGGCTGCACTTCCAAGGGGTGCCTGGAATTGGGCGTCGATACCCTGCCTTCCCTGCCCATGGATTCCGGCGACCGCAACCGCACCTCGCCGTTCGCCTTCACCGGCAACCGCTTCGAGTTCCGCGCCGTGGGCTCCAACCAGTCCATTGCCGGTGCCCAGGTCGCACTGAACACCATCATGTCCGAGTCCCTGGACTTTGTTACCGACGAGATCCTGAAGATCACCGGCGGCAAGAAGGCCAAACTCAACGAAGCCTGCCAGACCGTCATCCAGGGCATCATGAAGAAACACGGCCATATCATCTTCAACGGTGACGGTTACGCCGATGCGTGGCAGAAGGAAGCGGCCAAGCGTGGCCTGCCCAACCTGAAGACCACCCCGGATGCGTTGCCCTGCCTGACCGATGACGACATCGTGGCCGTCTACGAGAAGTACGGCGTCCTGAGCAGGGAAGAGCTGGAATCCCGCAAGGAGATTTTCTTCGAGCAGTATAACCAGCACATACAGACCGAGTCCCTGCTGGTAGTCAAGATAGGCAAGACCATCATCCTGCCCGCAGCCATCCGCTACCAGGGCGAGCTGGCCACTGTCGCCGCCTCCATCAAGGCCGCCGGCGTCGAGCCTCGCATCTCCTTGCTGCAGGAAGTCACCGACAAGTTGCGCGACCTCCAGGCCAATATCGTGGCCCTGGAAAAGATCATCGCCAAGGAGGACTTCGCCTCGGTAGAGGACGAAGCCAAGTACAAGGTCTCCAAGACCCTGCCCGCCATGCTGGCTGTCCGTGAAGTCGCCGATACCCTGGAAGGTATCGTGGCCGACGACATGTGGCCCCTGCCCAGCTACCAGGAGATGCTCTTCATCAAGTAGCATTGCTGTAGAAGTAAGTTCAAAGGCTCCGGCGCGGTTGCGCCGGAGCCTTTCTTTTTCGGAGCCTCTGGCCTCCCCCTCCAGAATTTTTTATCGCGCTTCGCGGGGTGGCGGGTCAGCAGGCCTATTTTTTATTGGATGGATGATTCGTGGTTGGCGGCAGGTGACAAGTTGGGTCAGTCACTGTTTTTTATGATCAATCCTTCGGCCTTGGAGCCGTCGTCGGTCCATTCCATTTCGATGGCGCATTTGGCCTTGTCCTTCTTGCGGGCGAGCTTCAGTTCCACTTCCATGGTGTCGGCCACGCCGAGGACCAGGGTTCCTTCCTCATTTTCCGCGCGGATGACGCCGGACTCCAGAGACCGGGTCAGATCCTTGAGGTAGGCGACGACCTGTGCGGTGTCCATGGTCTGCTTGATCTTGATCTTGCCTTTGCCCATCTGATCCTCCTTGGTGATCGTCCCGGCGGGTTGGAAAAATCCGCTCGACATGCCGTTGAAGGCTCCGGCGGTAGGTCTGTTGTCGGAGGCGGTATCGGGAGTCCGCTCATCCCTGGGCAGGGCGGTGTTGGGCGCGACCCAGTTCAGGGGATTGGTTCCGAGCCGTTTGTCGTCGCTCATGGAATACCTCTGCGAAGCAGTTCCAGGGCCAGGTTGCGATAGTCCGAGGCCCCGTTGCTGCGGGGTTTGTAGGTGAAGATGTCCTGGCCGAAACTCGGAGCCTCGGCCAGGGAGATGTTGTCCCTGATGCTCGTCTCCAGCAGGGCATCGCCGAAATAGTCCTTGATGTTGCGCCGGATCTCCCGGTTGAGTTTCTTGGTGCGCTGGTATCGGGTCAGCAGGATGCCGGTCAGGGCCAGGCCGGGGTTCCAGCCGCCCTGAATCGCGCCCACGGTTTCCATGAGTTTTCCCAGGCTTTGCAGGGCGAGGAATTCCGGCTGCACGGGCACCAGCAGTTCAGAGGCAGCGACCATGGCGTTGAGGGTGAGCAGCCCGAGGTTCGGGGGGCAGTCGATGAGGACGAAGTCGTATCCGGCAACCGTTTGCAGGGCGGTTCGAAGACGGGTCTCGCGGTTGTCCGTTCCTGCCAGATCGACCTCGGTGCCTGCCAGTGCCACGGAGGCGGGCACCACATGCAGGCCTCCCCGCTCCATGGTCACGTCCGACAGGCCGCAGTCCTGCATCAGGGCTGCCCCCATGGTGCGCGGCAGTTCATGGGCCATGACGCCCAGGGAATATGTCAGGTGCGCCTGGGGGTCGAGGTCGAGCAGCAGCACCTTCCGCTCCTGGCGCATCAGGGCTGCCCCCAGGTTCACCGTGGTGGCCGTCTTGCCCACTCCGCCCTTCTGGTTGAGTACTGCTATGATTCGCATTCCGCTCCCGGTGCGTGCCGTGTGCTTTTAGTGGGTGTTTTGCAGGACAATTTTCTTGAGCACGTAGTCCCGGCCGAACCTGTCGGTCAGGGAATTGATTTTTTCCAGGAATTTGTCGCGGTCCTGCTCCAGCATTTCCGAGCTTTCCTGAATGCCGAAAAGGTCGACGACCTCATTCCAATCAAAGGATTCGTTGTAGCTGTCAGTCATGATTTTTCCCTTGAAGCGGATTCTGCCGCGTTCATTTTTTGTTGCCGGCAGTCGGAGCTGCCTTGTTTTTTTTGGGCTTGGGCTTTTTCTCTTTGGATTTCTTTGCCGGAGCCTTGGACGGCTCCACCTTGGCAGGTACTTCCGCCTTCTGTTGGGTTGCCGGGACTTCAGCCGGTTTTCTCTCGGCGGGCACGCCTGCGGGCTCCCTGTCGCTGATCTTGAGATCGGCGGCGTCTGCATCGTTCCAGGCGATCTCAAAACCGATTTTCTGCTTGTCCTTCTTGGTCTTGGCTTCCACCTTGATCGAGACCTGGCCCGAGGGTTTCATGACCACATGATCCTCGCCGGATTCAATGACTATGGTGCCGGACTTGAAGCTCTTGGTCAGGGCCTCCAGGTAGGCCACGGCATCTTCGTATTCCAGGGTCTTTGTCACGCCGACTTTCTGTTTTTCCATGCCAGTTCCTCCTTGCACGGGTTGCGCCGTCAGCATAGCGACAGCAGAATTTCGCTCAGGCATTTCGCGTCGATATACGGCGCGCTTTCTTTGGTCACCAGCGGGGCGTCGATCACTGTCAGTCCCCGTTTTTCAAGTTCCTTCGGGTCCAGGCCTCCCGGATATTCCCCGTGTGTGCCGTCCACGAGCACGTGCCCCAGAACGTCCGACCCGGTCGGCGCGCCGCTCGCCACGAGAGATCTGCGCAACATGTCCGCACGGGCTGTTACGCTCATGTTCGGGGTTTCCGGGTCAACGCTGGTGTTGGGAACAAAAATCTTGGGGCAGGGGTTCCTGGCCACGGCCTTGCCCACGCCGTCGGGCAGGAGATTGGCGACCACGCTGGAAAAGAAGCTGCCCGGGGGGTAGCAGATCAGATCCGCCTCAAGGATGCGCTCCGCCACCTTGCGGCGGATGGCGGGCTGCACCGGGTCGACGGAGTTCAGGGACTGTGTCAGCCAGATGTCCTTGATGGGCGAGGCGAGCGGAGCGGATTCCTTGCCGGTGATCTGATGCTGGCCGACTATTACCTGCCCGTTTTCGAGCCGGACAGCCAGGTGCAGGTCCTTGTTGATGGTGGGCCGGACCAGGCCGCAGACCTGGACCAGTTTGGAAAAGAGGAAGATGACAGGGTCCATCTGCCGGCGGTTGGACAGGTAACCTGCGGTCAGGACGAGGTTGCCCAGACTCGCGCCCTTGAGGTTGAAATCCTCGGGCATCAATTCCACGAATTGGTGAAAGTGGTTGCGGATGATCTTGCGCATGGGGTCCGGTACGCGTCGGATCAGGGGATGCTTGCCCGAGGCCAGGGTGTCCAGTTCCCGGCGCAGGTCCGTCGGAGTCGCCGCTTTCGGGAGGCGGTGGGCGAACAGGTCGAATATGGCCGGGTTGCCCAGTACGGACTGGTCGGCCAGGGCCATGAGCCGGTTGCGGATGTCGCCCACGGCGGGCATGCCGAAGGCCTGCCGGAGGATGGCCGAGCTGCCGCCCGAGTCAAAGGGCGTGATCAGGTGGATGGAATTGTGGGTGTACCGGATAAGCGCGCGGGAGGTGTCGCGCAGGGCCGTGCCTCCACTGAAGAACAGGATGGACGGTCCCAGCTCCGGGGTGCGTCTGTACCGCTCCAGTTTTCGTGGGTCGGGGATTTCGACATCCCGTGTGACACGTACGCGCATACGATCTCCGTTAACTCACAAGTTCGCCGGTTTCCATGTACTTGAGACATATATCGGATGCCTGCTCAAAGTCCACTCCGCCGGAGATCTCGACAAGATCGGTCTTTTGCAACAGTTTGGCGTAGGCGTCCATGTCCGGGTCGCATTGCCTGTCCTGGTTTTCGGGCAGGTAGAACAGGCCGGTGGATTTCATGAACGCCGGGAGCAGGTCCTTTCGTTTCATGGGGTCAACCATGGCCGTTCTCATGGGGCCGCCGCTCCGTGTCCAGTTGAGGATGACCAAGGCGTTCATGGGGCTGCGCAGCTCGAATTTTCCCGGTCCGTAGCACTCGTCGATGAGGGCATCATACTTGTGCTCCAACTGCCAGAGTTTATCCGAGGGCATGTCCAGAAACTCATCGCGTAGATCCGGTTCCACAATGCCGTTCAGATCGGGATTGTGCAGGGCGGTGCCGGGGTTGATGCGGGGCTGTTTGGCCACGCCGTACATGGTCAGGCCGTCACCGTTCTCTTCGACCATGATGCGGTCGTTGCTGACGAAGGTGGTGCCCTTGCTCATGAGGTGCAGTGCCAGGGTGGACTTGCCTGCACCCGAAAAACCGGCCAGGGAAATACCCCGCCCGTTATGGATCACACCGGCCGCATGGCCGAGAAAACCGCCCCGGTTGAGCTTCCACTCGATGAACCGGTTGTTGATGAAATTGATGACCTGGTTGCTGTTGTCCAGGCAGGGGCCCACGGCCACGTTCTCGCCCTGGCCGAACAGGAAGTGCATCCCGGTGAGCCGTTTGCGCACGACGCGACCGTCGGGCAGGTCCGCCCATTCTTCCTTGATCCTGGTCTTGCCGGAATCGGGCTGCTTGACGTTGAAGTCGAGGCGCATTTCCGGCGAGGGTGTTTCGTGGGCGGAAATGACGATTTCCGGGATGCCCTGTTCCGTGACGAATTCCTTGAAGTAGCCCGCCAGGGCTGCATGGAGCTCGTCCGAAGAGCTGTTCGCCTGGATGATGCAGCCGCCGAAGTGGAGGAGCAGTTCCCGTGTGGCCGGGGCGGCCTCCTTGATTTCGGCTGCCAATTCCTTTCGAGTGGTGCCGGTCAGCTTCATCTGATGTTCTCCATGACGTAGTCAACGTATCGTGCGGCCGCGTCGATGCCGCTGGTTTCCTGAATGCCTCGGAACCCGCCGAAAACCGAGACCTCGAAGACGTACGGGCCGTGGTCGGTGATGGCCACGTCCACGCAGGTGAAGTCGAGGTTGAAGTCGGCCTGGGCCCTGCGGGCCAGTTCGATGATTTCCGGGGAAGGTTCGTAGGCGCGGTACTTGCCGCCCGAGGCCGTGGTGGTGTTCCAGGCTCCGTTGGTCTTGCATCGGGAGTAGGTGGTCAGGTATTCGCCGCCCAGAAAGGCGATGCCGAGGTCGAGTTCTCCCAGGTCGATGGTTTTCTGGATGTACATGATCGGGTTTTCCGCCTTGTACTTCTCGACGGCGGCCCGTGCATCCGGGCTGTGTTCGAGCACGAACATGCCCCGTGCCTTGGAGGTATAGAGCGGCTTGAATACGGCCTCGCCGTAGTCGGCCACGGCGATCAATGCCTGGTCCACGCTCTCGGTGATGGTCGTGGGCGGCATGGGGATATCCTTGAGTTGCAGGGAGATGGTGCAGGAAAGCCGGTCAAGGGCCCGCAGGATGGAGTAGGGCGAACTGAATATCTTCAGTCCTCTTTCATGCAGATAGCGCAGGATTTCCAGTCGATCCAGGAGGTCCGGCGAGTAGCGTGCCCCGATCTTCTTGATGATGAGCGCGTCGAAATCCGTGAGATTGTGGCCGTTGTAGTAGGCGTTGCCGGACGGCAGGTCCAGACGGACATCTTCCATGTTGATGAGCACGCGTTCGCCGCCGGTTTTTTCCGCGACAGTGTCGGCCAGCTTTTCGGACGACCAGCCGCCTTCAATACCTATGACTCCGATTTTCACGAGCATGCTCCTTGTGGCCTAATAATAGAGGACGTCTTCGGGCAGAGTGAAATGTTCCCACTTGCGGCCCCGGTAATCGTGTATCTTTTCCAGCAGGAATATGGACCGGTTGTACAATTCCTTGGCGAATTTGTAGTTCAGTTCGAACCGCGTGGAGGTGTAGAAGGATCGGGCCAGGGCAAAGGCCATGCGCGCCTCCAGGGTGTGGTCTTCGTGCTGTTCGGCAAAGCCCTTCACGAATCCGTAAAATTGTCTGATCACGCTGTTGATCCTGTTCCGGTGGTCGGAATCGAAGAGCGGGATGCGGAAGTTGGAAACCAGGAAGACGGAAGCGTCCTGGACGTAGTCGAAATCGCGCGAGCGGTAGAGATCGATGTAGTGGACCTGCTGGGCCTCATGGTTGTAGACCACGTTGTTGATGTTGAAATCGCCGTGGATGAAGACCGAAAAGGGCGCTTCCAGTTCGTTTTCGATATCGGCGCAGGAGCTGAGCAGCCGTTCGGTGGATTTCACCTCGGAACCGCCCAGGGTCTTGGGGGTGCGCCAGAACTCCGGGTGGGTCTGGAGAACATCGTCCAGCCTGGACTGGAGTTGCCCGATGTAGTTTGTCTTGACCGGGAAATGTTCCATGGTCGTGGTCCAGGTCTCCAGCACCGTGCTTTCGAAGATGAACAGGGCGTTGCCCACGAACTCGTCGTCGCCGGACAGGACCACCTCGTCCAGGGTGCAGCCGTTGAGAAATTCCACCAGCATGGAGCCCTTGTCCGCTTCCTCGTGGAAACCGTAGATGTCGGCCACCAGGTCGGGGAAGGCCTGCTTCCAACGCTTGATCGACTCCCGTTCCTTGCGGATCTTTTCCAGGTTGCCTTCCTTGTAGATGGACCCCTGCTTCCTCCTTTTGGAGGTGTTCTCGGGGGTGTCGCGCGGTTCGACCTTGCCGATGCGGCAGCCGGACCGGGTACCCCAGATGGCGCTGAAGTCGATGTCGGAAAAGGAGTCGCTGAACCCGGACTTGGACAGGGTCTGCTGCAGGGCTTCGAATTGCTCTATCTTGATCCGTTCGCCCAGAAGCGAGAATATGATCGCCTCGCCGACATTCAGGAGTGCGTCGCCCACCCGCTCCAGATAGCGGAATATGAAGATCACGGTTATCAGGCTCTGTGCTTCCCGGCCCATGCCCATCTCATTCATCACCCGGTCAAACAGGACCTTGTATGCATCGTCCAGCAGGGGTTCGGCCTTGCAGATGAACAGGGCCTTGGACATGTTCTCGGTGCGGAAGGCCTCCAGGATGACGGCCAGTCGCCCCAGTATGATGTCGAAGACTTCGTTGAAGTCGTAGCGCAGGATGAACGACTGATCGTCGAGATATTGCATCTGCTTGACGATGTTGACGAAATAATCGGCGATCTTCTCGAGATTCACGCACATGACCTGCATGGCGCGGATCTTGTTGAGCTGGTTCTTGTCCAGGGTGCGGTCCGAGTGGATGCGCGAGTAGCACTTGTTCTCGATGATGGTCTTGAGGTTGTCTATGTAGTCGTCGCGCGAGGTGATTTTCGAATACCGCTTCCTGGACGGTGAAGCCAGGAACTTGCGCGTGCTGCGTGCCTGATTTTCCACTTCGAGGACGATGAACTTGAAGTTCTCGTCCAGCCCTTCGAATGTGACCATAATTGTCAGCTCACCGTGAGGGCGGTCGATTGCGAGGAGAGGGCCGATGCGTTCTCCTTCCAGGCAATTTTGATGGAGAGCTTGTTCTCATTGCCCTTTTTCCTGGCCTTGACCGTGAAGCTGAGAAGACCCTTGGGGGAGAGGTGGATTTCGTCGCCGTTGGTATCCAGGGTGATGGAGCCCTTGTCGAACCCCTCGGTGAGTGCCTGCAAAAAAGCCTTGATGGTGTCGCTGTCCTGCAGCGAATCGAAAATGAACTTGTCATCTGCCATGTCTGTGCTTCCTCGGGGACTAGCCTGCCAGGCGGTCCGTGTATTCCTTGATGATGGTGCGTCTGGAAATGTTGTTGACGATGAGTTGCTTGCGAACACTCAGGTCGTCCCAGGCGGGTTGCAGCCCGATCTCGCGGGCTGCCTTGGCTTCATCCTGTTGATCCGCAGGTTTGGTTTTTTCGCCCATGTGGCAGTCGTCTCCCATGAACACGAGCATGTCGCGCCTGGAGTCGCGCCGCGCGTTTTGTTCGTTGACCACGGAGATGAGAAACTCGGTGTATTCCTGGGATTGCGGGTTCCAGACCTCGATGCCGTCCACGTCGTAGTTGCGGAGCAGGATGGGCCAGAACTGTTCCGGGTGGGGGATGACGATGCATCCTCCCAGGGAGCGGACTTCTTCGATCACTTCGCTGGCCCGGTAGAAGAAGGACAGGTTGAAGCCCTGCTTGACCAGTTGCTTGACTTCCTTGAGGTAGGCCTGAATCCGGTCTACGGTGTTGTCGCCCAGGTCAGCCCGCATGGTGTCGAACCAGTTGCGCAGGAGCTTGTTTTTCACCGATTGGCGCGGAATGTCGGACCAGTTTTCATCCAGGAGCTGCTGTATCTTGGACACGTTGATGCGGACGAATTCAATGAGGTCGCTGTCCGCGCCCGTGGCCTTGGCCGCCCGGTCGATGCGCCCCTCCACCGGTTTGGTGATGGTGTCCATGAATTCGAAGAGTTGGCCCGAGCGGTATTTGAAGGTGTGCGCAAGCATGGATTTGAGCACGCCCGCGTCCTTGACCCTGTCGTTGGCGAAGTGGAGCAGCAACTGCACCTTGCGGTTGAAGCCGGACGAGAAGCAGTCCACCTCCACGCCGGAGTAGTCGCCCCAGCTCAGCAGTTCGTTGTGCTGGGTGGGGATGAGCAATTCGTCCGTGCGGTTGGGGAACATGGCGTCCACCCGTTTCCGGATGTGCTCCATGGGCACGAATTCCGGGTGCCAGTGCACGGCCAGCAGGGCTTCCTGGCGGGCATGGACTGCGGAGGGCGTGACCACCTGCTCCACCTGCCACGGTGCCAGGTCTGTGGATACTACCTGGAGGAATCTGGTTTGGTCTTCCTCGGTTATCTCTTTGGCCGTTCCCGCGTTCAAGGCGCGGACTTCGAGTTCACTGTTTTCGGTCTTGATCAATTTCATTTGTATCGCTTTGGGTCGGGTGTTTCAGTCGAATTTGGCGTGGCAGCGGCTCTTCTCATGGATCAGCACGTCCACGGACGCGTGCATCTTCTCGATGTCCCCGGAGTCGAACGCTTCCCTGAGTGCGGCGCAGGCCAGGGTGTAACTCTCGTAGTACTCGTCACCGAAACCGGCGTAGGTGACCATGAGTGCGGAGTCGGCAAGGAAGGATTCAACGGCCTCTTTCGGCGGAACAATGCCGTCGTGAATCATCTTGATCAGCACCCTGAAGCTTGATTTCATGCGCTTTTTGAGTGCGCTGTATTTCGGCTTTCCGTCCACGGCCTGCACGGTTTCGTCTTCGGATACCTCGCACGGCTTGGCCGACTTGACTCTGGCTTTGAGATTGATCTGTCCGAACTCGTTTTTCACACGGATCTTGATCTTCTTGAAATTGTCGATGCAGGCGAACTCGTCCTGTCCGCCTTTTTCAATGGCGTCGGCCAAGGTGCGGAAAAAGTCGGCCAGTTCTTTTTGATCCACATACCTGTTCAGCTTGTTGTCGTCGTTCATCAGGGGACTCCGTTTAGAAAATTGATTCCACCTCAGTATCGTGAGTTTGGGCGTCAATACAATGGCCGCCGGGGAATCGTAACAATTCGTCACAGTGGCGAAAAAAAACGAACGATTCCGATCCAGGATGCGCCGCACCCGTTTCCCTCGGTTTCAAATCCTGATATGCGCATGGGATGAAGGGAGGAGCTTATGTTTAAAATGATGAGCAGTTGTTTGTTGGCCCTTGTGATTGCTCTGGGGCCCCAGTGCGCATTGGCCTTTGATCTGACCGTGCTGCATGTCAACGATTCACATTCGTATCTTGACGCCACCGGAGACAAGCTCGCACCCGGCGGAGCTTCGACGTATGTGCAGACGGGCGGCTGGGCCAGGTTGCAGACCGCCGTGGATGACGTGCGCGGAAAGCGGACGAACGTGGTCCTGCTTCATGCCGGAGACGCGGTGCAGGGTGATCTTTATTTCATGAAATACGGCGGCAAGCCGGAGATGGAACTACTGGATCGCCTGGGTTTTGCAGCCATGACCCTCGGCAACCACGAGTTCGACAAGGGGGCCGACTTCCTGGCCGGATTTCTCAAGTATACCAAGGTTCCGATCCTCTGTGCCAACATGGACGCGTCCGCTGTCCCTGCCCTGGCCGCCAGGGTCAAGCCGTATGTCGTCACCGAATTCCAGGGTGAGAAGGTCGGCATTATCGGCCTGACCATCGAGGAAACGGCGACCATCTCCAGCCCCGGCAAGGTCACGTTTGCTGATGAGGCGAAGACCGCCTTAAAATATGTCCGAGAGCTTGAAGCCCTGGGCGTGAACAAGATCATCCTCCTGACCCATGTGGGGCTTGAGACCGACAAGAAGCTCGCTGCTTCAGTGCCGGGCGTGGACGTCATCGTGGGCGGTCATTCCCATTCCCTGCTCGGCGGTTCCGAGGTGCTGGGCGCGTTGGGTCTGCATCCCGAGGCGGACTATCCCGTCGTGGTCAAGGGTGCGGACGGCAACGACGTCTATGTGGTCACGGCCTGGAAATGGGGCCGCATCCTTGGCCGTCTGGACGTGACCTTTGATGATCAGGGCCATGCCACCGCCGCCCGGGGAAAGCCGGTCCTGATCCTGGCCGACACCTTCAAGCGCAAAAACGAAGCGGGCAGGAAGGCCGAGCTTGCGGGCGCGCCCCGCGAGGAACTGCTGGCCCTGATCAAGGCCAATCCCATGGCCGAAGTGGTGGTTGCGGACAGTGGGGCTACGACCTTTCTCGGCCCCTTCAGCGAGGGCGTGGACGCCATGCGCAACGATGTCATCGGCACCGCCGCTGCAACGTTGACACATATCCGGGTGCCGGGCCTTACCGATTCCGGGGAATCCCTGCCCCACGGCAGCCTCATCGCCCCGATCGTCTGCCAGTCCATGCTCGCCAAGCTCGGCACGACCAAGGAACCGGCGGACATCGCCCTGATGAACGCGGGCGGCGTGCGTGATTCCGTCAGCCAGGGGAACATCACCGTGGGCACGGCCTACACCCTTATGCCGTTCAACAATACCCTGATCCTTCTGACCCTGACCGGCGCGCAGGTGAAGACCGCCCTTGAGACCGGCGTGACGCGAAGTGGCGGGGCTTTTCCCTATATGAGCGGCGCCCGTTACACTGCGGACATGAACAGGGCCGAAGGCGAACGCATCACCGATGTGGAGGTTCTGGGCCGAGACGGCAAATGGGCCGGACTCGACCCGGCGCGGTCCTACCGGCTGGTCACCAACTCATTTCTCGCTTCCGGCGGCGACGGCTACGAGGTCATGAAGCAGGCAACAAGCAGCTATGACACGGGATTTGTCGATGCCGAGGCGTTCATCGAATACGTGCAGAAGGAAAAGACGCTTACGCCGCTCGCCGCATACGGCGTGACCTATATCCCGGCACGGTAGGTCGGATCGAATTCGTCCGGGGGGAGGGCCATGAAGTCCTCCCCCCGGTTTTATTTGCGTGGTCAGCAGGCCACCCATTGGCCGGTTTTGGCGCTTTTGACCAGGGTTTCCAGGACATGCATGTTGTTCAGGGCATCGCTGAGCGGGGTGGGTACGTCCGTGTTGTTGATCACGGCCATGGCAAAGCGGTCGGCCTGGATGGTGTACTGGTCGCAGGCGTCGAAGGAGATATTTTCCACGGTGTCTGTGGAGTCGTCCTGCAGAATGATCGTGCAGGGCTTGTCGGGCGGGGCGTTGAAAGGGATGAGAATTTCGATGCGGCCCGTGGTGCCGAGGATGTTCACCCTCTGGTATTCGGCCAGTTGGGTGGAGCAGGTGAAGGTGGAGACCTTGCCTGCAAAATTCATCATGCCCGAAAAGAGGCGGTCCGTGCCGAAGGTCGGGTCCAGGTCCATGAACCCTGCCACGCGGTCGGGTTCCCGCCTGAAAAGGAAGCGCGACAGCGAGATGTTGTAGCAGCCGATGTCCATCAAGCCGCCCCCGCCGATGTCCGCCTTGTTGCGGATGTTTTCCGGGTTGGCGTTGTAATAGGAAAAGAAGGACTGGATGGTGACCAGCTCGCCTATGGCTCCCGTGGTGACTAACTTTCCGGCTTCGATCCACTGCGGGTGGTGGCGGTACATGAACGCCTCCATGATCTTGAGGTCCGGGTGTTTGGCGGCGGTGTCCATGAGGGTTCTGGCCTCGGCAGTGTTCAGTCCGATGGGCTTCTCGCACAGGACATGCTTGCCCGCTTCCAGTGCGGTCATGGCCCATTGGACATGCAGATGGTTGGGCAGGGGGATGTACACGGCGTCTATGTTCGGGTTGGCCAATAATTGTTCATAACTGCCGTAGGCCTTGGGGATATTGAGTGCTTTTGCCGCGATGTGGGCCGATTTTTCGTTGCGGGAACAGATGGCGGTCACGTCGCAGTGCATGGATCGTTGCATGGCCGGAATGACTTTGGTCAGGCCTATCTTGGCGGTGGACAGAATTCCTATGCGAATTTTCTTCATGGGGCCCCCAGGGGTTGACGGTGGTTGCTGCCACTCAGTATAGCTGTATTTAGACCCCATGCAAGTGGGAATGTCCTTAAAATAATTCACCGCAAGCAGCCGGAGAGCCGATGTCCGAATTCACCAATGTCACCGTGGCCAAAAAAGCCAACATCTACTTTGACGGTCAGGTCACCAGTCGTGCCGTCACCTTTGGGGACGGCAGCGTGAAAACGCTCGGCATCATGCTGCCCGGCGAATACGAGTTCGGTACGGGCAAGCCCGAGCTCATGGAGATCCAGGCCGGGGAGCTGACCGTCCAACTGCCCGGTTCCGACCAATGGGTGTCCGTTGTCGGCGGCCAGAGCTTCAATGTGCCCGGCGACGCCAAGTTCCGGCTCAGGGTCACGGCGGTCACCGATTACTGCTGCTCCTACCTGGACTAGGGGGGGATATGTCGGATCAGGACCAGAGAATCGAGTTCGGCGACAAGGGACCGTATCTGTTCCAGGAATTGTCCGTGGAGCCTCAGGCCATGCTCCTGGATGAACATCAAGTCTGTCTGTTTCAGTTCGATCAGCTTTTTCTTCCTGTGGCGCTCGCTGCCTGTGGACCCCTGGCTGCGGCCCTCACCGAAATGAGCCAGGCCGTCATGGGCCCTGAGCGTGAGGGCATGATCCCCCTGGAGTTCGACCTGTCCGAGACCACCGAGTTGCCGCTTCTGACCGGCGTGGACGGTGACAGCTTTCAACACGGCGATACAGTCTATCTGGATGTGTTCTTCGGGGCGACCCGGGCACGGATGTGTTTTTCCATATTGACCGCGGCTGCCGTCGGGCAGGTACTGTCCCAGGTGCCTGAATAGGAGGTCTCATGAGGAGCAGGGGAAGGCTCCGGGATATAACCGGATCATGCTGCCGGGTTGCGGCCGCATATGCACTTCTCCTGTTGCTGCTGCTGACCAGTCCGCTTGTCTCCATGGGGGCGGAGACCGTCCTGCTGACCACCGGTGAATGGCCTCCGTATTATTCGCAGAACCTCCCCCATGGCGGCCTCGGAAATCAGATCATCGCCGAAAGCTTCGCCCTTGAGGGCATCGAAGTCGTCTATGAATACCTGCCCTGGAGACGCGCCCTGAGCGAGGCCCGGACCGGTCCTGCCGTCGGTTCCGCCGGTTGGTTGAGGCTTGATGAGCGGGAAAAGGATTTCCTGTTCAGCGAATCCCTCTTCGAATCCCAACGGGTATTTTTCCACAGGAAGGACAGGCCGTTCGACTGGACTGTCCTGACTGACGTTCAGGATCTGCGCGTGGGCGTGGCCCTGGGAAGCGCGGATGAGTATCCCCTGGATGGAATAATGGCCTCGGGCAAGGGGACGCTGAATGTCGCAAGGAGCTATGCCTCGGGCATGAAGATGCTGGCGGCCGGACGTATCGATGTCTATGCCTGCAACCTGGCTGTAGGACTGTACGAGATAAAGCACTCGCTGTCGGAGAAGGCCGCACGGTCCATCACCTATCATCCGCGTCCCATTTTCAAGGAAACTAATCACCTTGTCCTGTCCCTGCGGGTGAAGGATGTCCAGAAGCTGATGGACCGTTTCAACCGGGGACTGCGTCGTCTGAAGGAATCCCCGCGCTACAACGAAATGGTCGAATTTCATTTGCCGATCGCTCGGTCGGAGTGATTTTGCCGGGGCTCGGTTATTCAGCATTTCCCTTCACCTGGATTGACATCATGATGCCTGACCGATCGGGATCGGTCCCGTCCGAAAAACGTGCGCACGGCGAAGGCACCCTGTGTATTTCCATGATGCACGGAGGTGATTATTCCGTGACGCCATATTGACAAAAAAGTGTTTATATGGTGTTTTTTTTAACCGCAAACGTTTGCGGTAACGTTTGCGATGCCATGCTGAAAGTCTGTGGCGTTGGCGTTCCGTGTTTTTCGAAGGGCGTATATCAGGGGAATCCATGCAGTTCGAAGATCATCCACACAGGCGGTTGAATCAGCTCACCGGAGAGTGGGTTCTGGTGTCGCCGCACCGGACCAGGCGGCCCTGGCAGGGGCAGCAGGAAGAGCCTGACAGGGTGGCCCTGCCTGCCTATGACCCGGGTTGCTATCTCTGTCCCGGCAATGGCCGGGCCGGAGGAGCGGTCAATCCCGACTATGCGGATACCTTTGTCTTTACCAACGACTTTGCCGCGCTCCTGCCCGAACCGCCCGATGACTCCGGCAAAGACGCCGGTGCGGACGATCTGCTGGTGGCCGAGCCTGAAACAGGCGTCTGCCGGGTGATTTGCTACTCTCCTCGCCACGATCTGACCCTTGCCAGGCTTGGGGCCGGTCAGGCCGCCAGGGTGGTGGATGTCTGGTGCGCCGAATTTGCCGAGCTGGGCGGCCGCGCCGACATAGGATACGTCCAGATCTTCGAGAACCGGGGGGCCGCCATGGGCTGTTCCAACCCCCATCCGCACGGCCAGATATGGGCCACCCGCAGCGTTCCCATGTACCCGGCGACCGAGGACGTCCGTCAGGCTGCGCACCTCCATGACCGGGACCGGTGCCTGCTCTGCTCCTATCTGGAGACCGAACTGGCCCGGCAAGAGCGGGTCGTTTTCGAAAACGAATCCTTTGTGGCCCTGGTTCCCTTTTGGGCGCTCTGGCCTTTCGAGACCATGATCCTGCCCAAGGTGCACATGCGCAACATCCTGGAGATGACCCAGGCCCAGCGGGCCGATCTGGCAGACGCCATGGTCCGGCTCAACGTGCGCTACGACAATCTTTTCCAGACCTCGTTTCCCTATTCCATGGGCATCCATCAGGCCCCGACCGATGGCGTCGAATATCCGCACTGGCATTTCCACATCCATTACTATCCCCCGCTTCTGCGCTCGCAGTCGGTCAAGAAGTTCATGGTCGGGTACGAGATGCTGGCCATGCCCCAGCGCGACCTCACGGCGGAAGCCGCTGCCGCCCGTCTGCGGGAGCAGGCCGAGGTCCACTACATGGAGGCGGATTGATGCCGACCGCTGAAACCTATCTTCAGGCCCTTGATCGCGGCGGCCTGGATTCGACCCTGACCGAGTTGTACGGGACGGCCTCCCTGCCCGTGCAGCGGCAGCGGTACCATGATCTTCTGCGACGCATGGGGGAATGGCATCAAGGTTCGCCCGTTATTCTCGTCAACGTTCCGGGCAGGACCGAGCTGGGCGGCAACCACACCGACCACAACCATGGCATGGTCCTGGCTGCGGGCGTTCATTTCGACTGCCTGGCTGTGGCCGCTTCAACGGGCGGGACCCTTATCCGTGTTCGGTCAGAAGGCTTTTCCGAGGTTATCGAGGTGGACTTTGAAGACCTCATGCCCCGCCCGGAAGAGGACGGCACCGCTCAGGCCCTGGTGCGCGGCGTGGCCGCCGGGTTCCGGTCGCGCGGCTGGCCTGTGGGCGGTTTCGATGCCTGCATCGCCAGCAGCGTGCCCATTGGGGCCGGGCTGAGTTCCTCGGCCGCCTTCGAGGTCTGCGTGGGGCAGATTTTCAATCATCTCTTCAATCGGGGAGAACGCACGTCCCTGGACCTGGCCATTGTCAGCCGGGAGGCGGAAAACGTCTTTTTCGGAAAACCCTGCGGGCTCATGGACCAGCTCGCCTGCGCCACCCAGGGCATATTGTCCATTGATTTCAAGGACCCTTCCGCGCCCGTGGTCACCGAATTGCCCTTTGATTTCGATCTGACAGAGTATCAACTCACGGTTGTGGACACCGGGGGAAGCCACGCGGACCTGACGCCTGAGTACGCTGCCATCCCCAATGAGATGGGACTGGCCGCCAAGGCATTGGGGCAGGAAAAGGCACGTGGACTGACCATCCGGCAGGTGTTGGAACAGGTCGGGCGTGTCCGCGAGGCCGCCGGAGATCGGGGTGTGTTGCGGCTCATACATTTCATCGAGGAAAACGACCGGGCCCAGAAGCAGGCCGTTGCGCTCCGGGCCGGGGATATGCCCTATTTCCTGCGTCTGGTCAGGGAGGCCGGTGATTCTTCCTGGCGATTGCTGCAGAACTGCATCTCCACCGCCAACTACCTGGAGCAGCCCATCCCCCTGGCCCTGGCCCTTACCGACAAGTTCCTGTCCGGCAACGGTGCCTGTCGGGTTCAGGGCGGCGGTTTTGCCGGGACCATTCAGGCCTATGTGCCCAAGGTCCGGTTCGGTGAGTACGGCCGGTTCATGGAAACGGTTTTTGGCCCGGGTTCGGTCATGCCGCTCAAGATCCGCAGACCCGGATTCGACTGCATCAGACTCGGCAAAGGGGTGAGCGGATGAGCCAGTTCACCATCAAGGACCTCGCCCGCAAGCTCGGAGTCTCGCCGTCCACAGTGTCCCGGGCCCTGCGCGACCATCCCGACATCAGTTCGGCCACCAAACGGAGAGTGAACGAGGCCGCCGAGAAACATCACTATCAGCCCAACCAACTGGCCCAGTCCCTGCAAAAAAAACGCAGCAACACCATCGGCGTTATCGTCCCGGAGATACGACATCATTTCTTCTCCAATGTCATCAGTGGCATAGAAGAAATAGCCTACGAGCACGGCTATACCATCATGGTCTGCCAGAGCTACGAGAATCTGGCCCGCGAGGTTCTCAACGTCCAGGCCCTGGTGGCGAACCGCGTGGCCGGGCTGCTTATTGCCATTTCTTCGGAGACGACCCGGTATGAACATTTGTCGGGCGTCATCCGGCAGAACGTTCCCCTGGTCCAGTTCGACAGGGTGGTGGAGGCGCTGGATACGGGCAAGGTGGTGGTGGACGACTATGCCGCCGCCTTCGGAGCCACCGAGCACCTCATAGCCTCCGGTTACCGGCGCATAGGCCATCTTGCAGGACAGGAGGGCATTGCCCTCAATCGGCATCGGTTCGAGGGATATCGTGACGCCCTGCATGCCCACGGCCTTGCCGTCGAGGAAAAATTTTATCTTCATGGAGGATACCGCGAGGAAGACGGCCGCAGAGGGGCCGAGCTTTATCTTGCCATGGATGAGCTGCCCGACGCCATCCTGGCCATCAACGATCCCGTGGCCGTGGGGGTGTTCATCCGGTTCAAGGAAGCCGGAATCCGCATCCCCGCTGACGTGGCCCTGGTGGGTTTTTCCGACACTCAGGCCGCCGCACTCATCGAACCCGCGCTGACCACGGTCTACCAGCCCGCCTTTGAGATGGGCCGCACGGCCGTGTCCCTGCTGCTTCGGCAGATTGGGGAAGGTGTCGATTTCAAGCCGGAAACCGTGACCCTGGAGACCGAACTCATGGTTCGCGGTTCTTCGGCACCGAGGGGAAACTGATGGGCATTGCGCAAAAACAATGGGGCGTCGCCCGCGACGGTACGCCCGTGGACCTGTTCACCCTGACTGCTGCGTCCGGCATGGAAGCGTCCATTGCATCCTATGGCGGAGTGGTCGTTCGCCTGACCGCCCCGGATCGGAAAGGCGTCATGGCCGACGTGACTTTGGGGTACCCGTCTCTGGACGGCTACCTCGATGATCAGTGTTTTTTCGGGTGTCTCGTGGGCCGGGTGGCCAATCGGATCGCCAATGCCAGATTTTTCCTGGACGGCCGGGAACACCGGCTCGATCAGAACCACGGCAGCCACCATTTGCACGGCGGAGGCCGGGGATTTCATTCCCGTGTCTGGCGGGTCGAATCGGTGACCGACGGGGTGGAGCCGGAGTTGGTTCTGATGTATGCCAGCCTTGACGGGGAGCAGGGGTATCCCGGCAATCTGGAGGCACGCGTTATGTATACCCTGACGGAGGACGGCCTGCGCCTGGATTTTTCGGCCACCACGGACAGGCTCACCGTGGTCAACATGACCAATCACAGTTATTTCAATCTGTCGGGTCAACCCGGCTCGGATTGTCTCGGCCATGTGCTGACTCTTCCGGCCCACAGATATATCGAGACCGACCGGGAGTTGATTCCCACGGGACGGCTGGCCGAGGTGGACGGAACCCCCCTTGATTTCACTGACGGCGTGAGCATGGGAAGCCGCATCGAGGCGAATTTCCCGGCGCTCTGCATCGGACAGGGGTATGACCATTTCTTCGTGCTTGATGACGACAGCGAGGGGGTCAAGCTGGCGGCTTCGGTCCATGAACCCGTGTCCGGACGGGGCATGGAGGTCTGGACTGCCAACCCGGGCGTGCAGTTCTATTGCGGCAACCATATCCCGGAAAGGATGGCTGGCAAGGATGGAGCTGTTTATGGTAGAAGGTTCGGGTTCTGTCTGGAGGCGCAAGGATTCGTCGATGCTCCCAATCGGGCCGGGTTTCCCTCTGTGGCCCTGGAACCGGGAGCCGTGTATCGGCAGTCAATAATGTACAAGTTTTTTGTGAAGTAGCACAGTACGCTGTGACAAGAAAAAGAGACGGATAGCATGGCAAACGTACAATTGAGAAAAGTGGTCAAGCGGTTTGGTGACGTGGAAGTGGTCCACGGCATTGATCTCGACATCATGGACAGCGAGTTCATTGTCCTGGTGGGGCCGTCCGGGTGCGGCAAGTCCACGGTGTTGCGCATGATCGCGGGTCTGGAGGTCATCAGTTCCGGGGAAATTTCCATAGGTGACCGGGTTGTCAATCAGGTTTCGCCCAAGGATCGCAACGTGGCCATGGTCTTCCAGAACTATGCCCTGTACCCGCACATGTCCGTGCGCGAGAATATGGGCTTTTCCCTGAAGATGCGCAAAGAGTCCGTGGCCGACATCGAGACAAAGGTGGACGAGGCTGCGCGTATTCTGGAGTTGGAGCCGTATCTTGATCGCAAACCGTCCGAGCTTTCCGGCGGACAGCGGC
This sequence comes from Pseudodesulfovibrio sp. S3, assembly GCF_004025585.1. Lineage (NCBI taxonomy): Bacteria > Pseudomonadati > Thermodesulfobacteriota > Desulfovibrionia > Desulfovibrionales > Desulfovibrionaceae > Pseudodesulfovibrio > Pseudodesulfovibrio sp. S3. Next base: position 137,199 of record NZ_QTZO01000005.1, read on the forward strand.
AGCGCGTGGCCATGGGCCGGGCTTTGGTCCGCAGCCCCGACGTGTTCCTGTTCGACGAGCCTCTTTCAAACCTGGACGCCCAGCTCCGCACCCAGATGCGCATGGAGTTGAGGAAGATGCACCTGCGCCTGTCCACCACCACGGTATATGTCACCCATGACCAGATCGAGGCCATGACCTTGGCCGACCGTATCGTCATCCTCAAGGACGGCTACATCCAGCAGGTGGGCACGCCCATCGAGGTGTTCGAGCAGCCCGACAATGTTTTCGTGGCCCAGTTCATAGGCAATCCGCCCATGAATATTCTGGAGGGCACCTTCCGGGTTCTGGACGGAAAACGGTGCGTGGAAGTGGGCAAATCAAGATTTCCGGTCACGGACGGCAAGGCCGAGGCCTTGACGGACGGTGCTCCCGTGCTGGCAGGGCTTAGGCCGGATTCCATCAAGATGGGCGAAGGAATCGAGAAGTTGCCCAAGGATTGGTGGTGTCAGGGCGAAGTGGTGGTCTCCGAGATTCTCGGCGGTCACTCCCACCTGGAGATCGTGATTGACGGAGAGAATGACCTTCTCGCCGAGGTGGAAGGGCGCGTGATCGCCCACCCGGGCGAGGTGGTTCCCATCGGCTTCGAGTTCGACCGCATGGTCCTGTTTGACCCGGAGACCACCTTGGCGATTCGTTGAGTTATTAATTGTGTAACCGGATGAAGTAAATCGTTCCATGGAGGTATCATGAAAAGGATTCTGACAAGTTTTTTGGTGTTAACAGCAGCGATGCTTCTGTTGTTGGGTTGTGGTGAAGAGCCGAAGGAACAGCAGGCCGAAGAAGCTCCGGCTCCGACGGCGGAAGCTCCCGCCCCTGCTCCGGCCAAAGGCAACGACCTGGAAATCTTCTCCTGGTGGGCTGGCGACGAAGGCCCTGCTCTGGAAGCTTTGATCGAGATCTACAAAAAACAGAACCCCGACGTGAACGTGATCAACGCCACCGTCACTGGCGGTTCCGGTGTCAATGCCAAGGCGGTTCTCAAGACCCGCATGCTCGGTGGTGAGCCGCCGGATTCCTTCCAGGTCCACGCCGGTCAGGAACTGATCGGCACATGGGTCAAGGCTGACCGCATGGAAGACCTGACCCCCCTGTTCGAAGAGCAGGGCTGGATGGACGCCTTTCCTGAAGGGCTGGTCAAGCTCATCGGCACCGACAAAGGCATCTGGTCTGTTCCGGTCAACATCCACCGTTCCAACGTGATGTGGTATGTGCCCGCCAACCTGGAGAAATGGGGCGTGAATCCGCCCAAGACCTGGGACGAGTTCTTTGACGCCGCCGCCAAGCTGAAGGCCGCCGGGATCATTCCCCTGGCCCTGGCCGAGAACTGGACCGCCAACCATCTGTGGGAGTCCGTTGCCCTGGCCTCCATGGGTGCCGACAACTGGGACGCCCTGTGGTCCGGCAAGCTGGCCTTTGATTCCCCTGAAGGGGTCAAGGCGTGGAGCCTGTTCGGCAAGGTCCTTGAGAACACCAATGCCGACGCTTCCTCCCTGTCCTGGCAGCAGGCCACGGACATGGTCCTTGACGGCCGTGCAGCCTTCAACATCATGGGTGACTGGGCCGCCGGTTACATGACCACCACCAAGAAGCTGGTACCCGGCGAAGGCTACGGCTGGCTTTCCTCGCCCGGCACTTCCGGCCAGTTCATGTTCCTGGCCGACTCCTTCGGTCTGCCCAAGGGATCGCCGCACCGTGACAACGCCATTGCCTGGCTCAAGGTGCTCGGTTCCAAGGAAGGCTCTGACACGTTCAACCCGCTCAAGGGTTCCATCTCTGCCCGTACCGACTCCGACCTGAGCAAGTACAACGGCTACCTGCAGTCCGCTGCCGCCGATTTCGGCAAGGACCGCGTGGTCGGTTCCCTGGCTCACGGCGTTGCCGCCAACGAGACCTTCATGGGCGGATTCGCTTCCGTCATGGAGATGTTCCTGAAGTCCAAGAGTCCTGAGGCTGCCGCCAAGGCGTGCGCCCAGCTGGCCGAGAAGGCCGGGATCTAATTGAGTTAAAAGGCCCGCCGGCGCCGGGGGCGTCTGTCCCCGGCACCGGTGAGCCATGCATCAACAGCGAGTGGGTTGAATATTATGCGGGAAGCCTCGCACGACAGAATCAAGGCGTTTCTTACGTTGCTGCCTTCCATGATCCTCGTAGGCGTCTTTGTCTACGGGTTCATCGGCAACACCATTTGGACCTCCATGACCGATTGGGGCGGCTCTGGCTCGCTGGCGCTTGAGCCGGAAAAGAATTTCATCGGCCTGGACAACTATATCGACCTGTTCACCGGATTCCTGGGCAGCGGATTTCGCCAGGACCTGGTCAACGCGGTCTATTATTCCGTCCTGCTTCTGGCCGGAGCCGTAGGCCTGGGTATGTTCATCGCCATCCTGCTCGACCAGAAGCCCAGGGGCGAGGATGTCCTGCGGACCATATTCCTCTACCCCATGGCCCTTTCCTTCATCGTGTCCGGCACCATCTGGCGCTGGCTGCTCGCTCCCCAGGGCGGGATCAACATCCTGCCCACGTATGTGGGCCTCAAGCCCATGACCTTCAGCTGGCTCTCCAGTCAGGCCGCCATCCTGGTCTTCAACTGGCAGGATCTGTTACGCATCCTGCTCTTCATGGCCGCCTTCATCCTGATTCTGGTCGGCCTCTTCATGCTCAGGAGGGACCAGGGCCGGGCGATCGGGCGGTGGCTCATTCCGGGCATTGTCATCGGTGCGTTCGTCTGGCTGTTCGGGGACATCATCCCGGATGCCCTGTTCATGGAAGAGGAGCACGGCTTCAACATGGCCACGCTCGGCATCATCATGGCCACCATCTGGCAGTATTCGGGCTATACCATGGCCCTCTACCTGGCCGGGTTCAACGGCATTTCCCAGGATCTGCGCGACGCGGCCATGCTCGACGGGGCCACCCAGGTGGGCTACTATCGGCACATCGCCATACCCATGCTCAAGCCCATCACCATTTCCGCGGTCATCATCCTGTCCCACATCTCGCTCAAGATGTTCGACCTCATCTTTGCCATGACCGGACCGGACAATGCCCAAACAGGCCATCCGGCCCTGACCATGTATCTGACGACCTTCCGTTCCAACGACTTTGCCCGGGGCGCGGCCATTGCCATCGTGCTCTTCCTGATAGCGGCCATGTTCATCGTGCCGTATCTGGTCGGACAGTACCGGCAGCGGGGGAGGGACTAGTATGGTACGTTCCAAGATCACCCCCGGCAGCGTGTTCCTGTACAGCATCCTGACCGTGTTGGCCCTGTTTTTCCTCATGCCCGCCTATATGGCGGCCGTGACCGCCCTCAAGATGCCTGCGGACATCAGCCTGCCCTCGGCTTGGGAGCTGCCGCCCGTGTTCAACTGGGCCAGTTTTTCCGAGGCAATCGAACTGCTTCGGCCCAATTTCATCAATTCCATCATCCTGACCATTTGCGCTACCTTCGGTTCCACGATGCTGGGGTCGCTCAACGGGTACGTCTTCTCCAAGTGGAAATTCAAGGGGTCCGACATCGTCTTCACCCTGTTCCTGTTCGGCATGTTCATCCCGTACCAGGTCATCCTGATTCCCTTGTTCCAGACCCTGCGGGCCATGAATCTGTACGGCGGTCTGCCGGGCCTGATCCTGGCGCACATCGTTTACGGGCTGCCCATCACCTCGCTGATCTTCCGCAACTTCTATGCCCAGATTCCGACCGCGCTCATCGAGTCCGCCCGACTGGACGGCGCGGGCTTCTTCTCCATCTATCTGCGCATCGTGTTCCCGCTTTCCATTCCGGGATTCGTGGTCACGTCCCTGTGGCAGTTCACCCAGATATGGAACGAATTCCTCTGGGGCATCTGTCTGACGCGCCATGCGGACAACCCCATCACCGTGGGGCTGGCTCAACTGGCTGGCGGTCAGGCGGTTTCCTGGAACCTGCCCATGGCCGGTTCCATCATGGCTGCCGTGCCCGTATTGTGCATCTATATCTTCCTTGGAAGATACTTCATTCGGGGGTTGTTGGCGGGTTCGGTGAAAGAATAGAGGGGGCGGCTTGCGATAGCGGCGCATCTGCACATTTTTCCCGTCCGATCCGATCCTCGCGTAGTCAGCCTACGCTGCGGTTGTCTCGGCCGGGAGAAAATGCGCAGCTACACCACTCTCACAAGCCTCATCCGGTTGCTTCGTGAGAGGAGGAAGAGCCGTTGTCCGGATGCCTTGTACCCGAAGCCGTTCCAATCGTTGAAGAGAAAAGGCCTTGCCGTTTATACGGCAAGGCCTTTTATTTGGTGTTTCTCAGAGTTACTTTTCTTCTTCTTCAGAACGTTCGTCCTTGCTCTCCGTGATGTTTTCATCCCACAGCCCGCAGCTATGGTCGATGCAGGAGAGGCACGGTCCGGGGTAATCCATATTGGGCATAGGAGCCTCCTGGGTCATTGTATGGGAAACCGGCCTTCGCTTTTGGCCGAAAAAATCACACATGAATACATGTTGAAAATATAGACATGCATCCGTGTTTGGCAAGGGGGGGAGTAAAAAAGGGGAGCCGGAGTCAGCTCGTCACATGTTTTTCCGGCAGTATTTGACGAATTTCTGTGCTTCGATAAAGCCCGGATTGATCTCCAGGGCGTGTTCCAGGTTGTCGACACACGGGCCGTATTGTCCCTTTTCAAAGAAGACCCGTGCCAGGTTGAAATAGACGTTTTCGTCCGTGTCCACGATCTCCAGGGATTTTTCATAATACCGTATGGATTCGTCATAGTGGCCGTTTTTGCGCAGGGATATGCCGAATTCGTTGAACTTCTGACGGAACTCATAGGTAAAGGCCTCGTCCAGGCCGAGCAGGGTGTCCAAGACTTTTTTCAGTTTGTCGAATTCTTTTTTTTCGGAGTAGATTTCTCCCAGTCCGTAGTTTGCGTCGACGTTCTTGTCGTCGATCATCAGCGCCTTGATGAACTGGCGTTCGGCCTCGTCCAGTTTGCCTTCGGCAAAGGCTTCCTGGCCCATTTGGATTTTCCGCTTGAGCGTCTCAAGGGCGGGTACCGTGTGGATTCTATAAAAGGTCGGTTCGGGTGTGTATTGCTTGAGAAAATCCATTTCATTGAGGACGCTGCGGACCCCGGAAGGAACGTGGTGTGCGTTGAGCGGTTGGATTTCGAACTCCGTACCGGACAACTGTCGGGCATACCAATAGGTGACGTTCTCATGCTTGGACGCAGTTCCACCGGTTCCCAACTCAGCGTCGAGTTGGAGGGAATACACGCCGAGTATTGTCGGATAATCGCTCACGGGCCAAAGCTCCCTGTCCTGCTCATTGTCTTTTTTTAGGAAATGCATCTTTTATGCATCTTGTAAAGAATATCGCAGGTTGGGACATAGATCAATGATTATTCATGCTTGATGTGCGACCCGTGCCTCGAAAAAGAGAAAGCCCCGGGGGGGGCTTTTCGTGGAGGGGAGGGGGGGTGGTTAATCGCAGGGCTTCCATGGTTCGTTGACCTTTCGGTCATAACCGCGCAGCGGGATGGTATCAGGGAGCAGCGGACTGACCAGCGGTGTAAAAGGCTCGTAGTTGTAAAGCACGGCTACCTCTGCCAGTTGGCAGGGTGCGCCGGGATCGTTGTCGATGCCGTCTCCCGTGGCCGTCAGGTCGGGCCAGGAGCGCACGGAGATGTCGATGGTGCCGTTTTTCAGGGCGGCCACTCCGGCTTCAGTGGTGGCGATGATCTGGCTCAAACGTGTGCCTTCCTCATCACCCCTGCCGGTCGCGGCGAACCTGGCTCCGATCTGCGCGGCCTTCTGTACGGTCAGCCAGGAGTAATAGGCATTGCCGCCTTCTATGATGGCCATGACCAGCACGAACATGATGGGCAGGATCAGGGCCATTTCCACAGCCGCAACCCCGGCGCGTCGGGAGTTCTTTTGGTTCTTGAGCATAATGGAAACCTCCCTAGAGCAGTCGCCAGCCGAGCTGCTTGCCGATCTGCTTGAAGATGTCGGGGATGTCATACACGGACGGGGCATTGAAATAGTGGTCGTCAGTGCCGGCCTTGCTTGATGCGATCTGTTTCATGAGGGCGATGTCCGTGTTGTCCGAGGTGCCGAAACGGATGGTGAAGATTTCGATGCCCGCGTCCTTGGCTGCCTGCGCTTCTGACAGCATGTCCGTGTTGAGCACGCCGCCGTCCTCGCAGTGGGCAGTATCCACGCCCATGCCGAAGTATGCATTGGTCCAGTAGTTGTTGGGTCGATAATAGGCGCGGTAGGGGCCGCCGCACTCGCCGTCCTCGGTGTCGCCGTCTGTCAGCACGATCATGATCTTGCGGAAGTCTTCCTTGTCGCCGCCCTGGGTGTAGGGGGCTTCACTGGTCAGGATGTGACGGCCCCACTTGATGCCTTCGGGGATGACCGTGCCGGACGATGCTCCCGTAGCGGTCTGGGTGTTGATGGAGGAAATGATCAGATCCTTGTCCTGGCTCAGCGGCAGGGCCTCGGGCAGGTCGGAGCAGGTGTCCAGGGTGATGTATCTTCTATAATAATCGGACAGTGCCCAGTAGTCGTCCATGAAATCTTCATGGATGCCTGTGTTGAGACTGCCGTCCGCATTGTGGCAACCGGGTTCAAAGCCTTCCACGCCTTCGCCGATGCGGACCTTGCCCCTGAAGGCGACCATGCCGACCTTGGTGTCGGGGGTGGCGCCGTCCGGGATGAGCAGTTCGGTCAGTTCGATGGATGCCTGTTTGACCATGTCGATGGGCGTGCCCTTCATGGAGCCGGAGTTGTCCACGACAAAGACCACCTCAAGCTTGTTGAATCCGGCTGAAGCATGGGCTTCGACGACACTGTCGGCAATGCCGAGGACTTCCATGAGCAGCATCTTGACCTCGGCCTGGGCCATGACTTTCACACTGCGGATTTCTGTTCCGGCCACCACGGATATGACCACGGCGGATTCCATGTTGGCGGCGACCATGTCCTCGACCGCCTTTTTCACGATACCCTTGGAGAGGTCGGGGTCGTAAGGCAGCTCAAGGCTTCCGGCCAATGCCCCGGCATCCACCGAGGCCTGCAGCTTGGTGTGGGTCATGTATATGTTGCCCATATCAATGGCGATGCCCACAAACCCCAGGAGTACTGGGAGGAGCACTACAATCAGTATGCTTGCGGTTCCCTTGCGGGATTTATGGCATCGGCATGGTGGTCTGTGCGACAATCTGGAATGATTCATCTTCGCCTCCGAGGATTGTTGCACCATTATCGCTTCCGAACGGTCGGTAATCATAAGAAACCTCTACTGTGATTGTATTGGCGACCGGGTCCGTGACCACCTTGGTGGACAGGTCCTGGGCATTGAGGTCGGCAACAAGAGCGTCAACCAACGCCTCAACATCTGCTGCGTCCCCTTGCATGAGCACATGTCGCGCTCCCTCCCGACTGGCTTCTACCAGGGCGGAGTAAGTGTGCATGGCATTGGCCCCTTCAACCAAAAGCATGATCATGAGGGCCAGGACGGGAAGCAACAAGGCAAATTCGACGGCTGCGAGCCCTTGTCGTCTGTCGTCTCTCTTTCTCATTCCCGTTCTCCTTGCGTTCCGTTTTTCCCCGGCTGGATTCCGGGGTAATCCTATATGAGCATTGTACGTGCCAAAGTTTCTTGAACAGGGTGTGCAGTGGTTGTATCTCAATAAAATAATTGAAATAATATTTTGAAACACCAACCAGGAGTGCCGGTTTGGTAGACGGTGAATGATGCGGCAGTCTATTTTTTGTGGATAAGGGTCTCTGATTCGTGTAGGATTATGCTGCGCGGGAAAAATACATCGTAGGAGAAGGATTGTGCCGGAAAGAATACTTGTAGTCGATGACGATCGAGCCTTCCAGGGGATGCTGGTCGAAGTGTTGGCCGACAAGGGCTATGAAGTGGACACCGCGTCGACCGCCGAAGATGGCTTGAAAAAGGCCGGGGCGAGCAATTTCGATCTCATCCTCCATGACATCCAGTTGCCCGGCATGTCCGGGCTGGAAGCCCTCAAGCATTTGACCAAGGTTGCTCCGGGCGTCGACGTCATCGTCATGACCGGCTATGCATCCAAGGATTCCGGGGTCACGGCCATGCAGCAGGGGGCCTACGACTATTTCGAAAAGCCTTTCTCCCTGCGGGAAATGGAAGTGGTGGTGCGCCGTGCCCTGGAAAAGCGTCGGCTCCAGGTGGAGTTGTCCGAACTGAAGCGCCGTGGCGGGACCAGTCCGTTGAACAACATCATCGGCCAATCCGCGCCCATGATGGAGGTCAAGGAGCGCATTGCCCGGATCGCCGGACTCAATGCCGATGTCCTGATCATGGGCGAGACAGGAACCGGCAAGGAGCTGGTGGCGGATACGATCCATTCCCTGAGTTCCCGCGCCAAGGCTCCGTTCGTCAAGATCAACTGCGCGGCCATTCCCGAAAGCCTCATCGAGTCCGAGCTTTTCGGCCATGAGAAGGGGGCCTTTACCGGGGCCACCAGCATGAAGCAGGGCAAGTTCGAGCTGGCCGAGGGCGGCTCGCTCATGCTCGACGAAATCGGCGACATGCCGCTCCATCTGCAACCCCGTTTGCTTCGGGCCGTGGAGCAGAAACAGGCCGGGCGTGTGGGCGGTGCCAAGCCCATCAAGTATGACGTGCGCATCATTGCGGCCACCAACCAGGAGTTGGAGCAGCACGTGCAGCAAGGCAAGTTCCGCAGCGATCTATACTATAGATTGAATGTGGCCACCCTTATCCTGCCGCCGCTCAGGGACCGCAAGTCCGACCTGCCGCAACTGGCGGAATTCTTCCTGGATCGGGCCAACCGCAGGCTCGGGACCGACATCGTCGCCGTGTCTTCCGAGGCCATGGAGATCTTCTACAACTACGACTGGCCGGGCAATGTGCGCCAGTTCGCCAATGCCGTGGAGCGTGCCGCCATCTTCTGCACCTCCACACGGATCACGCCCGCCGAGGTGGATCAGGCCTTTTCCAACACCCGCCCTGCGGCCGATGCAGGAATGACCCTGCCCACGGGCGAGGGGTTGCCCCTCAAGCAGGCCCTCAACCAGTACGAAAAGATGCTCATAGAAAGCTCGCTCCGGGCCTGCGGCGGCACCCAGACCGAGGCAGCGAGCGCGCTGGGCGTGTCTGCCAAGAATCTGTGGAACAAGCTCAAGAAGCACGGCATCAATCCGGTATTATTTAAGAATTAGATTTCCTCTCTCCTCCAGGACCCTCTGCCGCTCCGGGCAGAATCTCTCCTTATCCATCTTTTATGGGCTGTTGTCAGCCCGGTACATTGCCGTGGCGGACAATACGCAGCCTTTGTTCGTGTTTAGCGTGGGCGGGTGCTTCTGAAACAGCCGTATCTATTTTTAATAGATCAATGCAATATACTGAATATAAACAGTTTTTTCATCAATTCTTGACCTTTGAGGTTTGTTTTTAGTCCATAAATATTAGATTTCCCCTTTGCTGAAAATGGTGGGTTCTTGCGCCTGAATCCTCAGGAATAAAATTTTATCATGTTATTTAAGCGAGTTGCTCATGGTGGTGTCGAGTGGTTTCTCGTTGTGGCACACCGGTTGCTATATGGTGAGCGTGGCTGATGCTGAGATGCAACAAAACAAATTTGAAATTCTTTGAAACAAACTAAGGAGAATGACAATGACGAAGCTTATGAACCTTATCCGGGATGAAGAAGGCGCAACCGCGATTGAATACGGTTTGATTGCCGCCCTGATCGCCGCCGGTATTGCGACTGCTACCACCGCCCTGGGCGATCAGGTTGTCGCGACCTTTACCTACGTCAAGGACAAGATGTCTGGCGCCATGGTCACGCCGTAGATCGAAACAGAGCTAACCGTTTAACGGAAGCAGCCAGAGCAGCCGAACCGGGGCTTGCGGGACGGTCCCGTCAGCCCCGGTTTTGTCTTCGAGGGAAAGCGAAGACAGCAAGACAGGTTGGCATTGGCAGATCGGGGGAACCATGGATATTCTCGTCACCATCGTGCTCGCAGTGGCACTCATCACTGCTACCATCACGGACATAAGGTGCCAGCGTATTTACAACTGGCTCACCTTCCCGCTCATTCTGGCCGGGTTCGCCACGCACACCGTGTTCGGCGGCCTTGAGGGCTTGAAGTTCGCGGCAAGCGGGTTCGCTCTGGGGTTCATCGCCATGGCCATTCCCTATTTCATGGGCGTGATGGGCGCGGGCGATGTCAAGCTCATGGCGGGTGTGGGTGCCTGGCTCGGCCTGGAAGCGACCTTCACCGCCTTCCTGTTCACGTCCATGGCTGGCGGAATCTATGCCCTCGGCGTCCTGGCATTCAATCGCCAGGTGCTGAAGGCCGTTTTGCACAATATTGCAGGCACTTTTTATGTCTTCATGGCAACCCGCAAGTTCGACTTCGACCCTGTAACCACTGAAAAGGTCATACCCCGGCTCTGCTACGGTGTGGCCATCGCCGTTGGAACCGCTCTCGCCATGGGTATGTATGCCTGGCAGACCGGTTCCATCCACAGCGGGTATTAAAGGAGAGATGTCATGAGCAAGTCAACCAGAGCATTGGTGCAGATCAGCCTGTCGCTGATTCTTGCCATGGTCGCGGGAGTCCTCATTTTCATGTGGGTCAGCAATATGAAGCAGGCCGCTCCGGTGGCCGCTGTCGAAAGCACGGTGCCTGTGATGGTGGCCAAGTCGGACCTGAAGCGCGGTGTCAAGCTGACCGAGGAAATGATCGAGGTCCGCAAGTTTACCACCGATTCCCGTCCCTCCGGTGCCTTTTCCGACCCGGAGAAGCTGGCTGGACGTGTGCTCAACCAGGACGTGAGTGCCAACGAGGCCGTCACCGCCAACAAGTTGGCCGACGAATCCGTTATCGGCGGCGGAGTTTCCGCGCTCATCGAGCCCGGCAAGCGGGCCATGGCCGTCAAGGGCAACGCCGTTATGGGACTTTCCGGGTTTGTTCGTCCCGGCGACCGGGTGGACGTCATTGTCTCCATGACCAAGGGGTCGAATGAAGAACCGGTTACCAAGCTCGTTCTTGAACAGATCAAGGTTATTGCGACCGGTACCCAGCTTGCTCCGCCCGACGAGGATGGAGAGGCCGCCTCTGTCGATGTCTATACGCTGGAACTGACCCCTGAGGAATCTGAGCGTCTGGCCCTGGCCGCCACCCGGGGAACCCTTCATTTCGCGTTGCGCAACGAGCAGGACAAGGAAAACATACTGACCACAGGTTCCTCCGTTCCCAAGACCTTGGCAGCCCTGCGGCCCAAGGCCAAGGTTCGTCCCAACAGGGCGTCAAAGGTCGAGGTCATTACCGGCGGCAACAGCTTCTCGGTGAAGTTCTAGGAGATCGACCATGCAGAATATACGCTCCATAACAACCGTTTACGCCGCCCTGATAGTGCTGGTGGTCCTTCTGGCTGCCGTTACTGTTCAGGCTGCGGTGTATGAGACCGAAGCCCAGGAGGAGATTCGACTGGTGGTGGGCAAGTCCACGGTCATCAACACCGAGTCAAGAATAAGCCGCGTCTCGGTCGGGTCCGAAACCGTGGTTTCCATCGTGGTTCTTTCTCCCCGACAGATTTATCTTACCGGCACCGCACTCGGCTCCACCACCTTGACCCTGTGGACCGACGGGCAGGTGTCCGATGTCTTCGATGTGGCGGTCATTCCTGACGTTACCCACCTGAAGCGGATGATCCACGAGATCTTACCCGCAGAACAGAACGTCAAGGTGTTGTCTTCCGGCGATTCAGTCACCTTGTCAGGGTATGTTTCCAGCACTTCCAGCCTGACTTCGGTGCTCGCCCTGGCCCAGGCAGCCGCCCCGGACAAGGTGGTCAACCTCCTGAGCGTGGACGGCATCCACCAGGTGATGTTGGAGGTCCGTGTGGCCGAGATGTCCCGTGCCGTGACCAAGCGGCTGGGCATCAACTTTGCGGCCATAGGCTCCAATTTCTCCATTTATTCCATCATCAACAACCTGACCAGCTACGATGCTGAAAAGGGCATTTTCAATCTGACCGACAGAATCAACTTCACCGGTGGCTACAGGTCCGGCAGTACGACCATCCACGGCATGATAGACGCGCTCAAGTCCAACGGGCTGGTGCGCATGTTGGCCGAGCCCAATCTGACCTGCATCTCCGGCGAATCCGCCGAGTTCCTGGTCGGCGGCGAGGTGCCAATCCCCATGCCTGGCTCACTGGGTACCATCGCCATCGAATACAAGCCCTACGGCATTGGTCTTAAGTTCACGGCCACGGTCATGAATTCCGGCCGCATCAACCTCCAGGTCAATCCCGAAGTCTCCGAACTGGATTATTCCAAGTCGGTACCAGTGGCCGGTTACGAAGTGCCGACCATCTCCACGCGCCGCGCCAACACCGTGGTGGAATTGGGTGACGGCCAGAGTTTCGTTATCGCGGGTCTTATCAGCGACTCCCTGAAGGAAAACTCCCACAAGTTCCCGGGATTGGGCGAGATCCCGGTGCTGGGTGCCCTGTTCAGTTCCAAGGATTTTTCCAGCAACAAGACCGAGCTGGTGGTCCTGGTGACCGCCCACCTGGCCAAGCCCGTGGACAGGGATTCCCAGACCTTGCCCACTGACGGGTTCCAGGAACCCGACGACAAGGAGTTCTATCTCTTCGGCCTGTTGGAAGGGCAGGACAGCAACAAGGGAACCAAGGCCGCGCACACGGCGCAAGTGGGTGCTGCCGAACCTGGAACCGTTGTCCGTCCCGAATCAGGATTCGACGGGGAGTTCGGCCATTCCTGGCCCAAGTAATTTTGAGAGCGGAGGAAGCGTCATGCAGAACTTTATGATCTATCTCGCTATCGTGGGAATCATGCTCCAGGCCGGTTGCGGTGCCATTTTCCCGAAGGAATCAACGCCGCCGTTCGGCAGCTCGGTCCGCATGGCCGTGGCCAGCCAGACCGCCAATCCCGAGGCCGGTTCCGATGCCCTGGTGGTGGGCTTGGACGGCAAGTACGCTGCGGCAGCGGCTGAAAAGCATCAGGCCGGTCCCAAGGAAAAGTCAGAGCGGAATTTCGGATCAATTTTCGGTGTGGTGGAGGATAAGTGATGCGCGGTCAGGGGCGGTTCGAATACTGGCCTGAGCTGGTGTTGGTGCTCCTGATGTTGTCCGTGCTGGTTCTTGATCTGACATTGTACGAAAATCTGCGGCCTTATGGGGAAAACGGTAGCCAGTCGGTCACTGTCATTAAGGCCAACTAGAAAATACGGGGGAAAGGGGGAACCATGAACAACAGAATAATACCGGTTTCGCTGGCTATCAGCGACAAGGAGCAGCGTCTGCGGATCGAGCAGTTGATCTCGGCCAACTCCATGGTCCGTCTCGTGGAAGACGAGGCCGACGAGATGGGCGTGCTCATTTACGAACCGGGCGATAACGTTGCCGAGGACATGCCCCACATCATCCAGGCCCTGGAATCGGGGCAGGCTGAGGATGTCTATCTGGCGGGCAATGTGGCCGACCCCGAAATCCTCATCCGGGCCATGCGCAGCGGCGTCCGTGAATATCTTAAGTTCCCTGTTGACGAAAACGACTTCCGTGCCGCCATCGTGCGCACTGCCATGCGTTCCAGCCTGGGGTGCGACGAGGGCGAGAAGGGCAAGATTTTCACCCTGCTCGGCAGCAAGGCCGGACTTGGTTCCACCACGTTGGCCGTCAGTCTGGCCTGCGCCCTGAACGCTCGCGAACCGGGCCGCACCGTGCTGTTCGACCTGCGCCATCCCGTGGGCGAAGTGCCTTATTTCCTGGATCTCAAGTACGAATACACCTGGGGCGATCTGGTGCACGACATTTCCCGTCTTGACGCCACCTACCTGCGCAGCGTCATGGCCGAGCACGAGTCCGGCCTGCATGTCCTGCCCGCACCCGGCAATGCGGAACGACCGAGCAATCACAATCTGTTCCTCATTCTGGAGCAGCTCAGAAGCAGCTACGACTATGTGGTGGTGGACACCGCCCACACCGGTGATGACGACCTGCCCAAGGAAATCGAACTGGCCAACTCCATCCTGATTGCCATGCAGTTGTCACTGCCGTGTCTGGCCCGGACCTCCCGCCTGATGGACGCCATTCGCAGCCAGGACCCGGACGCGGACAGGCGTATGCAGCTCGTGGCCACCCGTGTGTCCAGGAATTCCAGCATAGGTGTGTCCGAGGCGGCTGAAGTTCTGGGACGGCAGATTGCCTGGGTGATCCCTGAGGACGGCGATTCCGTGCTTTCCTCCATCAACCAGGGGACGCCCCTGGCATTGGCCTATCCCAAGTCTCCGGTTTCCAGGGTCATTGAAGGCATAGCCAAGTCCCTGGCTCCCCGGCCCGTCAAGACCCGTAAGGGTTTCTCGTTCGGTTCCCTGTTCCGCAAGAAGAGCAGGGGGGCGGACGCCAGCGACACCTTTGCAGGAGCCACCTTATGAACCTCGCAGAACGACTGAACAGAAATGCCGCCAAGCGCGGCCCGGTTGTCTCAGGCAAGGCGGAAGCGCAGACCCGAACCTCCAAGGTTGAGGCTGCCGACCATTATTTCGACATCAAGACCCGTATTCATGACCGGCTCATCGACATGATCGACCTTTCGCTCCTGGATTCCCTGAGCGAGACCGAGATGCGTTCTGAAATCGCCAAGGTGACCGAAGGCCTGCTCTGGGACGAGTTCCAGAACGCGCCTTTGAACCTGGCCGAGCGCAAGCGGATGCTGGCCGAAATCCAGGACGAGGTCATCGGCCTCGGCCCTCTGGAGCCCTTTGTCCAGGACCCCACGGTCAACGATATCCTGGTCAACGGCTACAGGCATATCTATGTGGAGCGTTCCGGCAAGCTGGAACGGGCCCAGGCCCGGTTCAAGGATGATGACCACCTGCGCAAGATCATCGACCGCATCGTCAACATGGTCGGACGCCGCATCGACGAATCGCAGCCCCTCTGCGATGCCCGCCTGCTGGACGGCTCCCGCGTCAACGCGGTCATCCCGCCGCTGGCCATAGACGGCCCGTCGCTCTCCATTCGTAAGTTTTCCAAGGACCCCCTGGAAGTGGCCGACCTGATCGGCTTCAATTCCCTGAATCCGCAGATGGCCGAACTCATGCACGGCATCGTCAAGACGCAGCTCAATGTGCTCATTTCAGGCGGTACGGGTTCCGGCAAGACCACGCTGCTGAACTGCCTGTCGCGCAGTGTGCCCGAGGAAGAGCGCATCGTCACCATCGAGGACGCGGCGGAACTCCAGCTCAAGCAGGAACATGTTGTCCGTTTGGAGACCCGCCCGGCCAATATCGAGGGCAAGGGCGAGATCACCATGCGTGACCTGGTCAAGAATTGCCTGCGCATGCGCCCTGACCGCATCATCGTGGGCGAGGTCCGTTCTTCCGAGGCACTGGACATGCTCCAGGCCATGAACACCGGTCATGACGGCTCCCTGACCACCATCCACGCCAACACCCCGCGCGATGCACTGATGCGGCTTGAGACCATGATCTCCATGGCCGGTCTGAATCTGAATCCCCTGTCCATGAAGCGGTACATTTCTTCGGCTATCGACGTCATCATCCAGGCCACCCGCATGGTGGACGGTACCAGGAAGGTCATTTCCATTCAGGAAGTGACCGGCATGGAAGGGGAGATGATCACCATGCAGGAAATCTTCGCCTACGAGCAGACTGGCGTGAGTTCAGCGGGCAAGGTCGAAGGGTATTTCACCGCCCGCGGCATACGGCCCAAGTTCGCCGAACGTCTGGAGCGCATGGGCTGTCCGTTCACATCGGGCATGTTCGATCTCTCGCCCCAGGCCCTGGCCGGGATGAAGGGGTAAGGCATGTCACTGACCATCATCATTTCCGTTGTGGCCGTGTTCATCGTCTTCATGCTCATCATGGGCATAGGTTCCCTCATGCAGTCGGGATCGGACAAGGCCGAGCGCCGCGTCAAGAGCCGTCTCAAGGCCCTGGCCATGTCGGATGTCGATCCAGACATCGTGGACCTGGTTCTGCGCGAGACTTCCATGAGCGAGGTGCCCCTGTTCAACCGCCTGCTCGAAAGCATGCGCTGGTCAGCCAGGTTCAGCAGACTCATGTATCAGGCCGATGCCAAGGGTTCGGCAGGCGCATATCTGCTTGCTTGCGCCCTGCTGGCCGTGATCGGTTTCTATGTCGGGACCTTTTCCGGCAGGGTATGGGTCAGTCTGGCCGCAACCATTCTGCTCGGGTACATCCCTCTCTGGCGACTTCAGTCCATGAAGCGCAAGCGTATGGATCAGTTTCAAAAGCAGCTTCCGGAAGCGCTGGACCTCATGGCCCGCGCCCTCAAGGCGGGACACACCTTCGGCGGCGGTATGCGCATGGTGGCCAATGAGTTCGATGCTCCCATAGGTCCCGAATTCGGAAAGACTCTGGACGAGATAAACTACGGCATGAACGTGGACCGGGCCCTTGCCAATCTCCAGAAGCGGGTGGATTGCCCGGACCTGAAGTTCTTTGTCGTGTCGGTGAACATCCAGCGCGAAACCGGCGGCAACCTGGCCGAGATCATCGCCAAGATCGCCAGTCTGGTGCGCGAACGGTTCGCCCTGTTCGGCAAGATCAAGATCCTGTCGGCCGAAGGGCGTATTTCCGCCTACATTCTGGTGGCGCTTCCCTTTGTTCTTGGCGGCATTCTTTATGCGGTTAATCCCGATTACGTCAGTCTTTTGTGGACCCGCGAACTGGGTCAAAACATGACTTGGGGCGCTGTAATATCCATGGTCTTCGGCTCGATCATCATCAGCCGGATCATCAAGATAAAGGTCTAGGAGGGTGGCATGAATGAACAAATGATCCCCCTGTTCGCGGCGAGTATCGGTTTCGTTTCCGTTCTCCTGGCCGGGTACGGCCTCATAGGCTACCTGAGCGGCGCAAATGAATCGGCCAGGCTCAAGGAGCGTGTGTCCGGCACCACGGTCAAGCGGTCTGCCGCTCTGGTTGCGCCGCTTTCCGTTGTGCTCGGCAACGTTGTTGACTTCTTCGGCCGTCTCGGCACCAAGATAGGTCCCTCCGAGACCGCTGAAATCGACAAGAGCCGTATGCGCCTGGTTCAGGCCGGTCTGCGCAAGCCCGATTCCTACAAGGTCTTTCAGGGCCTCAAGGGATGCCTGGCCGTGGTTTTTGCAGGCATATTCCTGGCTGCCCGTTACCTGATAATTACTGACACGAGCCTGGCCGTAACCGCATTTGGTGCCGTGCTTCTGGCTGCCTTGGGTGTCTACGGACCGGAATATTGGCTGTCAAAGAAGATCGCCAGGCGAAAGGCGGAGCTCAGCGACGAGCTGCCCGACGCCCTCGATCTGCTGGTGGTCTGTGTGGAGTCCGGCATGGGGCTGGACCAGGCCGTGGATCGGGTCTGCCACGAAATGCGGACCTCCGGCCCGATCATCAGTTCGGAGTTCAAGCTGCTGACACTGGAACTTCGTGCGGGAAAATCCCGCGTGGAGGCCCTTCGGTCCCTGGCGCTCAGGGCGGGGTTGGACGATTTGAACAGCCTGACCTCGCTGCTCATCCAGGCCGATTCTTTCGGCATAAGCGTTGGTAGAACTCTTCGTGTCTATTCCGATGCAATGCGCCTCCAGCGCTCTCAGCGCGCAGAGGAGAAGGCGGCCAAGATGCCTGTGTTGCTGCTTCTTCCCCTTATTCTGTTTATCCTGCCGACCCTCTTCGTGACTATCCTTGGACCAGCAGTGATCATGTGTATGGACATGTTCATTGTGATGAACAAGTAGGCCCGAAGAGCCAAGGAGATTTATCATGCACAAGACTATTTTCATCACCATGACCCTTCTTGCCGGGTTCGTTCTTTCCGGCTGCATGGGCAAGTCCCATGACGACAAGACATTTGACCAACTCGCCTACGGCGAAGACTCTTCCATCAACCTTTCCAGTGAGCAGCATGAGCAGGTGGGCGACGGGTACGTTCGGCGTTCCCAGCCGGAAATGGCCCTCGTGCATTTCAACAAGGCCATCGAACTAGACGGGGACAACCTGGATGTGCGCGTCAAGCGGGGCAACCTGCTGACGGATCAGGGGCTGGAAGAGCAGGCTTTGGCCGAGTTCAACAACGTCCTGGAAAAGGACCCTGATCACGCCATTGCCAACGAGGCCGCCGGAGGCGTCTATTTCAGGGCCGGCCTGTACACCGAAGCCGAGGCCCATCTGGTCAAGGCCGTGGCCTTGAACCCGATGCTCTGGAAGGCCAACAACTATCTGGGCATCCTCTATGACCGCGAGTCCGAACACGGTCGGGCCATCGAGCATTTCAACAGTGCGTTGGAACTGCACCAGGGCAATGATGTCGACGATATCTACAACAATCTTGGCGTGGTGCATATTGCCCGCGAGGAATATGGCAAGGCTGTGGAGGCGTTCCGCCTGGCCCTGCAATCCGGCGGCGTGTCCGCCCGTACTTACAACAATCTGGGGCTGGCCCTGACCCGTATGGGTCGGTTCGACGAGGCCCTCGAATCCTTCAAGTATGCCGGTGGCGAAGCCAAGGCCAACAACAATCTCGGATACGTTCTGCTGACGGACAATATGCCCGCCAAGGCCGTGCCGTATTTCGAGAAGGCCATTGAATTATCCACCAGCTATTACGTGAAGGCCGCCGACAATCTGAAGCGCGCGCGTCTGGCCGCCCGCTTCCAGGATAACGGCACCCAAATCAGCGGTTCCACCCCGAACCCTCTGCTTCGTCAGTCTTTCCCCGACGCGAAGCAGAACCCCGGCGAGCCTGCGGCATCTCCCGCGTCCGCAGGCTCGCCACCCCGTACCTCCGATATCCAGAAGGTATCGTTTGAGCAGCCGGGTTCCGGGGCAGACACTATACTTGAAAAGTCCTTTGGCCTGCACGTCAGTTCCTGGCGCGACCACGAAAGCGCCTTCAACCATTGTGCGGATCTGAGAAAGCAGGGCTTTGACATTTGGATCAATCAGGTGAACCTTGGAGACAAGGGCATCTGGTACAGAGTTCTGGTCGGCAATTTCGTTTCGATCGACGAGGCCAAGGCCGAGCGTCCCGACGTGCTGGCCGTTCTGAACCTCGAACGCGCGCCGGTCTTCGAGCGCGTTGTCCCCAAGGTGGAAGGGTTCCATTTGTAAGGCGGGAAGTTTATGAAAGACAAGAAGGATATCGGCACCGGCGGTACCTCGGACGGACAGGCTGACCCTGTCCGTTCCGGGGTGCCTGTGTTTGAACCGAACCTTCCCTTTTCCGATGGATTTCATTATGTTTCCTCGCGGAGTAAGACAACGACCTGGGGCTTGAGCCGATTAGGGAGACGCTTCTTGGCAGCCGATATGATCACGCGTTTTCGCGTTCTTGCCGTGGATCACGACGAGTATATGCTCACGTTTTATCGCGATATCCTCTGCTATGAAGTCGAGGAGCCGTCCGCGCTGGAAGCGCTGTTCTGTGATGATGCAAGGCTCCCGTCCAGGGAGGAGATCGATGAGGACGCCGGCAAGCCTGTGTTTGAGATCGATTTTGCGACTGTCGGGGATGAAGCCAAGGAGGCCATGTCCAGTGCCCTTGAGATCGCTTGTCCCTTTGCCATTGCCCTTATCGACATTCACCTGTCCGATGATGGCAAATCCCTGGCCGGACTGGATCTTGCCAAGGAAATCCGGGCCATGGACCCGAATATCGAGATCGTGCTCTTTTCGTCCAGTCATACCGTGCCCCTGAAGGAGATCAACAAGCGCGTTCAGCCGCCCGAAAAGCTGTTGTTCATCCAGAAACCCTTTCGCTCACCCGAACTCAAGCAGATTGTCCTGTCGCTCGGGTCCAAGTGGGATGCCCAGAACCGGCTGCGCGACCTCAATGAAACCCTGGCCGTCAAGGTCGAGGCCCGCACCAGTGAGCTCAATGCGGCCAACCGTCGGCTGCGGCTCGATATCTCCAAACGCGCCGCCGTGTTGCGTGAACTTCAGGCCAGCGAGCAGCGCTACAGGCTGCTCTTTGAAAAAAACGTTACCGGCAACTTTGCGGCAGACAGGGACGGGCTCATCCTGGAGTGCAACGTGGCCTTTGCCGATCTGTTCCATTTCATCTCGCCACAGGATGCGTACGGTTCAAACATCTTCGATCTGTGGGATCAGGCAGGGGCTTCGGAATCCTTGAGTGATCTTGTGTCCGGTGCCGGACGCCTGGCCAATCATGAAGTGGTTTTTTCCCAAGGCATGCTTCGGCGGCACCTGCTCGTCAGTTGCGATACGGTGACCGATTCCGATGGAAATGTGGAGGAGTTGCGCGGCTATCTTTTTGATATTTCTGAGCCGAAGCGACTGGAGGAGCAGCTTCGTCAGTCCCAAAAGATGGAAGCACTGGGAACCCTGGCTGGCGGTATCGCCCACGATTTCAACAACATTCTGGGCGTCATTCTCGGCTACGCCGAGATCATCGAGTCCAGTGCCGAGCCCGACTCCGGTCTGGACCGTCGCATCGGGGAGATTTCCCGTGCGGGCCGCCGTGCCCGTGATCTGGTCACCCAGATCCTCAATTTTTCCCGGCAGGGTCCGCAGGAGCGGCATGCCATGACGCTCACGCCGCTCATCAAGGAAGCCCTCAAGCTGCTCAGGGCCAGCGTGCCCACCAATGTCGAGATCATCTCCCGCATGGAGACCGACCAGGACCATGTCATGGCCGACCCGACGCAGATACATCAGATTATGCTCAATCTGTGCGGCAACGCGTCTTACGCCATGCAGGAAAGCGGCGGCACCCTTACCGTCACTTTGGCCGACGTTTCCCCGGACGATGCTGTCATCCCGCCGGAAGATCTCGGCAGGGCGGAACGGTTTGTGCGCCTGACCGTGTCCGATACCGGTCCCGGCATTGATCCCGACGTGGTCGACCGGGTGTTCGATCCCTTCTTCACGACCAAGAAGCAGGGCGAGGGAACGGGCATGGGGCTGGCCATGGTGCATGGCATCGTCAAGCGGCACGACGGGTATCTGGATCTGGTGAATCTTCCGGGGCAGGGGGCCACCTTCCATGTCTTCTTACCCAGGAGTTCTCAAGTGGAGCGTGGAGACCTGGAGATGCCCACGGAACTCGTGTTTCGCGAAGGACGTATCCTGTTTGTGGACGACGAAAAGCCTCTCGTCGATATCGGGCGGGAGATTCTCGAATCCTGTGGTTTCGAGGTCGTCACCCGAACATCCAGCATCGAGGCCCTGGAAGCATTCAAGTTCAAGGCCACGGATTTCGATCTGATCGTCACTGATCAGACCATGCCCAACATGACCGGCATGGAGTTCGCCCGCGAGGTGCTCAAGATTCGGCCGGATATCCCAATTATCCTGTGTACGGGGTTTTCGGATGCCGTTTCCTACGACCGGTTGCGCGACATCGGCATCGGCGATTTCATCATGAAACCGATTCTGAAGAACGACCTCGTGGCCTCCATCAGCCGTTTGCTTTCCCAAAAATAGCTCTTTTTCCCGCAACGCATCGGGGCATTCCACGGCTTCCGTGTTACAGTCGCCACTTGCGCCGTAACCCAAAGTTTTCCTTGTTGCCGCCATCCTGCAATGTGAACGATTTCGGGTCCATGCTATATGTTTATGGATTACTTGTTGTTTCCATATGCACTTTTTACTGATTCCCGGAGGAAACCATGCGTTTGCGTTTTGCTTTCATTGTGGGGATGGTTGCTGTCTGCCTGATGGGCGGCTCCCTTGTGGCGTCCGCTGGTGACGCTGTCCAGCTCGGCCCCAGGCCTTTTTATCTTGTGGACAACATGGATGACGGGCCGCTGAAGGATTCCCTCAAGATGTGTGCGGACGGGCCGTTCAAGAAGACCGACTTTTCCATCGGCCATCGGGGTGCGCCCATGCAGTTCCCGGAGCATACCCGCGAGAGTTACGAGGCCGCCGCCCGTATGGGCGCCGGTGTGCTCGAATGCGATGTGGCCTTTACCAAGGATCGCCAGTTGGTCTGCCGCCATTCCCAGTGTGATCTGGCCACTACCACCGATATCCTGGCCATCCCCGAATTGGCCGCCAAGTGCTCCAAGCCGTTCCGGCCCGCCAGGATCGACGCCGCCACCGGCAAGGTACTGGAACCAGCCACCGCCATGTGCTGCACCAGCGACCTGACTGTGGAAGAGTTCAAGCGGCTCAAGGGCAAAATGGACGCTTCCGATCCAGCCGCCACCACGGTCGAGGCGTTCATGAAAGGCACGCCTGCCTGGCGCACCGATCTGTATACGGCCACCGGCACCGTGCTTACCCACGCCGAGTCCATTGAACTGTTCAAGAAGCTGGGGGTGAAGATGACGCCTGAACTGAAGACTCCCAGCGTGGACATGCCCTACCAGGGCGATTACACGCAGGAAAAATACGCCCAGCAGATGATTGACGAGTACAAGGCCGCAGGCGTGGATGCATCCATGGTCTATGCCCAGTCCTTCAAGTTGGATGACATCCTGTACTGGCTCAGGAACGAGCCAGAGTTCGGCAGACAGGCCGTGTTCCTTGATGAGGATGGGCTTGAGGGTTTTGACAACAACAAGCCAGAGACATGGTCTCCGACCATCGACGAGCTCAAGGCCGAGGGCGTGAAGATCGTGGCTCCGCCCCTGTGGTTTCTGGTCACTGTCGAGAACGGCAAGATCAGGCCTTCGGAGTACGCCAGGCAGGCCAAGGCCGCCGGTCTGGGTATCATCACATGGTCGCTGGAGCGGTCCGGCCTGCTGGCCGACGGCGGCGGGTGGTACTACCAGTCGATCAAGGACGTGATCCGCAAGCCCGGCGACATGATGACCCTGGTGGACGTGCTGGCCCAGCAGGTGGGGGTCATCGGGATATTCAGCGACTGGCCCGCCACCGTGACCTACTACGCCAACTGTAAGGGGCTGTAACAAGCCCTGTGACATGAAGAGGAATGCGGGCCGGATGATTCCGGTCCGCTTTTTTTGTCTGTCCGGTTCGGGGTGCGGACTGTCGGGGAAAAGCCGGAAAACTGCTAGAGGGTAGGGTCCACGAAATAGGTGATTCGTGTCCTCGGCGAAAGATATTCGTACATTTCCCTGGAGAGTTGGGCCAGTCGGATGGATTTTTCCACTCGCAGGTCAGGCTCGTCCGCCAGGTCCACGATGAGGGCTTCCTTCTTGGGAACGTTCGGATCGTAGAGCATGATGCTTGGATTGAGTTGGTTCTTCGGATTCACTGCCATGACCATGCCGACTTCGCCGTTGGTAATTTCTACGACGGTTCCGGGCGGGTACACGCCGAGACAGCGGATGAGCAGGGCGAGGGCCTCCACGTCAAAGAGGTGTTTTTGCTGGCCGAACAGGTAGGACAGGGCCAGGTACGGAGTCAGCGACTCCATGGGGTCGTCATGGTTGCAATGGTTGTCGTAGGCGTTGGCAATGGCCATGATCCGGGCCAGGCGGTCAATTTCGTTTCCCTTCAATCCTTCAGGGTATCCCGAACCGTCCATGCGCTCATGATGCTGGGCCACGATCTGGCCGACCTTTTTGGGGAAGATGTCGATCTTGTCCAGCAGGCCTGCGCCGAACAAAGGGTGTTGTTCAATAATGTCCTGTTCGGGGCGGGTCAGTTCGCTCTTTTTTTTCAGGAGCATCTTGGGGATGCGATCCTTGCCGATGTCATGGAACAGGGCTCCCAATCCGAGCGTGGTCATTTCGGTCTTGTCCAGGCCGGCCTCCTTGCCCACGATCAGGGAAAGGACGGCCACGTTCATGGGATGGGAATAGCTCGATTCCGCCTTGTCCATGACGTTCATGAGATGCAGGGTGGATTCCTTGTCTCCCAGGAAATAGTTCGAGAGCCTGTCGACGAATTCCACAGCGGCTTCCGACGACTCGACGTTACCGCTGAGCACCCCCTTGAGGATGCCTTTGAAAGCCTTGATGCAGATGTTGAACCGTTTTTCGCACAGGGCGATCTGCTCTTTTTTTTCCTTGAGGCGTCGGGTCCGTTCCTTTTTAATTACCCATAAGTGGTCAATGACTTCCTGGGAAAGTTGTTTTTCCTTTGGCAGTGCATCGGGCTTTTCTTCCACCTGGGGACTGGCGGGCAGGACATCTGATTTTTCAGGAATGCAGAGAACATGCGTGATGCCCAGCCTTTTGATCAGGGCTATCTGGTCGAAGTCTTTAATTTTGAAATTGCTGAACAGGAAAGGGTGGTCGAACCAGCCGGTTTTTTCGAGCCGAATGAAGACGCCGGGTCGGAGCTGGTCCACGGATATGCGGTATTCAGGAGTGTTTTTATCCACCATGATGAACAATTTTACATCATAGGAAGATGCCAGACAACTGTTTTGATGCGTGGAGGGATTATAAATACTTAGTAAGATAGAGTTTTTAATTGGAAAGTATTGAATTTAGCAATACGCGGACGATGATGACATCTTGGGG
Organism: Pseudodesulfovibrio sp. S3; assembly: GCF_004025585.1. Classification (NCBI taxonomy): domain Bacteria; kingdom Pseudomonadati; phylum Thermodesulfobacteriota; class Desulfovibrionia; order Desulfovibrionales; family Desulfovibrionaceae; genus Pseudodesulfovibrio; species Pseudodesulfovibrio sp. S3. The sequence continues at coordinate 161,687 of NZ_QTZO01000005.1, forward strand.
CGGACTTGTGGAAGCGGGGTATTAAAACAATTTGCCAAGAACCGTAAAATATTATAAAAACCAGAATGAAAATATGTTTTCCACATGCTTTCCTACCGGATATAATGAATTTTAAGGCGGTGTATAATGGTTTCCAAGAGGGCGAGGACCGGGAAACAGTTCCCGGTCGGTGTGTATGTTGTGGCCCTGTTCCTGGTTGCAGGAGTCGGGTTGTTTTTTTTCAAGACCCAGTTGTTTCAGAGACAGGCGGCTGGGGGGTTGTCCGGTCTGGTCTCGGTCAGGGGATCGGTTTCCCTGGAGCAATTGCGTTTGACCACCCAGGAAGTGGGTATTATCAACAAGGTTGTCAGCGAACACCGGAATACCTTTACCAGGGTTGACCTGACCGTGAATGCGGTCGGTTCCGTCGATGAGATCAACGAGTCCACGGTGTTGGAATTCGCCGTGTCCCTGCAGACCAACGAGGATTTGGTTGTCAAGTCGTGGAATCGGAAAATTCAGCGCGGCAAGATGATCGCGCAACTGGTCGCCTACATGCAGAAAGCAGCCGGGGAATACGAGGAATTCAAGCGGTATCCCGACGTGAAACAGAATTTCAAGACGCTCTATATCTAAGGCGCATTCCGTTTTTTTATGGGCCCCGGCAGTGACCGGGGCCTTTTTTATTGCTCCATGTCCTTGAGCAGGATGTCCAGGGCCTTGATGGAAATGCGTATCTCCATGAAGGAGTAGACCAGGGAGATGATCAGGAAGATCAGGCTCAGGCCAAACAGGATCTGCCCGGCCAGCAGCCATTCCTGAAAGATGCAGACCATGGAAAAGATGCAGGCGAGCATGGACATGACGCCGTACCCCTGCATGTGGCGGATCATGTGCACGCGTACGCGCAGGTTCTCGATCTGGGCGCGGATGCCGGCATCCCCGGATTTCATGTACTGGTCGTGAAGGCTGCGGATGCGGCCTCCCAGGGACAGGAACCGGTTGGTAAAGGCAAGCATGAAGAGCGAGATGGCCGGGAAAAGCAGGGCCGGGGTCGTGACGGTCATTTGCATGGGGATATCCCTTGTTGTTTCTGAATTTCCTTGTTCCGAGGAAAATGGCTTCCCGGGCACTTTGGTCGGCCCTGCCGGAAGCGGTCTGATTTACGATATTCCGATTGCCCGCCAAAGGGCCGGCCGTTGTTCCGTTGTTAACATGGTGACAGAGATCATATGATGTTAGCATTTACCTGTGCAATAACAATTCGGGGGGGGGACACCATGTCTATCTGTAAAAAAAAGGTAAAGTGTCCCCATAAGTTGGGAATATTGACTTTGTGGAGAAAACTGAACGGCTTCTCAGGAAATTGTTATTGCCTGGGCAGCCTGGGCGGCCAAAGATAAAATAGGATTGTGTCCCCCCAGATTTGAGATTTCCCATATTTTCTGCCCCTCTGTATTCCCAAGGCGGAAACGCCTCTCCTGCCTGATCCGTCACCACCCCGGCTATGCATACCGTCTCTTCTTTTGCCTTATTCCATACTGTGTATGTCTGAAATTCAGGAAGTGTTTCAGTGTGTTGTAATCTGTTTATGCACTTGTAATTGTTTTCTCCATTTCATAGAGTTCAGACAAACCCTTCATTGATAGCAACGGGGGCGTGTCTTTACAAACAGCTTGTTTGTTTGATTTTTAACAGTTTTTTCGGCGGAAAACTGTGTCCGGACAATACGTCAGTGCTGGGCAGCAGGGTACTGGGATTCTATCTGTGAGGTTGTTCAATGGGAAAAAGAGTCTGGTCTCCTTTGTCACATGATCGAAGATCTGCAATAACAAAGCAATGGCAACGCTTTCAGGCCCGGTGTCCAGTGGACCCCAGTGTGGTGCGCCCGGTGATCCACAGTTCCTGGGAACGCTGCCGCCGAGCCAATATGCCCAGTGGTTCCCTGCCGCTATGCCCCATTGATACGCCCGCCCTGGAAAAGGCCATTGCCTTCAATCGACATCTGGTGGAAAGCGCAAAACTCATCATGGACAAGTTGGCGCACTCCATTCATTTGTCGAAAAGCGTTGTCACGCTGGTCGATACAACCGGACTGGTGCTCTACGCCTCGGCAACAAGCCAGGACCTCGACAATGTTCCCTACGGCATGCCGGGACGGCGATGCGACGAAGCCACCATCGGCACCAACGGCATGGGGCTGTGTATTATCGAAAAAAAGGCGATCCATGTTGTTGCTTCGGAGCATTACAGTTCCTCGCTGCACTATCTCAGCTGTTCTGCTTCTCCCATTCATGATCCCGACGGACAATTTGTCGGCGCGCTCAATCTGGCCATCGATACGGAGAATTTCCATCAGCATACCTTGGGGCTGGTGGAAGCAGCCACCCACGCCATCGAGGAACAGCTCCGGTTGCGAAGTCTGGTACACAACCAAAAGGTTATTCTGGAACAACTGGACGAAGGCGTCATCGTCCTCGGATGCGACGGCGTCATCACCAGCATCAACCCTCAGGCAAGCAAGATGCTCGGTCTGGACACCCAGCCCGTAGGCGACAGAATACAGATATACATACCTTCCAGCACGGTACTCCAATCCATCCTGGCCGATCGAAACGCTTTTCACGACCGGGAGGTCTCATTCGAATTGCGTGAGGGGAAACTTTTCTGCACCTTGTCCTGTGTCCCCTTCGGAGACTCCGGGGTGATCTTGACTCTGCGGGGCGTCAAACGCATGCGCCACTATGCGGCACGGGTGGCAGGGGCCAAGGCGGTCTATACCTTTGACAATATCGTCGGGGGTTCCGCTGCCTTGCATGAGACACTGCGCCTGACGCAGGTCGCGTCACAGAGCGGAGCCACCACGCTGCTGGTTGGTGAATCGGGCACGGGCAAGGAGTTGTTTGCCCAGGCCATCCACAACGCCAGCAACCGGCGCAAAGAGCCGTTTGTGGTGGTCAACTGCGGCGCACTGCCGCGTAACCTCGTGCAGAGCGAGCTGTTCGGATACGTGGCCGGAGCCTTTTCCGGGGCACTGAAGGAGGGCAGTCCGGGTAAATTCGAACTGGCGGACGGCGGAACATTGTTTCTTGACGAGATCGGCGAAATGCCTCTGGAGGCACAGGTGAGCCTGTTGCGCCTGCTCCAGGAAAGCGAAGTCACCCGGTTGGGCGGTAAACAGGCCAAGCGCATCGATGTCCGCATTATTGCGGCAACCAACAAAGACCTTCCCGGCGCCGTTCGCAACAAGGCCTTTCGTGAAGACCTTTATTACCGCCTGAATGTCCTGACCATCACGATCCCCCCTTTGCGCCAGCGCTACGGCGATGTGGAACTGCTGATTCAGGTTTTCCTGAACAAATTCGTCACGACCCTGCGAAAAAAACCGCTGCAGCTCTCCGATGAAGCCATGACCGCCCTGAAGACATACCAGTGGCCGGGCAATATCCGTGAACTGGAAAACTGCATGGAACGGTTGGTGAATGTGGCCCAAGGCAATACCATCGACGTTGTTGACCTGCCCCAGGATATTGTTGCCGGTGAGAAGCAGGAATCTCTCACAGGGCCCGGTGGCGGCGCTCTGTCGCTCAAAGGATTCCAAAAATCGATCATTCAGGAGACATTGCGTGAAACCAATGGCAATTTGCGCCGTGCCTCGACAATTCTCAACATCTCCCGAACCACCATGTATGCCAAACTCAAGCAGTATCGCATCGAGGTGGATGCATTCCGCGAAGCGTAAGATGAACATCCTGCCCGCCAGGCCAGAACGCCTGGCGGGCCCCGTTGGCCTCTCCTAAAATAGACGCGCAAAACCCGTAGCATTGTGTCCAGCTTGCCGACATGTCCAGTGGACATGTTCAGTTTCTGGACATTGGTGCCAGCCGCAGCCTTCTCTTCTGGTTTTTCTATCATACTAAAATAACAGACCAATATAAAATATCATGGCGCCGAGCAGGGTGGCCTGCCTTTTGCTTTCAGGTGTGTGACCTTGAACAGGATGTTGCCCACCTTCTGTACACGCTTATCCTGAAGAGCTTCAAGTTGCGGGATTCGGATAGAAAAGGAGGGGACAGGTTTGAACGACATCCACAGAGGGCATGTTCGTCACTGTACGGCATGGATGTTCCATGCGATCCGACTGGCAGTGGCGGCGTGTTCATGAACAGCTCCAACAGACTCAGGAGGTAGTAATGGCGCTTCAAGAACAGGTGTACGGCTTTTTTATTCCCAGCATGACATTGATAGGTATTGGCGCATCCAAGCAGATACCTGAAAAGATCAAAGCGCTCGGTGGCAGCAAGCCTCTGCTCGTTACCGACAAAGGCGTCGTGGCTGTCGGCGTCTGCAAACAGGTAACCGATCTGCTCGACGCCGCATCCATGGAATACGTCGTATATGATGAAACCGTCCCGAACCCCACGGACAAGAACGTCGAGGACGGTATTGCACTTTACAAGAAAAACAAGTGTGACAGCCTCATCACGCTGGGTGGCGGTTCCTCGCACGACTGCGGCAAGGGCATAGGGCTAATTGTCTCAAACGGAGGCAAAATCCACGACTATGAAGGCATTGACAAGGCCACCAAACCATTGATGCCTTACCTGGCAGTCAACACCACGGCTGGAACAGCCTCGGAAATGACCCGTTTTGCGGTTATTACGGATACATCACGCCACGTCAAAATGGCCATTGCAGACTGGCGCATCACTCCGGGCATCGCTATTGACGATCCCGTTCTCATGGTCGGCATGCCGCCTGCCCTTACGGCTTCCACCGGCATGGATGCCTTGACCCACTCAGTGGAGGCGTTTGTTTCCACGATCGCAACCCCCATCACCAATGCCTGCGCCACTGAGTCGATCAAGCTGATATTCAAGTACCTGCGCAGGGCAGTGGCAAACGGACAGGATCTGGAAGCCCGTGAAGGCATGTGTTTTGCCCAGTACCTGGCCGGCATGGCATTCAATAACGCCAGCCTTGGCTATGTGCATGCCATGGCCCATCAGCTTGGCGGTCTCTATAACCTGCCGCATGGCGAATGCAATGCCCTGCTCCTGCCCTATATCGAAGAGTTCAATCTGATCGCAAAGGTCGAAGAGTTTGCCGAAATGGCAGAGATCATGGGGGAGAATACGGACGGTCTGTCACCCCGCGACGCTGCCGAACTGGCATTGAAGGCCATCCGTCAGTTGTCGGTCGATGTCGGTATCCCGGAGACCCTGACAGAACTGGGCAAACGCTATGGCAAAGAAGTCAAGGCATCCGATATTCCCATCATGACGGCCAATGCCCAGCTGGATATCTGCAAGTTCACCAATCCGCGTTGCGCCACGGATGATGAAATCACGGAAATATACCTCAAGGCGCTGTAAACAGACTTGCATCAGAAGGATTCCGGAAGGACGCCCCTTCCGGAATCCAGAACAGCAACAGAAATAGGCTGAGCGTTCCTCTGCGCCGTGCGCACGAACGCTCTTTGCGCAGACTGCAGCAGTGATCTACGAACCAGGCTGGCAGAATGGAGAACAATAACGTTGCCAAATGTGCGTCTTCGCCCCTCCTCTCTCTAGAGAACCCGGCGTCCAAAGGGGGCGTTCCCAACAAACAGGAGCGTAATCGTGCAATTGTCCAGGCAAGCCTGGACTAGGGTCGGTGCTAGTATGAAAGAAGTGGGTTTTAAGCCTTGTAATTCAAGGCCTGTCCCGGTTCCCTGTTACTGGCGACCTGTGATGCATTGATTGAATTTATGTAATGTTTCCGGATCATTATTGAGCCTGGTTCGCACCGGGCGGCTCAACTCCACATGGATAAAACCTTCCTGCCTCGCCTTACGCATGATCCTGCCGGTAATGTTGGTCGTTCCCCCCAACTCGTCCACATGGTCAGGATATGTGCGCGTTAAGAAGGGGGTGGTGTTGGAAAGGCTGTCCGAGATTTTTTTCACCACAGGCAGCAAAGGCCGTTGTCCCGAACTGATGATTATCTCTGCTTCACGTGCTTCCGGAGTCTTCTGGTGTCCTTGTTCGTATCCGTGAAGCTGGACAACTCTCGGTGAGCCTGTCTGCTTGGCGATGGCATGCGATAGTGCGGTGAAATATGTCCCGGTCAAATGAGCCATGTCCTGGTTCAATTTGACATTCCCGTCGACACGAGACCTTTTTTCAGTATTGAAAGCCGTGAGAGAAAAGCCTCCCAGTTCCACCAGCTTGAGCGCGATGCGGCCTGTATGGATATCCGTGAATGAATGAGGAGCCATGAGATATGCGGAGGCCGGCGCTGCATCGCAGTGCACATACAATCCTCGCCCGGTCTTCCGGTCTTTTGCCTCGCGTATGACGGTCAGCGTGTCCCCCTCATGTTCCAGGGGGACCATTTCCATGTGGAGCGAATCAAGCAGTGCTTCGAATGCCTTGGTATTCTTTTTCCCGGCGAGCAGAAGCTCGAAGAGGAGTTGGGCCTCGGCCAGTTCTCCATGGGTCGGCATGGCAAATCGTCCACCTGAAGCAGCCTCTTTGAAGATCGTCTGAAGTGACTGCCCCCAGGATGGGGAGCAATGAAACAGTGCGCCGACAAAAAGCAAAAGGCCCAGGGAAAACGTACTGATTTTATTGTAGAGCTTCACGTAACAACCTCTTCGCATGGAATTTTCTGGGGCATTATATCCTGTGGTGGCGCGTGGAAATGCGCGGTTACCCCTTTTTTAAGGACACGGGTAGAGAACTGTTTTTAGCAATCCTTGATGCCGTATCCGGTAGGTACCCCTTTATTTTCCATGCTTATGCTTTGTCAATCTGGGGACACAATACTTTTTTATTCTTGGTAGCCAAGGTCTCCCAGGAAACAGCTTTACTACTTACCCCCAGCTGGTGGGGGAGCATGAGAAAGTTGCTTACAGGCCACCACAGAGTCTCCATTTTAAATGGCCCAAAATCAATGCCGGAACAATAGAGTCGTTAGTTAAATTCTTCAGATATGCTGGATGGTTAAACTGTCCTCATAAATCTTGCTGCCCACCTGTTCGAGCAACCGGGACAACCTCTGTTTACAAGGCAAAACGAACGCTTTTCACTATTTTTTCTCAATCATGGCCATATAATCTTCACCCACAACGCTGGGGTCATAAAGGGCGGGAAAGTAGAAGGAAAGGGCCTTTGATGGAAGTGCCACCTTCAAAGAGGATTTTGGCGAATCCGATGTAAGCAGGCCTGCCTCGATGAGTTCTTTTACAATTTTCCTGGCCGTGGAGGTTGCCTTGTTGAGAATCTTACCGGCTTCACCCCTGGGGACTTCTCCCTGCATAAAAGCAGCCCGGAGCAAACGGGACGAATCAGGATGTAAACTCCCCCCATGCTTTTTTGAATTTGCATGAACATACCACTCAATACGCCCTTCAATCGTTTCAAGGGAAAGCAGCCCGCTCATGAATTGAATTTGATCCAAGCAGACCTCAAACATGAATTCGATGAAGTCTGCAAGCACCTCACTTGGGGTATGCACGGACACTTCCCCCTTTCGGACAGGGTCACACGAGAACAGATTAATCATGTACGCATCTTTATTTTTCGACAATCCCCGGGACAAAGACCACAGGTTGGCTTTGTTGACTCCGCAGCGGGCCATATAGAGAGTCGAAAAAAGCCTGCTTACACGGCCATTCCCATCTCTGAATGGGTGTAGCCATGTCAAACGATGATGTGAGGCAGCCATTGCAACAAGCCGCTCGTCACCAAAGAAATGGCTGGAGCCATAGTCGTCTGCGAATTGCTGCAACGCTCTCTCCAACTCTTCGGGAGAAGGACCGATAGAGGCTCCCACCGCTGCATTGGGCCCCACCGAAATAAGCCTGTCACGGAATTCACCGGGTAAAACCGGTATATCCGTGAACCCCTCTCGGTCATGAGTAAAAAGATGATCAGCAGAAAGGTGGCTGTAAAATCGTGAATGGATGAGTTTCAACGAGGCAGGACTTGCAACATCACCGATGGTCCCGTTCTCAAGGTCCGCCATCAATTCTTTTTCGGCCAACACGTGAGCGGCACACAGATCCTGGGCATACCGTTTCTCTACATTGGCATCGAAGCGCTTATTCATTGCGTCCTCAATGCCCCGAAGCGTCGATTTGTGACCTTCAATGAGATTGCTGTAATAACTGTTGATCAGCCGAAGGTGGCCGCCAAGAATTCTAGCGGTCTCGGGCGCAACCCTGCCTTCCAGAGAAGCAGAGGAGGCTACCAGATCCTGGGCGATATCTTTCAAACGTCCAAGGTCCTGGCTTTCAGGGACTATCAAGGACCAATTTTGCATACTCCCTCCAAAAAAAACGAGCGTTTCGAATAGCGATCTTGTTGTTACCTTAATTGGCTAATTACACTGTTTTTTCTGCCTTGCCAAATCCAGGTGATATTATATTTTTGAGCGTTTCAAATAGCGATCTTGTTCAATCCGTACCGGGCTCTCTCGATGAGGGGCTTTTCGCAAACACCTGCCTTCTCGAAGGACAAAGGATCGGCGTGAAATTTCACGGCTGAAAATATGGGGACACCATATTGTTTTTATTGGTGTTATATTTCCAGGGTTTTCATATTCTGGGTCTTCATTCTACCTCTGATCCACTCGCTCGGCGGAGCAACAGGTTCTCCCGCGCACCAAGAAAATGCTCAACCTCCAAGGCCAGGTCTTTTCCGGCCTGATACATCAACCAGTGGTCCGCCCCTTTGAATCGGACGAGCCATGCCCCCTTGATGAGACCGACGGCAGCCAGGGCCTGATCCGGGGGCGTAATCCGGTCATCCTGTCCCACAACAACGAGTGTATCCTTGTCCATCAAAGCGAGCCGTTCTCTGGTCCCGGACCAGTTGGTCAAGGCTTCATATTGTCGTTGGACAACTTCAAGCGGCGGTGCAATGGCGGGCGAAGGGAGTTGGGAATATATATCGGGATGCAGTTCTTTCCAGGCGTCGGGGAACAGTTGAGCCACAAATTCCTCATGGCTCAGGGCTCCCATTCCATCCAATGCGGCTTTGACCGGGGCCGAATCCACGGCCGTTGCATAGAGCACGACCTTGCCGACCCTGTCCGGGTACGCGAGCGCCATTTCCTGGGCGATGATCGACCCCATGGACCATCCCATGACGTCGGCCCGCTCGATTCCGATGGCATCCAGCAAAGCCGCTGCGTCCGAGGCCATCAGCTTCATGCTTAACGGCGTGTCGTCAATGGTTGAATGTCCCATGCCGCGGTTGTCGAACAGGATTACGGCCCTCTGTCGCGCCAATTCCCCCACCATGTCGGCATCCCACACGTCCATGGTTCCGGCATAGCCCATGATCAACAAGAGAGGGGGGCCGCTGCCGATAATACGGTATCCAAGCTGCACGCCGTTGACGCTGGCTGTCTGCTCCTGGACAGTCTGCCGGTCCTGACGGGCAACACAACCGCAAGAGGCAAACAGAACCAACGCACAAAGAAAGAGTATAAATCGCTGCTGCATGCGGACTGTCCTTGCAAGAGGGGGGGGCACCCTTTTGGCTTGTCACAGATAGATGCATGAGGCAAGTCCGCGCCAAAAGGAACGACGAACTCGTGGTGGACTCCTTACGGAAGTCCCTGCCTCTTGAATGCAAAATCCGGGGATACGATACTGTTTTCATGAGTATTGTATCCCCGGATTTAGCGCCGTGGGCATTCACGAATCAAAGGACGCCCTGGCCGGATGAACCAATGGGTCCGAAGCAAGGGGTCAGGTCTTTTATCTTAGCATTTGCTGTGCTACGGATCATAAATGGCAAGCCCGCTTCGGATATGGTTATAAGCAGCAGGAAATCGCAAATCACACAGGCCTTCATTATAGTGGGGTCAGTAGGCTTAATGGATATTGCCTCACCATTTGGGGCTCATGAAGACCTTATTAGCTCCGTAAAGTCGCAGGTATTTCCTGATCAAAATTTAAAATATATTCAACTAGAGCCTGGCCTCCATGAGCCGATCGTCAAGGAGCTGTAGCTGAGCGCTAAAAGAGGTTTAAGCTTTTGCGAAAATTAGCCGCACCAAAATACTGCTTTGTCTATAGGTATACGCTGTCAATATTAGTTGCGCTTGCATCAATCGCATTATATTCGACATTCCACTCTTTTTTGTTTGCATCTATAGCGCTGTCACTGATTCCACTTTCCTTATCAATTGACAGTAGGAGTCATTTTAGATGCACAAAGACAATCCCAATTAACAGAAAAATGCTATCATTCGCAGACAATACGATGCCGATATCAGGCATATTTCTCTTAATTTCATATATATTTCTTACAGTTGTGACGTTTTGTTTTCAAGAAACACCATTTAATGTTCGACTTTCTACATTTAGCGCATTGTTGCTGTATATTATATTACAGGGCATATTTATTTTTTCCCAAAATAAATACGTCAAATATTGTGCGAGCATTAATAGTGGCTCGTTAAAGTTGAAGCACAATAAAAAAACAGTGCTAATAGCTACTTTAGTTTTTTACGTTACCGTCGCATTGCTAACGGCAATAAAACAGCATTTTGATATTTACGACTCAATATTTATGCTACTCTCAGCGTGCATGATTTGTGAATTCACAATAAGAGTGCATTATAGTAGGAAATTTTAATTTACCCCATACAACATGTAAGAGCGGGGTCAGGTCTTGTATTTCAGCTTTTCCCATTCTAAAAGGCTAAAATATAAGACCTGACCCCATTTGCCTGTTTAGTTACCGCTTCGGACAGGCCACACATATGAGTAGATTCCTACAGGGCGATGTACTTCTACTTTCCCTGAGTGCATATCTACAAAATACTGACACCCATCACAAAAACCACGATCGTAAGCAGTACTCGACCAGTGCGGGATAGATGAAGGGAATCCCATATCAAAGGGATTACTGCCGCTATTCAAATGAGAATAAAGTTCCTCAAGTTCCTCTTTGGTCGGAACCCGCCAGCCGCCTTTCCCGCCAAAGCTGCTGGATGAGGCTATGGACTTAGCCTGCTCCCACTGAACAGGCCCACCAGGAGCCGGTTTTTTTGACCACATCAATCCGGACATTGTATCCGTAACCGTGCCATCATTATTGTCGACAAATGATTCCGCAAACCCAGCCCCGGCACTGACAACGAGCATTGCCACGCACAATAAAACAACTTGGGCAATCAGCCGCGTATCCTTCAATGAAATAATCCGCATAATTCCTCCTGTTTTTTTATCCGCCACATAAAAGGTAGGGGCACCGACAAAAAATACATAGCCCCCCCGCCAAACAGTTCATGGCTACACAACAAGTAAACGCATTTACGACTCTCCGGTCAATTTGATTCCATGTGAATACAAGTGAATACAACTATGCGAAGCATCTCCCGCTGTTTTTTTCAAATAAAATACAGCCCATACGATGTTCTAGGCGATACGTATTCACTCTCGTCCCGATTCACACAATTCAGCTTAACTCCAGGAATTCACGTTCTTTCACGTGTAGGAAGAAAGGGGTCAGGTCTTATATTTTAGCTTTTTCGCGTAATATTGCTAATGGTTGTATTGTGAAGACTTATGTGATCTGCGGTTTTTGTTTATAGCCGGGAATTAGGGGTGGGAATTAGGGGGACACGGAATTAGGGGGACACCATACATATCTATTAGCTGGAAAGGCCCGGTCAAACCGGGCCTTTCCTTTGCTCTTTGACCTAGCCTGCTCATGGCCGGCGTGAGAATCCCCCTCCGCAAAAAAAGTTCTGAAAAACCGCTCCTGGCTTGCTCTTTTTACGAGCGCCAGAAGCGGCTTTTGTTAACAACTTTATTACTTGCTATAGAACTTTATTACTTTCCCACAAGTTGTCTACCCTTGCGGTCGGCTTATGCCCACGGTCACGGTCTTGGCTTGGTGGCGGATGGTGTCGATGGGCCGGGTCATTTCCTCTATGGCCTTGTTCAGGATGGTCAGGATGTCGGCCAGTCTGGCTTCGGAGGCGCAGATGGCTTCGGACTGGTTGACCAGCCAGAGCATGTAGTTGGACAGGGATGCCGCCACCCGTGCGGGCAGGGCAGAGTCCGTGGCCCCGGAGGCTATGCGGTCTATGCAGTTGTTGAGGGCCACCAGCAGTTCCTTGCGGTCCCATTTCGCCGTGTCCTCGATCACCTTGCCGAGGAGCACGCGGGCCGCGCGGAAGGGCTCGGCATGGCTGTCGATGGCCTTGGCCGCGCACACGCCCCACCAGTGACCGGCAACGGTTTCCAGGACGAAGTCCAGGCCGCCGCCCACCCGGGGTACCTTGATGACTGCCTCGGCCACATGGTCGAAGCGGGTTTCATCCCCGGCGCAGAACACGATGGGCGAACCGTTGTGTGCCTTGAAGATGGTCACTTCCTTGACCGTGTCCATGACAACCATTTCAGGCAGGTCCGAGGCCATGACCAGGGTCAGCGGTTCGGTGGACAGGTCAATGTGTTTTTTGTCTTCGGTCACGTCGCAGGGGATGGACTTGTAGCACAGTTCAGAGAGCTTGATGCGCACTTCCTGGGCCGCGATGCAGTTCCGGCCATTGCCGACCAGCGCCCAATAGCGGTGGACCGGGGCGTATTTCTTCGCCACTTCGGCGATGGAGTCCTTCCCGGTCAGCACTTCGTCGATCTTGCCGGGCAAGGCTTCCAGAGCCTGGATCTCGGTGAGGATGGCCTTTTTTCCCATGGTCTTGAGCACGTCGGCCAGCCAAAGGGAAAGGAGCTTGCCCGCAGCGATCTGCGAGTAGAAGGCCTTGGTGGAGGCCACGGCCATTTCCACGTCGCGGCCATTGCTGGTGTAGATGTAGGAGTCGGATTTTTGGACCAGAGGCGAATTGCGCCGGTTGACGATGCAGTTCACCCAGGCGCCGCGGTCGCGGCACAGGTCCACCACCCGGTTGGTGTCCGTGGTGGTACCGCTCTGCGAGACCGGGATCAGGAAGACGTCGTCCATGCGTTCGTCGCCCATGAAACCGACCAGTTCGGACCCGGTGTAGGATTCGATTCGTATGTCGGTGTCGGCCAGGGTGCGCCTGAGCAGCTGGGCTACGGCCATACCTGCCACGGCAGCGGTACCCTGACCCACGCAGATGATCCGCTTAATGGGCTTGTCGGTATCCCGGAACCGTTTTACCAGGGCCGGGCCTTTGCCGAACCCTTCGGGAAGGAACTCCACGCCACCGTTTTTCTTGAGATATTTTCCGTGCAGGGTGTTGCGCACGGAATCGGATGCCTCGTGGATTTCCTTTTCGATGTAGTGAGTGTAATCGCCCCGGAAAATGTCTCTGGAGAAAATTTCGATTTTTTCTTCGGCCAGCTTCACGGATTTGCCGGAGTCCAGATACCGGGCCGTGGGGATGCTGCCTGCCGGGTCCGAATCCTTGAGCACCACCGAGACTCCGCCCTGCTGGTGTATGGCGATGGGGTAGGAGGAACGCGCGCGGGCGGCCATGCCGTAGGCTTCGGAAGCCACCAGCCAGCCGTCCCGGGTCAGTCCGATGTAGAAGGACTGGCCTGATCCCTTCTGGGCGAGGAACTGGGAGTCGAAGTCGCTCAGGTTCTGCATGACCACGGCCAGGGAGCCGTCGCACTGCTTGAGCACGCTGCGGAACCGCTCCTCGGCATCGCCGTTTTCGTCCACGCCCAGGTGGAAAAGCACGGGCAGGATCTTGGCGTCCGTGGAGATTACGGACGGGATATGCGCGCCCTTGGAGAGGACGGTTTCCTCAACCAGGGTCCGGTAGTTGTCCACGTCACCGTTGAGCACGAACATGGTCTTTTCCAGGCCGGTGGAGATGTCGCCCTCGACCAACCCGTCCACCGGGTGGCAGTTGGGCACGGAGATGATGCCGTTGGAGGCCCAGCGGGTGTGGGCAATGATATTCAGGGTTTCCAGTCCCTCGGACATGGACCAGAGCAGTTCGTCGTTTCTGATGAAGTCGCGCAGGGCGCTGCCGTTGTCCCCGAGCTGTCCCACCAGCTGTGCCACCTTGTACAGGAAGCGGCAGGCGGTCCGGCCATCGGGCAGTTTGCGCACGAGCACCTGGCGAGTGTCGGCGTTGCCGATGGAGCAGCGGTCGCACAGCTCCGTCTTCTGTTCCTTGGTCAGGGCGAGTTCCGGGTCCTTGTCCCTGGGCAGGATGAAGGCCACGGCCACGCCAGCGGAGTCCCGGCCGCGCACTTCGAGCTTGTCTATGGCCTGAAGTACCTGTTCCGTTCCCCAGGCCAGGAACTGACGATCGCGGGCGTCCGTGTTCCGGGACAGGGCTTCGGGCATGAGGGCCAGGGTGCGGTCCGCGTTGGTCAGGACCTCCTGGTCGATCTGCCAGAGATAGTCGTCCAGGGTTTCGCGCAGTGCTTCCAATTCGTCGGTGCGCGGCCCCTGTTCCAGTTTGACCGCCGCGGCGTTGCGCAGATTCCTGATGGTGTCGCGGATGCCGGTGACAGCGCGTCTGGTGTCGGGGTCGGCCACGAGCAGCAGGTGCAGGCCAAAGGCCATGAGTTCATAGAAATGGTCGGCCAGGGCCGTCATGGGAACGGCGGCCTCAAGCAGATCATTGGTGTTGCGGATGTCGTCGAAGGCGGTTTCAAGAGTGAAGAGCCAGTCGGTGTCTGGCCTGTCCAACCATTTGTTGTTGCTTAAAAAACTGGCGATGCCACACATGGCGGTCATAAACTCCTGATGGATGGTTTCGGATCGTGGGACAATATGCGGCGACGGTCGCATGGTGCGCGCCGGGCATCCTGCGTTCGGTTGAAGAATTACTGCACATGGCAGGCCTTTGCAAGCTCGAAGGGTGGTCGGAACAAAGTCTGGACAGGGATGGTCTTGGAAGGGGAGACGGCGGGTTTCCTGAGTGCTTTTTTGGTTCTAACTGTCTTTTCAATAATGAAATGAAATGCTATGCAATAAAGAAATAGGACAAATTCGTGAATCAGATTGAAAAAGCAGGCGCTTGCAGTGCAAACTGTGTCTCTTGGAAGTTGCGGCTGCCATTGCTGTGCGTCCTTGGCCTGCTTTGTTTTTTTGTTTGGGGTCAGCCAGCCCGTGCCTTCGATAAGTACGTACTCGGTATGTCAGCCGCATTCACCGGCCCAAGCGACGGGCTCGGTGTGGAGGTCTACCGTGGGGCCATGGCGTACTTCACACACCTCAATCATCAGGGCGGCATCAATGGCAAAATGGTGACCGTTCAAACCCTGGACGACGGGTACCAGCCCGATCCGGCCATAAAGAATACCATCGATTTTCTGGAAGAGAGTGAAGTCTTGTGCCTGTTCAACTATGTCGGAACGCCCACGGTGACCCGCGTTCTTCCTCTTCTCAAGGGATACGGGGAATATCAGAAACTCATGTTCTTTCCCTTTACCGGGGCCGAGCCGCAGCGGCAGCCTCCTTACGTCGACTATGTTTTCAACCTGAGAGCTTCCTATCGGCAGGAACTGTCCGGCCTGGTCGACAGGTTCGCCGATCTCGGTCGTAATCGCCTGGCGGTTTTCTATCAGGTCGACGCTTACGGCCGCAGTGGATGGGACGGGGCTCGCCGCGCCCTGGCCGCCAGGGGACTGCAACTGGCGAGCGAAGCCACCTACAGGCGCGGGGCGCCGTTTGGCACGTCCATGAAACAGCAGGTGGAAATCATCATGCGCTCCAACCCCGACGCAGTGCTGTCCATCGGCTCCTATGCCGCCTGCGCCGCCTTTGTCCGCGATGCCCGGAACATGGGCCTGGACGTTCCCATTGCCAATGTCTCGTTTGTGGGCAGTGAAAATCTGCTCAAACTGCTGGTGGCGGCTGGAGAAGCGGCCGGACGGGACTATACGGTCGACCTCATCAATACCCAGGTGGTCCCCAGTTACGAGGATGTGAGCTTGCCCGCTGTCCGGGAATATCGCGATTTCATGGACCGGTTCATGCCGGTGCCGCCGGTGCTGGCCGAAAAGCATTACACGCCCCTGCGCTACAGTTTTACCAGTTTTGAGGGATTCCTCAACGCCAAGGTCATGGCATGCATTCTGAAAACATATGACGGCAATCCCTCAAAAGGACTCAAACATGCGGCCGAATCCATACGGGAAGCGGATCTTGGCATAGACGTCCCGGTGAGTTTCGGCCCTGAAAGGCATCAGGGACTGGATCGGGTCTATTTTACCACGGTCAATGATCGGAAGTTCGTTCCCATTGACGCGGAGCAGTGGCAGACATGGCAGAAATAAGGGGCATGTCTCTGTTCAAGAAGACCGGTCTTCTTGCGTTCTGTCTGTTCGGAGTCATTTCCACCCTGACCTCTGCGCTTGCGGCCTGGACCCTGCATGAGCACATGACCCGCGAATATATCAGCAAGGGGATCGCCATAGCCAGGTCCATTGCCGGAGCCAGTCAGGAAATCCTGCTGAACCGCGATGCGGCCACGGTGCAGGCCATGATCGATCAGTACCACGAGATCGACGGCGTGGCCTACGTCTTTGTCGTGGACAGGGAAGGATTCGTGGTTTCGCATACCTTTGTCCCTGAAATGCCTTCCATTCTGCGCGAGTTCCGCAATTCGGAACATGCACATACCCTTTCGGACATCGAGATCAAACCCTACGGTCGGGTGATCGACATTTGCGAGCCCATTCTGGCGGGCGTGGCCGGGTACGTGCACGTGGGCATGGATAGGGAACTGATCATGAGCTATTTCTGGCAGGCGGTGATCAGAATGCAGGGCCTGCTGTTTTTTGTCTTTTGGGGTTGCGTCGGCATCCTCTATCTGATGTCCCGCCGAATTTCCCGCCCGCTTCATCAGTTGACGGAGTATGCCAGGAGGTTGGCGGCACATGATTTTTCCGCTTCCATCGACATCAGGACCAAGGACGAACTCGACCTGCTCGGCAGAGCCATGCAGTCCATGGGCCAGGAACTTTCATTGCTTTTTTCAGAGATGGAGAGCGAGGTGGACAAGGCAACCGTGGGACTGCGGGATCACATGGCCTACCTCGCAGCCATCATCGACAACCTGGCGGACGGTCTGCTGGTGGTCGGCGTGAGCGGGGAGATATCGGTCATCAACCCGGCAATGCGGGAGTTTTTCGATCTCAAGGCTCCGTCGTATGCGGGATTGGCCTCGTCCGTGGTCTTTCCGCCCGAGGTCGTGGGCATAACCAGGAAGATCAGGAAGTGCGACAGCGAGATACTGTCCGCCGAGATCCCCCTGTCCAGGGGCAGGACCGGCAAGGCCGTGGGGTCTTCCATCTTCATCGAGGAACCGAACCGGCAGTGTCTCGGCGGGGTCATTCTCATCCGGGACATCACCCGCGAAAAGGAGCTGGATCAGCTCAAGACGGACTTCATATCAACGGTGTCCCATGAATTGAGAACGCCCATGACATCGGTGCTCGGCTTTTCCAAGATCATCAAGAAGAAGCTGGAGCAGGTCATCTTCCCGCTTCTGGCGGACAATGCGGAAGTCGTGAAGCCCGTCAATCAGGTGCGCGGCAACATGGAGATCATAGTCTCCGAGGCCGAGCGGCTGACGGAATTGATCAATGATGTCCTGGACATCGCCAGGATGGAGGCAGGGGAACTGATGTGGCGGGACGGGAACGTCTCCATGTCCAAGATCCTGGAGCAGTCCAAGGAAGCCACACGGGGGCTGTGGGGCGCCAAGAACCTTCTGGTCGAGACCCGCGTAGAGGACGGCCTGCCGGAAGTGTACGGCGATTACGACCGCTTGGTGCAGGTGGTGGTCAACCTTATTTCCAATGCCGTCAAGTTCACGGAATCAAGCCCTATCGTCTGTACGGCCGTTCTGGACGGCGGATCGGTGCTGGTGTCGGTGGCCGACAAGGGTTCCGGCATTGAACTGGCGGAACTGGACCTGGTCTTTGACAAGTTCAAGCAGGTGGGAGACACCTTGACCGGCAAACCCGAAGGCTCAGGGCTGGGGCTGCCTATCTGCCGCCAGATCGTGGAACGCCATGGCGGGCGTATCTGGGCAGAGAGTCTCCCCGGCAAGGGCAGCATATTTCATTTTTCCATCCCTGTCAGTGGAATGCCTCCGGCGATCGGGGCCGAAGGCAAGGCCGTCTGCCAGGTCGAGGACCATCGCAGGTCGCAGGGCCGGGGCTGCGGACGGGAGGGTGCCGCCAGTTCCCTGATCATGGTCGTGGACGACGACCCTTCCCTGACCCGTTTTTTGGCACAGGTTTTCGAGGAACAGGGCTTCAGGGTCTGTGAAGTCCTGAATGGCCCGGACGCCATAAAGACGGCTCAGGAAATACTGCCGGACCTGATCACCATGGATCTCATGATGCCGGGTATGGACGGTCATGAGGTCATCCGCAGGCTGCGCCTTATTCCGGCCACACGGCATATTCCCATTCTGGTGATCACGGCGCTGAGCGGCTTTGAGGGCGAGGCCGGCGACATGGCACTGGTCAAGCCGGTGGATGAGATCAAACTGAATCAGGCCGCCCGCATCCTGCTCAGGGAAAAGGAATGCTGCAAGTCGTGCATTGTGCTCGGGAACAAGCAGGAATGTGATCTGGATGGGCTGATGATCCTGTGCACGGGTGAAGTGACTTTCTCTTCCACGGAAGAGTTTTGGGGTATGGTAGACCGAGGGTTTACCGGAACGGTTTTTATTCCTAACGCAGAAATCGACAGGATCGAGTTGGAGAGGCTGACCCATCTGCCGGGGGTTGCCGTCATCATCCTGCCAGCCTATTCTGGAAGAATAACGGATTAATGCGTGATTCCGATTGCGAGGTCAAACCCTCTTGTGGCATAACTTATTGTGATGGTCATTAATAATGACAATTTGTTTCAACCGGCTTCTTAAGGAGTTTTGCAATGACCAAGAGAATCCTCATAGTCGATGACGAGGTGCATATCAAAATGTTGCTGGAGCAGACGCTTGAGGAACTCGAAGACGAGTTCGAGGTCGAACTGTTCACGGCTTCCGACGGGGAGGAGGGTCTTGAGTTCATTCGCAGCAAGCGTCCTGATCTGGTTTTTTTGGATATAATGATGCCCAAAATGAACGGGTACGAGGTCTGCCGCATCGTCAAGGATGACAGCAATCTTCAGGATGTGAAGATCATTCTGCTCACGGCAAAGGGGCAGGAAGTGGACCGCAAGCAGGGGCTGAAGCTGGGAGCCATGATGTATATGACCAAGCCTTTTGATCCCGACGAGATTTTGCGGGTTTCGAAAGAACTGCTAGAGCTGTAAACCATTTTTTCCCGGTGCTGCTGAATTCCCTATGACCCCGTTAAAAAAATACATCCGTCCGGGCGTGTTGCGGAATTTTCTGCGCAAGGCCCATGAGATGGCTGGCGGCGAATGCCCTTTGGCCATGAAGTATGACGGCGAAGTGGTCATCGTGGAAGGCACTGATTCCATGACGGGCTTCGGAGAGAACGAACCCGGCGTGCTTGTCGCGCCGCTTCAGTATGACGATATTCATTCCGGGTGTGTTGCCATTCGAGTTGCGCCGTCCTGCTCTTCGACCGATTTTGGGCGGTTGCTTGATTTCATAGCCTATTCCATTCAAGAACTCATCGACATGGAGCGGGCCAGACGGTCCATAGCCGAGGAAGCCCTGGCCAAGTACCGTGAGTTGGCCCTGCTGCATCGGTCGGTTCCGAATATCAACACATCCCTGCACATGCGCGATGTGGTCAGCGCACTCATCGACGAATGCCGCCTGGAAAACTACCCCGGCGAGCGCGGCATGATTTTTCTGTTGGAACCGGGCAGAAAGATGTTCCGCCTGGCCGTTCAATTCGGCTTTCCTTTTGGCAGTTATTTACAACCCATGGCCGAAAGCGCCCTGTTCAACGAGGTGGTTCATTCGGGCCACGGTGAGATCGTCAACGACCTGGCCAAGGAAAAGCGGTGGGACAACGAACTGCCCGGCTTGTCTTCCATGATCCTCATTCCCATCAGTTCCCCCAACCGTTGCGAGGGAGTGCTCATCCTGGCATCGGAGAATACCGGTGTGTTCGAAGCCGCCCATCGGCGCAGCCTGTCCACGTTGGCCTCGGTGGCAGGCATTTCCGTGAGCAACTCATTCAATTTCGAGGGCATTCAGAAACTGATGAACGCCATCCTGCAGGCGTTGGCCGAAGCCATTGACTCCAGGGACCCGTTCACGGCTGGTCACTCCGAGCGTGTGGCTCACCTGGCCGTGGCGTTTGCCCATGCCATGAACGAGGATGGCGGTCACAAAGGGACTGTATTCTCCGACGATGAACTGCGTGAGATATATTATGCCGGAATCCTGCATGACGTCGGCAAGATAGGCATCAAGGAGGAGGTGCTGACCAAGCGCACCCGCCTGTCTGAACGGCGTATGGAAGTCGTCCGGGCCCGTTTCCAACTCATGGGACAATTCGACAATTTCAATTGGGCCGAGGCCTATGAATGTCTATGCGATGTGAACAAGGCCATGACGCCGGAATCCAAGGATCTGGAATTCATCAAGAGTCTGGGATCGCGGGCTATGCGCAAGGGGGAGACGAACCTGCCGTATCTGCACGAAGACGAACTGGAGCATCTTTTGTTGTCCTACGGCAACCTGACCAAGGACGAGCGCAAGGAAATCCAACGCCATCCGGCGGAAAGTGAACGCATCCTGCAACACATCCCCATGCACGACAACTACAGCAATATGCTGACCATCATTCGCCAACATCACGAGCGCATGGACGGATCAGGTTACCCCGACGGGCTGAAAGGGGATGAGCTGCTGATTCAGAGCCGCTTGATGGCTATCGTCGATATCTATGACGCCGTTACCCAGGAACGGCACTACAAGCCTGCTTATACCCGGAGCGAGGCAGTGAAAATCCTGCGCGAGGAAGTGGCGACAGGCAAGCTGGACGCCGATCTGACGGCTTTTTTCCTGAACAACATCGAGCGCATCGAAACCCTGTCCGACCAAGTCAAGGTGACCAAGGCCACGCACATATCGGCCCTGGGCAATCTCTCCGGTCTCTAACCCCGTTTGGGGTATTCTCCGAATAGTATTGGGTCTGTTACAGATTTGTTTTGCGTCTGATGCAGGAAAAGGGCAGTTGCCCCCCGGCAAAGAGCGTCTTGCAGAACGGGCCGAGGTCCATTTTCCATTCCTTTCGGAGGGCCGTTATTTCGTGCAGGCCCAGAATAGGCATGGCCTTCTTGGCTGGGGCGAGACGGATGGTCCGAATGGTGCCGAGTCCTTCTCCACGCGAAAACCCCGCTTCGCTCAGAATTTCCAGACAGCGGTCCTGGTCCAGGGTATTCATGGCCAGCCCGGCATCAATCTTTGCCAATGTGGCCCGGCGCAGACCGCGCACATGATGAACCAGCCGGTCAAGGGGGGCCTCTAGATACCCCAACTCTTCAAGCAGGTTTTCGGAAAAAGCCAGCCACCCGGCCATGAACAGCGGATTGGTCACCTGGGAGAGCGGAGATTCGCCCAGAAGCCGGCGTTGTGAATCGAGCAGGTGTCGGCCTGGATAGGTCTGCGCGGCGGCCATGAAAGGGAATTCCTTGCGCATACGGGCCAGGCGGTCGGGGGTGTCCCTGAACCGGTTCCCGGAAAATAACTGCGGGCTGACGTAGCAGCGTGAAAATTCATTTTCCCATGCGCCCAGTGCCGGGTCAAGATGGATGGGGCGCAGGGTGGAAGCCATGTGCAGGGGCTGCGGGTCCACGCGCAGTCCGGTGTCGGCAAAGGTGTCCGCAAGGGGGCCGTTTTGCACGAAGCTGCGGAGCCGGTGAATCTCGCGGACGATGAGATCAAGGGCTTCCAGGTTGTCGGTGGGCGGTCCCTGATACTCGTTGTAGAGGGTTTTCCAGTCTCCCCCCCCGATTTTTGTTTGGAGCCAATGCAGGGATTGGAGCCTTCGTTCGATTTCTTCTTCGGCCAGGGCAAGGATGTCCTGCGGTGCCTTGTCCGTGCCGAATACGTTTTTTGTGATGTGCTGGAAGGATGGCCCTTCATTGTCGGGTGTCTCCGTGCGGCTGGTCACAAACCGGTCGTATTCCTTGAGAGCTTCCAGGGCGTCTGCCAGGAAGTGGGGGGCCTTGCCGACCCGGCCCAGTTGGTGATTGCCCAGCTCGGTCAGATAGCGGGCACAATCCCGTATCATGGTCTGGGAGGTGGCTCGGCTGGTGGCGCTGATGGTTTCGATGTTCCCCGGAGCGTGCTCCAGGAGGGCAGGGATGGACCGGAGTCGTTTTATGAACCGTTTTTGCCGCAGTCGATCGCTCTTGGCGGGCATGTCTGCCGCCTGTTCAAGGCCGGTAAAGGCGACGAGCAGGTAATGCTCCGGGGCCCGTTCCCAGGCCCGGATGTCGTGCAGTTCGGTGATGGCGCCGCCAACGCTCAGGGTGAGGGCGAGGGCCTCTGCTTTTTCCTCCTGTCCTGCTGCCCGGTCCGCTGCCGTAAGGAAATCCGTTTTGAAGTCGTTCAAGGCGGTCAGATGCCGTTCAATGCCTTTTGAGGAAAGGTCGTCCAGGCGATCCATCCATTTGGAGGAATCCGATACGGGCGGCATCAGGGGAAAAGCCCCGGAAGCACACATGACTGGAAAGTGCTTGGCCACGTAGGCAAAGAACTTCTTGGCGGTTTTGTTTTTCATGAGGTGGTGTGTGTTGGAGGCAGTCCGGGTCAAGTTCTGGACGCGCTAAGTAATTTCAGAGCCTTGGATGCGAGTTCTCCGAGTTCAGCCTTTGAGATCTGTTCGTCGGCCCCCACGGCAATGCCCTTGTGATGCAGGGTCTTGGTTATGATGGAAGAGCACAGGATTACCGGGAGCGTTTTCAGCAGGGCATCCTCTTTGATGTGGCGGGTGAGGGTATGCCCGTCCATGGCTGGCATTTCGATGTCTGATACGACAAGGTTGACGAAATTTTCGAGTGGTTTGTTTTCGGCTTCGGCCTTGGCCTTGAGTTTGAGCAGGTATTTCCAGGCCAGCTCCCCGTTTTCCTCGGTGTGGACCTTGAAGCCGGTTGAGGTCATGATGTTGGCGATCATCTTGCGAGCCATGTTGGAGTCGTCGACCAGGACCACCCTGATATCCTTTTGGGTGATTTCCTGTTTGACCGATTCTACGGGTTCGAGAACAGGCTCCCCCTCGGGGTTGAGTTCCATGCAGATCTTTTCCATGTCCAGGATGAAGATGATGCGGGAAGTGAATTTTACTACTCCCGTGATGGAATTGACCGTCAGTGAGGAGACATAATTGGTAGGTGCTTCGACTTCATGCCAGTTGATGCGGTGGATTCGGGTCACGCCCGAGACAAGAAAAGCGCTTTTGGTGCGGTTGAATTCGGTGACGATGACCTTGGGTGCATCGTTTTCGGAACGTTTTTTATGCAGCCAGCCTGCCAGGTCGATGAGCGGAATGATCTCGTTGCGCAGGTTGAAGGCACCCATTACCGATTCATGTGCGGCTTCGGGCATTTCCGTCAGGTTGGGCATTTGAATGATTTCCAGCACCTTGGCCACGTTGATGCCGTAATAGCCACGGTAATTCCCGGAGGCGCGCGTCTCGTCCAGATAAAACTCGACAATTTCGAGTTCGTTGGTGCCGGATTCAAGCAGGATATTGGTTTCGCTCATGAACGGTGTCTCCAGGGAAATCCACAAAGTTGGGCAGTGTCCAGACCCAATACATATACAAGGGGTTTGCCGGGCGCAACCCTGTGTGTTCGGCTCAGTGGAAATACTGACAGGGTCTATGCCTCTGTATTGTCGATTCCGTATTTCTTGATTTTGTAGTGAATGGCCCTGCGGCTGATGCCGAGCCGGTCTGCAGCCACCTTCTTGACGCCTTTTGACGCATCCAGAGCATGGATGATGGCCTCCCGTTCGCTGTCTTCCAGAGACAGGCCGTGGACTCTGGCTGCGGGTGAACCGGCAGGAGGCTCCTCGATGTTGAGATCATCGGCCTGGATGGTGTCTCCCCGACAGAAGACCAGGGCGGCCTCCAGGGTGTTCTTCAGTTCGCGGACGTTGCCGGGCCATGGGTGGGTGGTCAGGATGTCCATGGCGCCTGAAGAGATGACCACTGGAGGGCGTTCCTGATGGGCGCACAATTCGGCAACAAATCCTTTTGCCAGGGCGGGAATGTCCTCCTTGCGCTCGCGCAGGGGTGGGATGGTCAGGGTGACGACCTTGAGCCGGTAGTAGAGGTCTTCGCGGAATTGGCCTTGGGCGACCATGTGCGGCAGGTTCGCATTGGTGGCGGCAACGACTCGGCAGGTCACTGATCGTTCGGCATTGTCTCCCACCCGTCGAATGGTGCCCTCCTGTAGAAAACGGAGTAACCTGGTCTGCATGTCCGGGGAAATGTTGCCGATCTCGTCCAGAAACAGGGTGCCGCCGTCCGCCGCTTCGATCAGTCCTTTCTTGTCCTTGACCGCGTGGGTGAAGGATCCCTTGACATGTCCGAATAGTTCGCTCTCCAGCAACGTGGGCTGGGTCGAGCCGCAGTCCACCACAACGAACGGCCCGTCGGCGCGGGGGCTGGCGTCATGCAGTCTTCGCGCCGCCTTTTCCTTGCCTGTGCCGGACTCGCCGAACAATAGGACCAGGGCCGTGGACCGGGCCACGCGTTCGAGCAATTCCAGGAACCGGGCCATGGACGGGGCTTTGCCGCCCAGCAAGCCGTTTACAGCGGCCGGAGAATGTCCGGTCGGGGCCGCATCAATCGATTTCCCGCTGCTTGGGGCCGTGGTTCGGCGTTCTTCCAGCCTGGCCCTGACCCGGCGTACCAGCTCCTTGCCGTCAAAGGGCTTGGTCAGGTAGTCGGCGGCACCGGCCTGGATGGACCCGACCGCATCGGGGATGGTCCCATGGGCCGTGAGCATGATGATGGGAATGTGCGGCCAGTTTTCCATCACTTCCTTGAGCAATCCCTGGCCGCCCATGCCCGGCATCTTCACGTCGGATATGATCAGATCCACGGGCTCATAGGCCAACATTTCAAGGGCGGTTTCAGCCCGGTCGGCCAGCAGGGGGGTCAGGCCCGAGGAAAGGAGTCTGGCCTCAAGCACCTGGAGGATATTCTCGTCATCGTCCACCACCAGGATGGTCGGGATGTCAATTTTTTTGCTCATGCGATGTCCTTTGCGGGAGTGGAGGGCAGGGAAAAAAAGAAGTTCGAGCCTTGCCCTGGTTCGCTTTCTACCCAGATGCGGCCGCCGTGGGCCAAGATGATGCGCTTGGAAATGGCCAGTCCGAGTCCTGCGCCGTCAATGGAGTCACGTACCCCTGGTTCGCGGTAGTATTTATGGAAGACCCGGTCCTGTTCCTCGGGGGGAATGCCGGGACCGTTGTCCCGCACACAGAACAGGATGTCGTTGCGGCGTCCGGTTCCGGTGACGCTGACATGGCCTCCTTCCGGGGAAAACTTGATGCCGTTGCCGACCAGGTTCATGAGCACCTGACGGATGTGCCCGGTGTCCGCCGTCAGGGTCAGGGCGTCGTCGGCCTGGGATTCAAGGGTGACGGATTTGGCCCTGGCCGCAGGCAGCAGCCGTTCCAATGTGGATTCGATGAGCCGTTTCCCGTCCATGCTTTCGGGCCGGAGCACCAGCTCCTCGGACTCCATGCGGGAGACCGAGAGCAGCCGCGTCAGCAGGTCGGACAGTCGAGCCGATTCCTTTTCCGCAATCCTGAGGAACTGCCGCTGCTTTTCGTTGACCTCGCCGAAGGCGCCGGTCTCGATCAAGTCCACGGCCTCCCGGACCGAGGTCAGCGGCGTCCTGATCTCGTGGGAGAGCATGGCGATGAAGTCGGCGCGCATACGTTCCTCCCGGCGCAGACGGGCGGCCATGGCGTTGAAGGCCAGGGCGAGTTCGCCCAGTTCGTCGTTGGAAAGGATGCGTACGTCGCGGGGGGTGGCACCCGTGCCCAGTTCCCGGATGCCCGTGCGTACTTCGGCCAGGGAGCGGTTCAGGGTGTAGGCAAGGAGCAGGCTTCCTCCCACGCCCAGAATCAGGCAGGCAATGAGTCCGTACAGGCCGATATCCGCCGCCTGTTGCCCTGCTTCATGAAGCCTGGTCAGCCGGGCCTGCATGTCGGTCACGTTGTCGAGCAGGGATTGTTCCAGGATGTCGGTCCAGTCCCGGACAGTCACGTTTGGGGTCAGGTTGTCGCCCAACGTCTCGCCCGGGCCCAGGGTTATTTCGTATTCCGAAGTCAGTTCCTGCCATTCAGCCGTGTATTGGGGATGCTTTTTCAGAGTCTCGTTGAGGATTTCGCCGAACCGGGAGAGGTCTTCCACGATGAATCCGACGGCGGCTTCGTCTCCTCCCAGAAGTCGGTAGCGCCGGATGTTGTCCTGGACGCTGTAGAGCCGTTCCAGCATGCGCTGGATGGCGGAATCGAGGTCGTGGTTTTCCGTGACCAGACGGCTTGAGATCTCGGCGTCATGCCTGACCTGCCGGAAAAGATAGGCTGAGGTGGCAAAGAACAGAATGATCAGGGCGCAGGCCCATATGGTGAGCTTGGTGGCGATATTCAGGTGGCGGACCGGGGACATGCCATGTCTCTTAGTTCATTCGCGGGGCCAGGGCAATGCGCGCGGTGACGGCCTGGGAGACGATACTGCCCGCCGGACAGCGCGGTGCGGCGGGCAGTGCCTGTTGTCGTGAAAACTTCATTCAGCCTCGTATTTCAAACTTGTCGTAAACCTTGTCATATTCAATGGGGAAGCCTGCGATTTCACCCTTGTCCACAATGGGCGCTTCAGTCTTGAGGCGTTCCAGGAAAGCGGCGTAGTTGTCGTCGTCGCCCTGAAGCAGGATTTCGGCCTTGCCTTCGGCGATGTTGCGGACCCATCCGTTCAAATTGAGCCTTTGCGCGGCGTTCAGAACCCAAAGCTGAAAGTTGCCGCCGGTGACCTTGCCGTGAACAGTACACTTGTAGCTCTGCATGAGGAACCTCCGTTGCTGTTTTTCGGTATATATAAAGTATAAGATAAAAAAACGGGCATGGAAAGAGGGTGACCGTGGTGACGTTTGTCATTTCGGTGTTGCCTTGGTCTCGGGGAAAGAGTATCTTGCCTCCCTGCTCTGACCGCTTCGCATCCGTGAAGCTGAGGTTATCATATGCGCATTGTATGTTTTGTCGCTGCCTTGATAGCGGCGCTTGTCTTTTCGATTCCTGTCTGGGCCTCTCTACCCTATTACAACTCCGACATCGGGTACACTATCTGGCTGCCCAAGGGCTGGAGCGAGGTCTCGGAATGCGACCTCAAATCGGTTGAACAGGCTGGCACTCCGTTTCCTGTTCGGGGAATGATGCCCGACTGGCAGGCGGGGTATTGCAGTCCCGCCGAGGGCGGCGTTCACAGTCTGCTCGTGGAGGTCCAGCCGGGTCGGAAGATGCATGCCGCCGACATATCCAACTTCAATCGATTCATCGTCGAATCCATAAGCCGGTCAGGCCAGGCCCAGTGGCAGTTGCCCGATACGCCTCGTCTGACCCTCAAGGATGCCACCTACATTCAGGAAAAAAAGACCCTGCGGCTTGAGAGTGAGGTGGTGCATCGCGGTGAGACCATGCTCAGCCTGACCTACATCGTGTATACCAGGAAAGGCATGTTGACCTTTGTGGGGTATGTGGATCCGGGCGATGCGCAAGCCAGGAAGAGCATCGACAAAGCCGTGCTCTCTCTGTATCTGGACGACAATATCCGGTACTGATCGTTTCGTTGACAGGCCGATGTCGGGCCGGATACGATGCGCTCCGAAGTGAAAACATGGTCCCATGTGCGCATTTATTTGTCTGCGCATACGGCGTGGTCCGGGGCAGCGGCTTGGAATACCTGTTGTTTTGTCAGGCACGCCACTTGCTATTTTTTCAGCGGAGGCCCGAGTGAAGAAGATTCTTTTGGCAACAGTCCTCACTCTCATGATGCTCTCGCCGGTCCTGGCTGCGGATGTCCGCTTTCAGGCTGATCCTTTTCTCGTGGCCTCCAACCAAAACGGGCAGGGCAACAGGAAGAAAAAGGACGGGCAGACCGATCGCCAGCCTCCCATGCTCATTATCAAGGGCAAGGGCGGCAAGGTGACCGGGGTGCAACAGGAACCACCCGGCCCGAGAAAAAAGAAATAATGGTGTCAGCGCAAAAAGCCCCTGCAACCATAGGGTTGCAGGGGCTTTTTGCGCGTTTTCGACGGCGTTGGCTACTGGGCGGTTCCGCAGGTCGGAATCTGCGGATCGGTACCGCTCTCCAACAGTTTGGTGCGGTACTCCTTGACCTCGTCCAGGGAGTTCCAGCCGTCGTACATTTCCATCCATGCATTGAAGTCCATGTACTCTTCGTCGAGGTGGGATTCATGCATCTTGAGCCAGACGTTGAAAATGTACATCTCCACCTTGAAGGTGGCGTTGTCGAACACCTGGGGCAGGACGGTCGCTTCGTATTTTTGGCCGTCCAATCGGGCCGCCACAAAGGAGCAGACATTGTCCTGGGATCGCTTGTAGTCGGTGATCGCGTTGTTCACCATGTCGGCGAAGCTGTGAAAAGCAGGGTGGTCCTCCCGGAGGGCCTCCATGACGGCGTCGGGGATTTCCACCCAGAGCGCATCGTCCTTTTCGGTGACGAAATAAAACCGGATCCACTGGTCGAACTGGAATATCTCAAGGGCATCCTTGACCGCGTTTTTAATGCTGACACTTCTGATCATTATGATAATCCTCTTGGAAAAATGGCTTGGAGCAGGGAATATGGACATCAAGCGGGGCAGAGTCAAGGGAAAATCGGTTGTCGCGGGGGTAGACAAAGCGGTCGCAGTTGTTATATGAAGTGCGGCTCGCAAGAATGAAACGCCCTTACCGGGCTGAAATATCAAGGAGACAAACATGGCACGTCACAAGAAACATGAGCGCAAGAAAGAATTGGACCGTAAGCGTCATCGCCGCCAGAAGGCCATCAAGGCAGCAATCAAGGAAGCCAAGGCCGCAAAAGCCTAAGCTCGCTGTCGTCGAGCCGGTCGAATCGTTTGTGGGCACAGGGCCGACCTCAGCGTGGTGTTCGCGTCTGGGGAGGCATTGTACCTGCGGCCTCGCATCCAGTCTTGGTGAACAGTGTTCCGTTCGTAAAGTATTTTAAGTAGATAGTATTCGTCATGCCGATTTACGAGTATCAGTGTCAGTCCTGCCATTCCCTGTTCGAGGAGTGGCAGTCCGGGTTTGAAGAACAGGATATGGAATGTCCCGAGTGCGGCGGTGAGTCCAAGAGGCTCATCTCGCATTCGTCTTTTCATCTGAAGGGATCCGGCTGGTATGCCGACGGGTATGGCGGAAAGAATGCCGGGGTTAAGCCTGGCGAAGCGCAGAAGCCTGTTGAAGGGAGTGGTGGCGACAGTACACCCGAATCCAAATCCGAAGCCGCTCCGGTTTCCAAATGTCCAGTTTCTGCGGACAAATCGAGCGCAGGCTCCGCATCCTAGAGTATGCGCCAAAGGCAGCTATGGCTGCCTTTTTTTTTGGAGATCGACGCCCTTGAGTTTTATGGCTTCCTTGCCATAGTATGCCCCTGCAAGACCAAGCACCATAACGTGGAGTGTGAGAGACAATGCTTGAACGGTATTCCCGTCCGGAGATGAGAGAGTTGTGGACCCTGGAAAACAAATTTCGGGTCTGGCTTGAGGTGGAGCTGGCCGTGACCAAGGCCTGGACTGAAATGGGCGTAGTCCCCCAGGAAGCCTGTGACGAAATCCATGCCAAGGCAGACTTCGAGATCGATCGTATTCTGGAGATCGAGGAAACCACCAAGCATGACGTTATCGCCTTTTTGTCCGCAGTGGAGGAAAAGGTCGGTCCCAATTCTCGCTATATCCATCTGGGATGTACGTCCTCGGATATCGTGGACACGGCCAACGGCGTGCTCCTGACCCGCGCCGCCGACATCCTGGCTGCAGGCATCGATCGCATTCTCGGAGTGCTCAAGGACCTGGCTTATAAGCACAAGGGGCTTATCTGCATGGGCCGCACGCACGGCATCCATGCCGAGCCGACCACCTACGGCCTCAAGTTTGCCGGGTTCTATGCCGAGTTTATGCGCCACAAGGAGCGGTTCGAAGCGGCCCGAAAGAGCATCCGTGTGGGCAAGCTCTCCGGTGCAGTGGGCACTTTCGCCCATCTCAGCCCTGAACTGGAAGAACGCACCTGCGCCATTCTGGGGCTTGAGGCCGATCCCCACTCCACCCAGATCGTACAGCGCGATCGCTATGCGCAGTTTTTCACCACCCTGGCCATGCTGGCCGGAGGCATCGAGCGCCTCGGGCTGGAACTTAGGCATTTGCAGCGCACAGAGGTTTCTGAGGTGGAGGAAGGCTTCTCCAAGGGCCAGAAAGGGTCGTCGGCCATGCCGCACAAGAAGAACCCCATTTCTGCGGAGAATCTCTGCGGTCTGGCCAGGCTCATCCGGTCGAACTCCGTGGCGGCCATGGAAAATCAGGCCCTGTGGCATGAGCGTGATATTTCCCACTCCTCTGTGGAGCGGATCATCATGCCGGATACCACGGCTCTGGTGGACTACATGCTGAATCGCATGTCCGGCGTGCTGGAACTGCTGGTGGTCAAGGAGGATGTCATCGAACGCAACCTCATGAGTTCCTTCGGTCTTTTCTACTCGCAGAGGGTGCTGAACAAGCTCATCGGCACCGGCCTCAAGCGGCAGGAAGCCTATGAAATGGTTCAGAAAGTGGCCATGCGTTGCTGGGCAGGCCGCATCCAATTCGAGGATGAAGTGCGTAACGATGCGGAAGTAAACAAACATCTTGTTTCTAACGACCTTGACGAAGCTTTCGACCCCTCGTATTACAAACGATATGAGGATGTGGTTTTCAGCCGCGTCTTTGGGGGGAAGTAGGTATGACCGAGTTCAAGTCCAGGCTGGCAAAGCTGTTGCTCAGGCTTTCTTACAAGGAAGGCGACTTCACGCTGACTTCCGGCAAGAAGAGCGACTACTATTTCGATTGCAAACAGACAGCCCTGCACGC
Organism: Pseudodesulfovibrio sp. S3; assembly: GCF_004025585.1. NCBI lineage: Bacteria > Pseudomonadati > Thermodesulfobacteriota > Desulfovibrionia > Desulfovibrionales > Desulfovibrionaceae > Pseudodesulfovibrio > Pseudodesulfovibrio sp. S3. Next base: position 192,676 of record NZ_QTZO01000005.1, read on the forward strand.
CGAGGGCGGCTATCTCATCGGGCGTCTTTTTTTCGAAATGCTCAAGGCCTATGATGTGGACGGCGTGGGCGGCATGACATTGGGCGCGGACCCACTGATCTCCGGGGTGACCGTGGTCTCCTATTTGGAAGGACGGCCGTTGCCGGGATTCATCATCCGCAAGAAATCCAAGGGGCATGGCACCGATCAATATCTTGAAGGATTGGCCAATTTCAGCAAGGGTGACAAGGTCGTCCTGCTGGAAGATGTGTGCACCACGGGGGGGACCTTGATCACGGCCGCTGAACGCGTGCGGGATGCGGGCCTTGAGATCGTCGGTGTGTTGGCCGTTCTGGATCGTGAAGAGGGCGGCAGGGAAAAACTCAAGTCGGCGGGACTGGAATTGAATTCCATCTTTACCCGTCAGGAGTTGCTGGCTGCGGGAAGGTAGACAGGCGCGTCGGGGGAGACGTCGGTTAGGTTCGGGGAAAACCTGAGCGGGAAAGTGGTAGATGCGTGTAGCAATCATTGTTCTGATTATCTTGATGACTGTGAGCGCGGCCTGTGCAGAGGGCTGGGCGCCGGTGCTTTCGTCCCATGCGTATGGCCCGGAGCGGATCATTGCCGTGGACAAGCAGTCTCAGGAATTGATCATGCTGGAACGCAAGTCGCCCTTGCACGAGGTTCGCCGCTTCCCGTGCACCACGGGACAGTCCCTCGGAGACAAGAGCGAGGAAGGCGATCTGCGCACCCCCGAAGGTATCTACTTCGTGGGGGGCCGCATCAATCGGAAGCTCGATTGGGGTCTCTACGGCAACATAGCGTATTCCTTGAATTATCCAAATCCAATAGATCGGATCAAGGGCAAGACCGGCAGCGGCATCTGGCTGCATGGTCGGGGCAAGACCTTTCTTCCGAGGGACACGCTGGGCTGCGTGGCGCTCAAGGTGCCGGACATGGAGCGCGTGGCCATGGAGGCCGCCTTCGGCACCCCTGTGGTCATTGCCAACGATCTGGACTGGTCTTCGGAGCCGGGCGAGAGCGAGGTCACGGCCCTGACCCTGGCCAAGAAGCTGGAAAGCTGGGCAACGGACTGGGGCAATAAGGACGAGGCTTTTTTTGCCTACTACGATGCCGAATCCATAGAATCGTCCGAAGGGTTGGTCTTCACGAATTTCGAGAACCACAAGCGGAACATTTTTGCGTCCCAGCCATGGATTCAGGTCATGGTCGACAATGTCCGGGCTATCCCCGGGCCCGGCTACTGGGTGACCTGGTTCGATCAGTATTATCGTGCTCCGGGAATAGCTTCGACCACCGGCAAGCGGTTTTACTGGCTCCGGGACGCGGATGGAGAATGGCGTATTGCCGGGCGCGAATACACCCCGGCGTCGGAACAGCTGGATGCCAAATACCTGGCCGCCAAGTCCGAAGAGGTCCGGGAGGTGGTGGAGTCATGGCGAACTGCCTGGCTGTCCGCCGATGTGGAAGCCTACAAGAACTTCTATGTCTCCCAGGCCGATCAGGGGGGGAGAAAGGGCGCAACCAACATTGCTGATTACAAAAAGACATTGTGGGACAAGACGCCTCCTGTTAAGCTTGAAGTTGATGGCCTGAAAGTGGCTTTGCACCCAAGGGGACTCAAGGTGGCCTTTGATCAGGTGTTTGAAGACGCCAGCGGATATGGCGATGCAGGCCGCAAGACCCTGGTCCTGATTCCGGACGGCGGTACCTGGAAAATCGGAAGTGAGGAGTGGAGACGAGGAAGATGAGCGATTCCAAGTACAGCGTACTCTTCATGCGAGACGACCGGGATGTGACCCGGTATCGCATCAGCCCTTTCTGGCTCAAGATGTTCGTCTTCAGTCAGATATTTCTGCTGCTGTGCGCTGTGGGCGGGATATACATGGGAGTTCGCGGCTTCGGGATCAACTCCAAGCTCCATTCCGAAAAAAAAGGGCTTGAACAGCGCCTGGTGGACGCGGAGGTCCGGCTGGAGCGGCTGGGCAACATGGAAAAGATTCTCGAATCCTATGATCCCACGGAGTTGCAGTCCCTGCTCTCCGCCGCCACCACCGAGGCGGAGCAGCCAGAGACCAAAGAAGATGTGGATCTCAACAAGCTTTTTGCTCGCATCGACACACGACAGGTCGGTGTGGAAAACATGCAGGCCAAGCTGACGGGCAGCAAGCTTTCCGTCTCATTTGAACTGAACAACCTTCAGGCCTCCAAGTCCATGGCCGGACAGGCGGACTTCATCTATCTGACCAAGGCAGGCAAGGTCGTGGATGTCGAAACCAATAAAACCGATCTGTCATTCCAGATTCAACGATTCAAGCGCATTCAGACAGACTTCCTTCTCCCCGAGGGGATGGACAAGAAGGATCTCTTCGGGTTGCGTCTTGAGATCAGGGGAAAGGACGGGGATGTCATTTTCGCCGAAACATATCCCTTCTATCACATTCTGGCATCCTAGCCGATTGGACGATACCGGCGCTGTTGAAGCGTTGTCCCCCCCCCTTCTCGTATGGAGTGCGCTTCAATTTTCGTTGTGCTGTGACACCTTTTACGGCCGTCAGGACCGTCTGATAGTTGGGAATACCGGAGATAATTGGTGAAAGGGATGCGAATCAAGTTTTTTCTGGCAACACTCTTCCTGCTGACAATGGGCACTCACGCGGTGGCCGGTTCCTGGGAACATGCTTTCTTCACAGGTACCCAGTATCCGCTCAGGGTAGTCTATCTCCAGGGTGAACTGCCCGGTCCCACCATCATGGTTCAGGGCGGCATCCAGGGGGATGAAACATCCGGGTTCGTTACCGCACAACTCTTGACCCAGGCGAAAGTCCTTCGCGGCAACGTCATCGTGCTGCCCCGGGCCAACGTTCCCTCCATCAATCTGTGCAAGAGGCAGATCAACGTCGACATGAATCGGCGGTTTGACCAGAATTACAACCGGTTTTACGAGGACCGCGTGGCTCGGGTGATCCGCTTCCTGTTGGCGCAATCAGACGCCTTCATCCATCTTCACGAGGGCAGCGGTTTCTACAACCCCACCTACGTGGACAATTTGCGCAACCCCAAGCGATACGGTCAGTCCATCATCGTGGACACCCTGGTCTATGACAAGATCGATTTGGAACAGACCGTCAATTCCGTTTTGACGGAACTCAACGGCAAGATCGGTTTCAGCGATTACCAGTTCAAACTTTTCAATACACGGACCTTTGACAAGGGAACGGACTACCCGGAAATGCGCAAGTCACTGACCTGCTATGCCTTGGCCGAACACGGTATTCCGGCCATGGCCGTGGAGGTCTCCAAGTCCATCCGCCAGATCGACTGGAAGGTCCGTCAGCAGTTGTCGGCCACCGTCATGCTGCTCCACCGGCTGGGTGTGGAAGTCACGCCGCCCGATTTTTCCGACGAGGACGTGCTTGCTTACGCCCTCAAGGGAGTAAAGGTCAGCGTCAACGGGCGGCTCCTGGAGTCCAGTTCCGTCATCAACATGGTTCCAGGTTCGACCCTGACCGTGAAGTCCATTTCTTCCGGGTTACGCGAATTTTCACCCGAGTTGGCCCTGTTCGCATCGGACCGTCCCGGCGTGAACCTGATTAATGCCCAGCGCATGGCCCTGGAACCGTTCAGCGAGTTGGAATTGCGCTCGGACGGCAAGCAGGTGGCAACGGCCCAGGTCCGCTGGACCGGCAAACTGCCGTCTTCGGCGGGTGATGACAAGCCCGCGTTCGTCTGCTGGCTCAACGGCAATCCGGTGTTCGTGCGTGACGGCGAAGTCCTTCATACCGTGCTGGGAGATCAGCTCATCCTTGAAGGGGTGTGGGGAAGCGATCTCAAGGAGATCGTCAATTTGAAGGGGTTCGTTGCCATTCCCTGGGCCAACAACGGTCAGGACATGGGGTGGGAGATCATCCTCGACCCCGATAATTTCATGGGAAAATACGCCATGGCGACCGATCGGCCGGACGCGACCCGGTTCAAGGTGGTCCGCGAGACCCCCGGGGTGCCCAGCGCCTCGTTCTATGTGGACATCGTGCCGCGCAAGGTGCTCGCACTCAGGCTGGCCGACAAGCGCGGCCAGAACCTCCTCATCCCCTGGACCTCAGGCGGCAGTTACCGGCTGCCCGCAGGAGAGTACGTGCTTGAGGCGGCCTGGAGCAACGGTCCGGGCAACAAGCTCATGGCCACAGCCGGGGACATGCCCTTGTCCGAAGGGGAGAGCTTTACCGTGAAGATAGGTAATCCGCTGCCCTTGACTGTCCGTCAGGCAACCACCTTTGACGGTCTTGGCACCATGACCTTTACCGCAGGCAGTTTCGCGGAACTCCCCTCGGCTATCAATTGATGCCCACTCATTAGAAATTTATATGATGCAGGAAAACCCCGGAAGATAACTTCCGGGGTTTTTCATTGTGATTTGCTCTGTTCCACACCCTGGCAGAAGCCGGTTCTGGCGGCTCGTGTCCTATTGTTGAACTACAGCTTCATGTCGCCGGTGGAGAATTTCTTTTCCAGTATGTTGGAAAGCTGAATGAGCGGGTAGCAGACTGCGAAGTAGAGCAGTCCGACAAGTCCGAACACCATGATGCCTTCCGGTACGCGCTGAACGGTGAGCCAACCTGCGCGGGTGATGTCCGTCAGGCCGATGACTGAGACGATGGACGAGTCCTTGATGAGCAGCACGTACTGGCCGACAAGGGCGGGCAGGGCCATGCGCAGGGCTTGCGGCAGGATGACCAGGCGCATGGCCTGGCTACGGGTGTGGCCCAGTGACCGGCACGCCTCTTCCTGGCCCGGGGGCACGGCCTGAATGGCTGCCGATACGATCTCGCAGATGTAGGAACCCGCGTAGATGGTCAGGCTGACCACCGCAGCCGTGAAGGCCTCCATCTGCAATCCGAATTCCGGCAGGATGAAGAATATGATGAACAACTGGACCAGAAACGGTGTGCCGCGCATGAAATCCACGTAAAGCGACAGGATGCGGGACAGGAACGTGCCTCTGTTCGAGCGCAGAATGCCGGCGATGGTCCCGATGACGGTGCCGCCGACAAGGCTCAGGGCGGAGACCGCCACGGTCATGCCCATGCCTTTGTAGAACATGGGCATGCTGTTCATGAGTTGATCGAAATAGAAACCCCACATGGTTTATGCGCTCCTGAAGCGCATCATGCGCATCTGATAGAATTTGCTCAGCCCCTTGAGCACGTAGTAAACGAGCAGGTACAGGGCGGCCACGGTCAGGAAGGCTTCGGACGGCATGAATCGCTCGGAGTTCAGAATCTGCCCTGCGCGCGTCAGTTCCATCACCGAGATGAGGGACAGGACAGCGGAGTCCTTGACCAGGACTATGGCCTGACCGAGCATTGTGGGCAGTGTGTTGGCGAGAGCCTGGGGCAAAAGGATGTAGAAAAAGCGTTGGTAGACATTGAACCCCTGTCCCATGGCGGCTTCCACCTGGCCGCCAGGAATGCCTTTGATCCCGGCGCGCAGGATCTCTGCCACATATGCTCCCGAATTGACGGAAAGAGCCACGATGCCGGTGGTCAGTTCGCTTACCTGAATTCCCAGCGACGGGAGCCCGAAATAGAGAAAATAGAGTTGGGCCAGAAGGGGCGTGGAGCGGATTACCTCGATGAAGACCACGGCCGGAGCAGACAGTATCCTGATGCCTGAGATACGGCAGGAACAGGCGATCATGCCCACGATGAGCGAGCCTATGATGCCGACCAGTGAAATCCAGACAGTCTGGTACAGCCCGTCCATGAAGAGGGGCATGTACTCCCATATGATGCGAAAATTGAAATATTCGAGCATGTGCGCTGAATCCGTATGGAGATGCGCCATGCCCCCGGCGGGACATGGCGCATCGCTGACGGTCTAGTGATCTTTTTCCCAGGCCTTGGACTCGACCCAGTATTTGATGTTTTCGTCGTAGCGGCCGTCGGATTTCACCCAGCCGAAGAAGAGGTTGATCCATTGGCGCAGGTTCTCGTCTTCATGACGGACGGCAAAGGCCAGGGGCTGCTTGGACATGATGTCGCCCACGAATTTCATGGAGTTCGGGGGGAAGGAGGCCATGCTGCCTGCGATGGAGGTGTTGTCGTTGACGGCCACGTCAGCCTTGCCTGCCATGAGGGCATTGAGGAGCATGGGGCCGCCGCCCTTGTATGATTTGATTTCAGCATTGGGGAAGAGGCGCTTGGCGTCCACTTCGCCGGTACCGCCGAGCAGTACGGCGACTTTCATGCCTTTCTTGTTGATCTGCTCCCAGCTGGTGATGGTGGAGTCGGCTTTGACCACGGCCACCGAGCCGGAGAAGTAGAAGGGATCGGAGAAAGAGACTTTGAGGGCGCGTTGCAGGTTGGCTGTCATGTCGGCAGCCAGCATGTCGGCTTTGCCGGACAGCAGGGCCGGAATCAGCCCGTCCCAATCGTAGTCCAGAAATTTGATTTCAACGCCCATTTCCTTGGCCATCAGGCGGCAGAATTCAACGGAAGAGCCGGTGCGCTCACCGTTTTTGTCCACAAAACTGAACGGGGGACACTGGGTCTGGACGGCGACGCGCAGTTCACCGCGCTTGACGATTTCAGCCAGGGAGTCGGCAGACGCTGTGGCTGCCATGGCCAGGAGCATGCAGAGCATGAGGGCCAGGCACGTAGTAAGACGTTTCATTATTCCTCCTCAAATGTTCAACGAAAAATCTGATCCGAAAAGTGATTCGTGGTCAGCACCATAGTAGGCGGATTCAGCCACGAAGAAGGCTAATGGAAGTAAAGGGGTTTTGCAAGAGCGGTGCAATTGTTTTCGGATGTGAGATCAAGGAATTCCGATAGATCCAAGGGAGGGAGCCGGAAGGCTCCCTATGCCGGGTCCACCAGAACGGCGACCACGTCCATGACATTGGTGCGGGTCGGGCCGGTCATGACCAGTGTGCCTGCATCGGCAAGGAACGCGTATGCGTTGTTGTCTTCGAGGTAGGTGCGGGCTGCTTGCGCCAAGGGGCCGGATCGGGCCACGGTGTCCGGGAAGGCCATGGCCCCCGCCGCATCGGTCGGGCCGTCTGTGCCGTCCGTTCCAAGACTCAGGATTGCCAGGCGTTCACCCATTTTACCCATTTGTGCAATCTCCACGGCGGCTGCCAGGGCCAGTTCCTGATTGCGTCCGCCCTTGCCCTTGCCCCGGATGGTGACCGTGGTTTCTCCTCCGGCCAGAAGGCAGACCGGTTCTCCTGATCCGTGTTGGCCTCGGCAGTATCCTTGGGCCAGCCGAACGAGCCGGGCGGCCACATCCCTGGCTTCCCCCTCCATGGCAGAGTCGACCACAACAGGGGTATAGCCCAGTTTCCTGGCCGCTTGGGCAGCGCCGTTCAGGGCCATGGCATTGCCTGCCACGATGACGTTGTGGACGCGGTCGAAACAGGAATCTCCGGCCTTGCGGGTCTCGGGCACAAGCCCTGCGCATCCGTCGTTGACCGCCTTGACCACTGCGTCCGGCATGTGGCCGCAGAGGCGATACTTGTCCAGGATGGTCCGGCAGTCGAGAAAGGAGGAGTCGTCCGGAGCGGTGGGGCCGGACCCGATAACGTCAAGATGGTCGCCGACCACGTCCGATATGATCAGGGTGATGACCGTGGACGGTTCCAGGGCCTTGGCGAAGTGGCCGCCCTTGAATCGGGAGAGATGCTTTCTTATGGCGTTGATCTCGTTGATCGTCGCTCCACACCCCAGCAGACTGCCCGTGGTTGCCTGCTTGTCGGCCAGGCTGACCGGTTGGCGCGGTGCAGGGATGATGGCGCTGGCTCCGCCGGACAGCAGGCAGAAGACCAGATCGTGCTTCGTGGTCTCTCGGGCCAGTTCGAGCATTCTCCTTGAGGCCAGTTCGCCGGCCCGGTCCGGCACCGGGTGTCCGGCCTCCATGACCACGGTCTTTTCCAGCTCCAGGCCGTGGCCGTATTTCGTGGCCACGATGCCGCGATGCAGCCGGTCGCCGAGGATGTCCTCCATGGTGTGGGCCATGGCAGCCGAGGCTTTTCCCGCGCCTGTCAGGAATATCCGGTCATGGGCTGAGAGGTCGTATGTACGTCCACCCACGGTCAGTTTATCGTCTTCCAGGGCCAGGGCGGCGCGCAGGGCCGGGGCGGGTGCCACTGCCTCCAGGGCCATTTCGACAATTTTCAGGAGGTGGGCCTTCTGTTTGGTATATGCGGTCATGTCGGTATGTAACGTCCCTGTAGCTGTCCCGGCCTGCTAACCATAGATTTCGGGATTGAGGCAGGTTTCCGGTTTTTGCCCCTTGAGCATGGCGATGAGGTTGCGTGCGGCCAGGGTGGCCATGTCCGTCCTCGATGAAGCGGTCGCGGAGCCGATGTGGGGGAGTACCACCACGTTGTCCAGTTGGGCGAGGCCCGGTGCCATGGCCGGTTCGTTCTCGAACACGTCCAGCCCCGCACCGGCGATTTCGCCTGCGCGAAGGGCGGCCACCAGGTCGTCTTCCTTGATGATCGGTCCCCGCGCCGTGTTTACAAGATAAGCGGTTTTTTTCATGCGTGAAAAAGCGCTCGCGTCGAACAGATGCCGGGTCTGCGGCGTCAGGGGGGTGTGGATGGAGATGAAGTCGGACTTGGTCAGCAGTTGGTCGAAGGAAACGAGCTTGGCGTTCATTTCCGATTCGAGCACGCCGTTTTTGCGGTTCGATGAACTGGTGTAGAGGACATTCATGCCGAATCCCCTGGACATCAGCGCCGTGGCCGTGCCGATGCGGCCCGCACCCACGATGCCGAGAGTCTTGCCGGAAATGTCGCCGCCGATGAATTGCATCGGTCCCCAACCCGTCCAGGAGCCGGAACGCATGATCCGGTCGGTCTCAGTCACGCGCCTGGCCACGCTGAAGATCAGTGCCCAGGCGCATTCGGCGGTGGCGTTGGTCAGCACGCCGGGCGTATTGGACACCGGCAGCCCGCGGCGCGTGGCCTCGGGTACGTCGATGTTGTCGAAACCCACGGCGTAGTTGGCGTACCCTTTGAGATTCGTGGCCGCGTCAAAGAATTCGGCGTCGATCCTGTCGGTCAAAAGACCCATGACGCCGTCGCATCCGGCGGCCTTTTCCAGGAGTTGCTTCCGGGGAAGCGGGGCGTCGACAGGGTTGATCTCCACGTCGGCCACGCGCCGGAGCAGGTCTATGCCCGCCTGCGGAATCCGCCGGGTGATGTAAATCTTGAATCTGTCCATGGATGACTCCTTGCAGTTGTCTTTAAGCATGAGTGGCAATGTGCCCGGAGTCAATGGGTCTCGGGTCTTCCTTGATCGGACCTCAATCAGACAGCGGACGAGACAGCCTATACTACTTGACGGAACGTGCAACGAAAAATCCCCTGCAAACGGTGTTTGCAGGGGATTTGACTATCGTGGTGCGCCCGGCACGATTCGAACGTGCGATCTTTCGGTTCGTAGCCGAATGCTCTATCCAGCTGAGCCACGGGCGCACAAAGGAAGAGTCTGTTTATGCCCATGTGCTTGGGACGTCAAGCGGTTTTTTCAGGAATTTTGCAATTTGGTTGTGAAAACATCGGTGAAACCGCAGCAGAGTTCGGCTGACCGGCCCAGGATTCTGATGAGTTCCGTGTCAGGATCTTCGGCCAGTGCGCGCATTTGCGGGTGCTTCAGCAGGTAGAGCTTGATAATGGCGTCCTCTGTCTGCTTTTTTTTGATGGGGGAGTTGACCCCCTGGATGACCAGGGCCACTTTTTCGTCGCGCCGGTCGATCAACATGCTCACATGAGGGCATATTTTGAGGTTCTTGTTCTTTTGCGTGGATTTTCGTGAAAGAAAATAGAACTTCATGGCCGCGTGGTCGGCAAAGAAATGCATCAGCGAATTGTGAGGCTGAATACCGTCGGTCGTGGCCAAAACGCAGATGTCCTCTGAAGTGATCAGGTCATCGATTATTTGCATTTTTTCGTTGCTCATGAAATGTCCATATCGCATCTTCGTTTCGATATCCATTATAAAGCAATCCCCGGAGTGGGCATGACGACCCTTGACGACAAGATCCGCAATAGCGAAGCCCAATTATCGAACCTGCTAGAACGAGCCGGGGCCGAGTCGGTGCGTGTGGCCTGGACCGGGGGCAAAGACTCCACAGTGGTCCTGTTCATATGGAAGATGCTTTTGGATCACGCAGGGTTGGGGAACGGCCGGGTCATCAACCTGGATACGGGCTGCAAATTCCCCGAGGTGCTGGCCTTCCGCGACCGGCTGACGGGAGAGTGGGGTTTGGAGCTTTTCGTGGCCCGTCCGGCTGTGGCCCTGGAAGGCTATCCCTTGGCCCGGGACACTCTGGCCTGTTGCCTGGAACTCAAGGTGAAGCCGTTGCAGGCGGCCATTGCCGCCACGGGGACCACGCATCTGTTGACCGGCATTCGCCGGGACGAGCACCCGGACAGAGCGGACAGACAAGCCCAGGAGAAGCGCCTGACGCCGCCGCATGTCCTGGTCAATCCCATCCTCGACTGGACCGAGACCGACATATGGGCCTTCCACGCCCGGTTCGACCTGCCGCATTGTGAACTCTACGACCGGGGGTATCGCTCCCTCGGTTGCCGTCCCTGCACGGCACGGCCGGAGAAGGGCGGTCCCGAACGGTCGGGCCGCGACCGGAACAAGGAACAAATGCTCCGCTCCCTGACCAGTCTCGGCTATTTTTGATCCGCACGTTCGCGAACAACAACGGACTTCGAAAGTAACCCTCGGGTTAATTGCACTTTTTTTCACAAATTTTCCCCACCCGAATGGTGGGGAAATGGTGTCGCCAATGGATCTTTGTGCTAAATCGTGAGTAAAGCTAAACAGTTGGACAGGGCAGAGAGATAGGCCCAAAAGTCGGTTTCTGTCTTGACCTGAGGGTTAACTTCACCTAAGGACACATGTTTACTAGGCTAAGGGTAAAGTGCATTCGCATTGTGGAATCCGGTCGGAGGTGTTTCCGGAATCCACATGTCTGCTGTACTCGTTCATCATCTATTGAAACGAGGTCTTCATGTCGAATCTGTTACTGCTTCTCATCCTTCTGCCAGCCGTTGCCGCGCTGGTCTGCTATTTCGTCCGGTCTTCGGCCGCACGGAAGCTGACCGTGCTCGGAACCGGCGTGGTCCTGACGCTTGCGTCTCTGGGCCTGCTCGGGCAGGGGACCTTTGAGCCGATTGCGGTCGGTTCATTCCTTGGCATCAGCAGCGACTTCCTGGTCACCATCCTGGATTTCGCACTGTTGGGCGTCATTTTTTATTATGGTATCAAACACAAGAGCATCCTGATTCAGGGTTTCACCCTGGCCCAGGCCGTTCTGCTCGTGTGGTTTGAGTTGGTCATGGTCGAACATGAGGCGGTTCCCGCGCTCATGGGCGACCAACTGTCCTTGATCATGGTCCTGGTGATCTCCATCATCGGCTCGCTGATCTGCATCTTCGCCATTCCCTATATGAAGGAACACGAAGAGCACCTGCACCTGAAAACCTCGCGTCAGCCGCGCTTCTTCTTCTACCTGGTGCTGTTCCTGGGAGCGATGAACGGTCTGGTGCTGTCCAACAACATTCTGTGGATGTACTTCTTCTTTGAAGTGACCACCTTCTGTTCGTTCATGCTCATCGGTCACGACGGCACCGAGGTCGCCACCAAGAATTCCGTTCGCGCCTTGTGGATGAACGCGTTCGGTGGCCTGGCCTTCGTGCTTGGCATGATGCTGGTCTACATGCAGACCGGCACCCTGAACATCTCGGCCATCCTGGCCGCCGGTCCTGCCGGTGCGCTCATGGTCACCGGCGTGGGCTTCCTCTGTCTGGCCGGGTTCACCAAGGCCGCCCAGGTTCCGTTCCAGAGCTGGCTGCTCGGCGCCATGGTCGCTCCGACCCCGGTTTCCGCGCTCCTGCATTCCTCCACCATGGTCAAGGCCGGTGTCTTCGTGGTCCTGAGGTTTGCGCCCGCATATGCAGGCACCTTCCTGTCCACGGGCGTGGCCATCTGCGGTGCGTTCACCTTCCTGGCCTGCGCCGCACTGGGAGTGGGACAGTCCAACGGCAAGAAGATCCTGGCGTACTCCACCGTGGCCAACCTCGGCCTGATCATCTGCTGCGCGGGCATCAACACTCCGTTGGCCCTGACGGCCGCGGTCATGCTGATCCTGTTCCACGCCATCTCCAAGTCCCTGCTCTTCCTGTGCGTCGGCACCATCGAGCAGGCCATCGGCTCCCGCGACATCGAAGACATGCGCGGACTGTATGCCAAGCATCCCCGGACCGCCCTGATCACCATCATCGGCATCCTGACCATGATGCTGCCTCCGTTCGGCGTGCTGCTCGGCAAGTGGATGGCCATTGAGGCCGCTGCCGACAGCAACATCTTCGTCATCGTCATGCTGGCCATGGGTTCCGCAATGATGGTCGTCTATCTGGCCCGTTGGGCCGGTTCGATGATGGGTACCCGCGAGGAGGGCGCAAGGCCTGAAACGCAGCCCCTGCTGACCCGGCTGCCGCTGACCTTGCTCTGTCTCGGCGCAGTGGTCCTGTCCGTGGCTTCCCCCTGGATATACAACTCCATGCTGGCCCCCTGGCTCGGTTCGACTCCCTTTGTTGTCGGCTTCGGCTCCCTTGAATCCGTGCACGGAACATTCATCGTGGTGCCGCTCTTCCTGGTCCTCGGCCTGGGGCTGCTCTATGCGGTCAAGGCCGCTTCCGGCTACCGCAAGGTCAAGATCGTGCCTCCCTACCTGGGTGGAGCCAATGCGACCACTGACGGCACCTACATCGGTCCCATGAACGGCGAAGTGCCGTTTGCCGCCAGCAACATGTATCTGGGCGAGCTGTTTGCAGAAGGCAAGCTCACCTCCATCTTCAACGCACTGGCGGTCGCTTTGATCGTCCTCATGCTGGGAGGGGCGCTCTAATGGAAACGCTTATTCTTGTTATCATAGGACTGTTGGTCGCGCCCCTTGTCGGCGGCCTTATCGCCGGTCTGGATCGTCGCGTCACCGCCTGGTTCCAGTCCCGTCAGGGTCCCCCGATCATGCAGGCCTTCTATGACGTGGCCAAGCTGTTCGGCAAAGAGAAAATGGTCGTCAACCAGTGGCAGATCCTCTGCGCCTGGGTGTATCTGATCGCAGCGGCCACCTCGGTCGCGCTGTTCTTTGCCCAGGGCGACCTGCTCCTCGTCTTCTTCGTGCAGGCCATCGGCGCGGTCTTCCTGGTCATGGGCGCCATGGCTGCCAAGTCTCCCTATTCCCAGGTGGGCGCACAGCGCGAACTCCTGCAGATCCTGGCCTACGAGCCGGTTCTGATCCTGGTTTTCGTCGGCTTCTACATGGTCACCGGGAGTTTCTCCATCGATGCCATATGGGCGCAGGACATCCCGCTGCTGGCAAAGATGCCGCTTCTCTATCTGGCCCTGGGCTACGCCCTGACCATCAAGCTGCGCAAGTCGCCGTTTGATTTCTCCACTTCCCATCACGGACATCAGGAACTGGTCAAGGGCGTGCTCACCGAGTATTCCGGCCCCTACCTGGCCCTGATCGAGATCGCCCACTGGTACGAGACCATACTGGTGCTCGGCGTGTGCGCGTTGTTCTGGCACACCAACGTGGCCTGGATGGCCGTGCTGCTGCTGGCCACCTACATGCTCGAAATCCTGGTGGACAACACCATGGCCCGCATGACCTGGCGCTGGATGCTCAAACGCGTCTGGGTGCTCGGCATGGGCCTGTCCGTCGTCAACCTCATCTGGCTGTACGCGAGGTAAATCATGTTCGGATCATTCATCAAGAAATCTCGCGCCAAGTCTCCGTGGATCATGCATTTCGACTGCGGTAGCTGCAACGGCTGCGATATCGAGGTACTGGCCTGCCTGACTCCCCTTTACGATGTGGAGCGGTTCGGCATCATCAACGTCGGCAACCCCAAGCACGCAGACGTGCTTCTGGTCACCGGCACGGTCAACCACCGGAACAAGAAGGTGCTCAAGAACATCTACGATCAGATGCCCGAGCCCAAGGCCGTCATCGCCATCGGCGCGTGCGGCAATACCGGTGGTGTGTTCCGCGAAGCCTACAATGTCGTGGGCGGCGTGGACAAGGTCATCCCGGTGGACGTGTATGTTCCCGGCTGTCCGGCCAAGCCAGAAGCCATCATCGACGGCGTTGTCATGGGTCTGGCCAAGTTCGCGCAAAAAGTGGAAGAAGCCGAATAGGCCCGTCCACAGAGGTGAAATATGCAAGGTAAAATTATTGACGTGACCATCGACAACATTGTCGGCGAGGTCATGAACATGAAGAACGACGGGCAGAGGTTCGTCACGTTCTCGACCTATCAGGAAGGCGAGGGCAAGATCGGCATCCTCTACCATTTCGACAAGGATTACGAGGATACCCATCTGCGCCTTGTCGCTGATATGGACAAGCCCATCCCCAGCGTTTCCGGCGTCTACTTCGCCGCTCTGCTGGTGGAAAACGAAATTCGCGACCAGTGGGACGTCAAGTTCGACGGCCTGGTCCTCGACTTCAACCGTACGCTCTATCTCGACCCCGAGGTCACTCAGGTTCCCCTGGTGTCCAACGTCAAGATCGCGCCGAAAAAATAGGGGGCTGAAATGGCTACTACCGTAATTCCCTTCGGCCCGCAGCATCCCGTCCTTCCCGAGCCGGTCCACCTGACCCTCAAGGTCGAGGACGAGATCGTCAAGGAGGCCATTCCGGCACTGGGCTACGTCCATCGTGGCCTGGAAAAGCTGGCCGAAATCCGCGACTATCATCAGATGATCACCGTGTGCGAACGCGTGTGCGGCATCTGCTCCATGATCCACGGCACTTGCTACTCGCAGTCCATCGAGGAACTCATGGGCATCGAAGTCCCGGCCCGCGCCGAGATGCTGCGCGTCATCTGGAGCGAACTCCACCGCATGCATTCCCATCTGCTCTGGCTGGGCCTGTTTGCCGACGCCTTCGGCTTCGAAGCCCTGTTCATGCAGTTCTGGAAGGTTCGCGAGCGCATCATGGACATCAACGAAGCCACCGCCGGCAGCCGCGTCATCGTGTCCGTCAACATCATCGGCGGCGTCCGCACAGACCTTTCCCCGGATCAGCTTCGCTGGATTCTCAGCGAATTGGAAATCGTGGAGAAAGAAGTCCGTGAAATGCAGGACACCATCATGAACGACTACTCGGTCAAGGCCCGTACCGTGGGCGTGGGTTACATGTCCAAGGACGACGCCTACATCCTCGGCGCCGCCGGTCCCACCCTGCGCGGTTCCGGTGTCGCATCCGACATGCGTATGCTCGGCTACGGCGCCTATTCGGAGCTGGACTTCGAACCGGTCATCGAGACATCCGGCGACTGCTGGGCCCGTTCCGCAGTCCGCTTCCGGGAAGTCGGTCAATCCATCGACCTGGTTCGCCAGGCCATCAGCAAGCTGCCTGAAGGCGACCTGGCCGCCAAGGTCAAGGGCAATCCGCCGGAAGGTGAAGTCTACATGCGCGTGGAACAGCCGCGCGGCGAGTGCGTCTACTATATCAGGGGCAACGGCACCAAGCATCTGGACCGCCTGCGCATCCGTACCCCCACGTTCGCCAACATCCCGCCGCTCCTGCATATGTTGCCTGGCTGCGAACTGGCCGACGTGCCGGTCATCGTGCTGGCCATCGACCCGTGCATCAGCTGCACCGAACGCTAGGAGGACCGTATGTTGTTTACACCTACCGTCATCAAGAACCTGCTGAAGAAGCCCGCCACCCGCAACTACCCGTTCGTGGTACGCGAGCCGTTTCCCAACTTCCGTGGTGAATTGGTCATTGACATCGAAAAGTGCATCTTCTGCGGCATGTGCGAACGCAAATGCCCCAGCCAGTGCATCACCGTGGACAAACAGGCCGGTACCTGGCAGTGCGATCCGCACGCCTGCATCTCCTGCGGCTACTGCCGGGACAACTGCCCGACAAAGTGCCTGACCATGAACGACACGCACCGCAAACCCATGGCAGCAAAGGTCACCTGGATCGAGCAGGGCACCCCGCCCAAGCCCAAGGCCAAGAAAGCCGCTGCAGAGAAGAAGACCGACGAAGAATAGCCGTCGGCAAACGACAAATGAAAAGCCCCGGCTCATGCGAGTCGGGGCTTTTTCCCTTTCTGGTGCGAAAACTATCGTACCGTCCATGTGTCGTTGAGACGAACACCGTACATCCTTTCCGCATTTTTATAGGCGATTTTTTCGGCCGCGTCGCGGGGGAGCTGTCCGAGAATGAGCCGCTGCCTTCCGACCGCATCTCCATACTTCATCCAGAGCTTTTTCATGTGCGGGTCAGTGGCGAACAGGATGCGGTCCTGGTAGCGGATGAGGAGTTCCTTCCACTCGGGCCTGAGCAGGTCGCCATCCAGCATGGCCTGACCGATCATCCGCTGCTTTTCGGGGTCGGCAAAGTCGTCCATGTACCGTTCTTTCTTGGATGTCAGCAGAAAGAGGTTCGGGTGTCGGCGCATGAATTCGTCCAGTTGTTGGGCGGAAGCAAATCCCATGTGCGGCAGCAGGAAGGTCTGGTCGGGCCAGGCGGAATAGAGCGCGTGAAAGCGGGGGAAGTCGCGTTCGGGCGCGTAGGGCTCCCAGTGGGCCATGAAGGGGATGTTCAGGGGTGCTATCGCTTCGAGAAGTTTGGCGGTTCCGGTTTTGGATGGGTCCACATACCGCTCGCCAGCCTCGTATCTTTTCCCGGTTTGCTTGTCACCGTGAGTGTAGAGCAATTCGCCGATGAACCGGTAGCCGTGCCCTCGGATGCCGTTCACCGTGGCAGAGATGTACCTGTCGGAGACATCCTCCGACAATTGGAAGAACTTGGGTGCGCCGAGCACAATCAGGTCCGGGTTGCGCTTTGCCATATCGATCACGGCCAGTTCATTGTCATGCAACCGCTTGCTACTGCGGGCGAACAGGGCGAGCTTGTCTACTCCGGCTTCCCGGACGTTCCTGATGGCCGCGTCCATGTCCACGGTTTCGTCGATCTGGCTCATGGCGTCGAACAGCGGGCCGTCGTATCGGGAATATTTCGGATAATCTCCAGCGGACAGGCAGGACTCATAGGCTTCCCGGATCATTTTTCGTGAGTTTCGTTCCTTTGGCCTGATCCCTGCCCGGACCTGCTCCATGAGGTCTGCATCGAGTTTGGAATCCATGCAGTCGAGGATTTCGGGCGGAGCCGAAGTAAAAATGGAGGCGTCCTGCGCAATGGCTTGTCCTGCCGCGAACAGGCAGAGCAGGCAGAGCAGACAGAGTGTGGATGGTCTCCCGGTACGCATGGCGTCCTCCGATTTTCCCGCCCAGTATAAGCATGTATGGGACCTCGGAACAGTATTTTTATGGCGCCGGGCCGTGCCAGTGGGGGCGCAGTATGCCTTACTTGCATCGAACGGACATCTTTACATTTTGTGAGGAAAGAGGATGATAGGGGCACATCTGCTGAATTGAAACCGGGGACATTGTAAAAGGGTATGCAGGAACTTCCATTTCTTCTCGTGATCCTCTCATCCATTGCGCATGGGTATTGGAACTTCCTCTTGAAGCGGGCGCAAAACAAGGACGCTTTTCTCGGCCTGAGTAAAATGGCCGAGCCGGTCATCTATGCAATCCCTTTTGCCGTGGCCGTCGGCAAATGGGGCCTTGACCCGGCATCCCTCTGGTTCGCAGGTGTCGGCACACTCCTCTCCGTGGTGAATTATTACTGTCTCGCCAACAGCTACAAACGCCTTGATCTTTCCATTGCGTATCCCGTGTCGCGTTCCAGCACGTTGTTTCTTCCGTTTCTGGCATATCTGGTATTTCAGGAAAGCATTGATGGTGTTGGCTGGTGTTCCGTTGTGTTCGTTACGGTCGGTGTTCTCGTCGTGCAGATGAAGGAGTTCAGCCTGTCCGGTCTGTTCAGGGGGAGCCGGAACAGCGGTTCGGGATTGCTGTTCGCCGTGGCCGCGGCTTTTTTTGTGGCGCTCTATACGCTGTGGGGCAAGGAAGCCGTCCTGCATATCCACCCGTTCATCTACATGTACTGCTATACATTGGCGTCCTGTGCGTATTTTCTGCCACTGCTGCGACGGCTTGACCGTGTTGCCGTCGTAAAGGAATGGCAACGGAACAAATGGAGCATCCTCACTGTCTCGGTATTGAACACGCTTTCATTTGTCCTCATGCTCATGGCGTTGAATATGGGCAAGGTCACGTACGTCGGTGCATTGCGGCAGTTGAGTCTTGTCGTCGGGGTCGGCCTGGGATGGCTGGTACTGCGCGAGTCCCTCCATTTGCCGCGTGTGGTTGGCGTGTCGCTTATCATGGTCGGAGCCTGTCTGACATACGTTGCGTCCTGAACGTCGGTGGCGTTTCATGAAGAAAACGGCCCTGTCCATCATGGAACAGGGCCGTTGTATTGTGTTCTTCGAAACTGACTAGAAGCGTTCGAAATCACCGTCGTCCGGATCGTCCATGGACAGGTCGAAGCCGCCGGTCTCCTTTGCGGGAGCGGGTTTTGCCGGGGCCAGGGGTTTCGGCTTCCGTGGCTTGCTTATTTGGGCCTTTGTCTTTGGAGCCGATGGCATTCGCCGAACCTGTTCCTGCCTTCCGCCCTGCACCTTGAAGAACGAGATGATCTGTTGCAGGCCGTGGGCCTGGCTGGCCAGGTCTGTGGATGTGGAGGCCATTTCTTCGGAAGCTGCGGCGTTCTGCTGGACCACCTGATCAAGCTGCTGCAAGGCCGCGTTGATCTGCTCGGCACCGGTATTCTGCTCGTTGCTGGCCACCGTGATTTCCTGGATGAGTTCCGCAGTCTTTTCAATGTCGGGGACCATGTCCCGGAGCAGATCACCCGCCTTGACCGCTACTTCCACGCTGGTTGAGGAGAGTTCGCTGATCTCGGCGGCGGCATGTCCGCTGCGTTCGGCCAGCTTGCGGACCTCAGCCGCGACCACGGCAAAGCCCTTGCCGTGTTCACCGGCCCTGGCCGCTTCAATGGCCGCATTCAGGGCCAGGAGGTTGGTCTGGCGCGCAATCTCCTCGACAATGGAGATCTTTTCGGCAATTTCCTGCATGGCCGAAACGGTTTCGTTCACGGCCACACCGCCGACACGGGCGTTTTCCGACGCCTTGGTGGCGATGGACTCAGTGGTCCGGGCATTTTCCGCGTTGGCCCTGATGTTGGCCGCCATCTCTTCCATGGAGGAGGAGACCTCCTCAAGTGCTGCAGCCTGCTGGGTCGCGCCCTGGGACAGGGACTTCGAGGTGCCGGAAAGCTCCTCACTGCCCGAGGCTACGCGGGAGCTGCCGTCCACGACCTCGCCGACGATAGAGGAAAGCTTGTCCGACATGTCGTTGAGCGCCTGGAAGATCGCGCCTATGTCGTCTGAGCGGTACACATCGACCCGAGTGGTGTAATCTCCATTGGCCGCAAGGCCGAGTGCCCGGACGATCTGGTCCAGCGGTTTGATGAGCAGGCCGTTCATGTAGAACCATATGCATACGGCGATGACTATCAGGGCCAGGATCGACAATACTGTGGCGTTGAGGGCGTTGGACCAGACCGGGGCCATGATCTCGGACGTCTCGATGAAGGCGATGAATTTCCATTTGAGTTGGGGCGAAGTGTGCACTACGGCCATGTAGTCCACGCCTTTGATGACGCCTTCGGCGGCTCCGTTTTCCATGGAGAACGCCTTGCGGTACAGGTCATCGCCCAATTCGCCTATCTTTTTGAAATTATTGACGGTGTTCTTGGGGTCGGCGATGACCACGCCGTCATCTTGCACCATCATGACGTAGCCGGTTTTTCCGAGCTTGACCTGTTCGATGAGCTTGGTCAACTGTGCCAGCGAGAGGTCCATGGCGGTCACGCCCACCACTTTGTTGCCGTCAAGGACAGCCTTGCCCGTGCTGATCATGGCCTCGTTGGTGGTGGATACATAGGCTTCGGAGATGACGGCCTTGCTCGGGGTGGCGGTTGCCTTCTGATACCAGGGGCGCTTGCGGGGGTCATACCCGGCTGGCAGAGGGTCGTTTCCGCCGATGATGAAGGCGCCGTTGCTGGTTCCCAGATAGCAATCCTTGTAGTTCGGATGGGATTTGAGAATCATCGTGTAGAGGCCGCGGATCTCGCGTCCGAGGTGATCTCCAGGCTCGGGATCGGTGGTCTTGTATTCCTTGTTCGGGTCCAGGTAATTGGTCAGGATTTCATCCACCCTGAGGACGCGCGGGTCTTCTGCCATCATGACCGTGTTGTTGAGGGTCTCCTGAATATACATGGAGATTGTGCCGTCGATGTGCTTCAACTGACCGGCGGCAGACGTCTGGCTGTATTCTACGGAATCGTTGTAAATGGATGTAAGACTGACCGCAAGAATGGCAGCGCAGAGCAAAAAGAGCGAAAGTGCAAACGACAGAAGGATTTTTACTCTGACATTGATTTTCATGGCTGACTCACTCGTCGGTTGAAGGTTGATACTGTTAGTATAAAATGCAGAAAGTCTGACGAAGATTCAATTATAAATACCCTCGATTTTTAACGAGACTGGGCCACTTGGCTTGTATAGGGAAATTGCGTAACGTGCAAATTCTTATGCAACGCAAGCAGACACGATCCATGAGTATAGGCGGTGTGGGCATCGGCGGGGACAACCCTGTTCGCGTCCAGTCCATGTGCAACACCGACACCCGCGACGTCCTGGCAACGGTGACCCAGATCAACCAACTGGCCGAGGCCGGGTGCGAGATCGTGCGTCTGGCCGTGCCCGACGAAGCCGCAGCCGCCAAGCTGGCCGCCATCCGCGAGCAGTCCCCGGTGCCGCTCATTGCGGACATCCATTTCGACCACCGTCTGGCCCTGGCCGCCCTGGAGGCGGGGTTCGACGGCCTGCGTATCAATCCCGGCAATATCGGGGACGAAAACAAGGTGGACATCGTGGTCAAGGCTGCACTCGCCCACGGCACCCCCATCCGCATCGGCGTCAACGGCGGTTCCCTCGAAAAGGACCTGCTCCGGCACCATGGCGGTCCCACGCCCGAGGCCATGGTGGAATCCGGTCTGCGTCACGTGGCCATGCTCGAAAAGCGCGGTTTTAACGACATCAAGATTTCGCTCAAGACCTCGTCGGTCCTGAAAACCGTCGAGGCGTACCGGATCATGTCGGAAAAGGTGGACTACCCGCTGCACATCGGCATCACCGAGGCCGGAACCCTGGTGCGCGGAGCGGTCAAGTCCGCTGTAGGACTGGGCATCCTGCTGCATGACGGTATCGGCGACACCCTGCGCGTGTCCCTGACCCACGATCCGGTGGCCGAGATCGGCGTGGCCTATGAAATCCTGCGATCATTGGGCTTGCGTGAACGTGGCCCGGAGATTATATCCTGCCCCACCTGCGGAAGAACCGAGATCGGCCTGATCGAGCTGGCCGAACAGGTGGAGGCGGCCCTTCGAGGGGTGGAAGAGGTCTTCACCGTGGCTGTCATGGGGTGCGTGGTCAACGGCCCCGGAGAGGCCAGGGAAGCGGATATCGGCATTGCCGGAGGCCGTGATCTGGGCATAATTTTCAAGAAGGGCGAGATCGTCCGCAAGGTCCGGGGCAGCGACAACCTGTTGCCGGAATTCATGAAGGAAATCGATAAATTCCTGGAAGAAAGGAGAAGTGAATAAATGCGTCTTTCCCGTTATTACGTCCCGACCCTCAAGGAAGACCCGGCGGACGCCGAGGTGGTCTCCCACAAGCTTCTGATGCGCGCGGGCATGATCCGCAAGCTGACCAGCGGCATTTACAATTACCTGCCGTTGGGCCTGCGCTCCATCAACAAGGTCGCTGCCATCGTGCGTGAGGAGATGGACCGCGCCGGAGCCCTGGAAGTACTCCTGCCCATGGTCCAGCCCGCCGACCTCTGGAAGGAGACCGGGCGCTGGGACTACTACGGAAAGGAACTGCTTCGTTTCAAGGACAGGCACGACCGTGACTACTGTCTCGGACCCACCCATGAAGAGGTCATCACCGATCTGGTGCGCGGCGAGATCAAGTCCTACAAGCAACTGCCGGTCAACCTGTATCAGGTTCAGACCAAATTCCGCGACGAAATCCGTCCCCGTTTCGGCCTCATGCGCGGCCGCGAATTCATCATGAAGGATGCCTATTCCTTTGACAAGGACGAGGAGGGCGCGGAAAAGTCCTACTACGACATGTTCAACGCCTACAAGGCTGCGTTCTCCCGCATCGGGCTGCGCTTCAAGCCGGTTCAGGCTGATTCCGGGGCCATTGGCGGCGACTTCTCCCATGAATTCATGGTCCTGGCCGATACCGGCGAGGACACCATAGCCTCCTGCCTGTCCTGCGACTTCGGGGCCAACCTGGAAAAGGCAAAGGTTTCGCCGCCCAAGGGCGCAGTCTGCGACGAGTCCGCCGTGCCTGCCCTCGAGGAAGTGGCCACTCCCGGTTCGCACACCGTGGAGGAGGTTTGTACCTTCCTCGGCATCACCGCCGACAAGCTGGTCAAGACCCTGCTTTTTATCGTGGACGGCAAGCCCGTGGCCGCCCTGGTGCGCGGCGACCGCGAAGTGAACGACGTCAAGCTGCGCAACCTGGTCGGCGGCAACGAGATCGAGCTTGCCGACGAGGCCCTGGTCAAGAAACTGACCAACGCCCCTGTCGGGTTTGCCGGTCCTGCCGGTTTGGACAAGGACGTGCCCGTCTTTGCCGATCACGAACTGCTCACCGCCACCGACTGGGTGGCCGGGGCCAACAAGGGCGATACCCATGTGCGGCATCTCGCCCTGGGTCGTGACTGCACCATCGAGAAATACGCCGATCTGCGCGTCATTGACCCCACTGATCCCTGCCCGGAATGCGGCGGCAGGATCGAGTTCACCAAGGGTATCGAAGTGGGCCATGTCTTCAAGCTCGGCCTGAAGTACTCCGAGAAAATGGAAGCCACCTTCCTGGACGAGAACGGCAAGTCCAAGCCCATGGTCATGGGCTGTTACGGCATCGGCGTGTCCCGCATCGTGGCCTCTGCCATCGAGCAGAACAACGACGAAAACGGCTGCATCTTTCCGCCCTCCATCGCCCCGTTCGAGGTCTGCCTGATATCCCTTGGCGGCAAGGATCAGGACGTGGTCGACAAGGCCGAAGAGCTTTACGGGACCATTATGGACCTTGGTGTGGACGCGGCTTTCGATGACCGCAACGAGCGTCCCGGCGTCAAATTCGCCGAAGCCGACCTGATCGGCTACCCGATGCAGTTGGTGCTCGGCGGCAAGGGGTTGAAAAGCGGCATCATCGAGGCCAAGGACCGCAAGACCGGCGAAAAAATCGAACTGCCCCTCGACGGTTTCGCCGAAGCCTTCATTGCCTGGCGCAAGCAGATTTGGAATAACTGGGGTCTGGAAATAGCCTAGATTCCGCACGTTCATTGATACCAAAACCCCGGCGCGGAACCCCGCGCCGGGGTTTTTTTGATGCCTCCGGCCCCACATCCCCTCATTTCCCTAAACTTTTTGGGTCGCTGCGCGAGGAGAGTGGAGGGAAATACCTGTGCGCTTTTGCCAAGAACTATGGGCAAAGAGGCTAGACCTGAACGCGCTCGCACACCCTTGCCGAAGGCACACAAAAAGTTTGGAAGGGGGAGTCCAGAGGGGGAGGCATTCCCTCTCCCTTAGCTTTACGGTTGAAGCGTGAGGAGGGGGGTGCTAGGTTGCCTTTAATCGGATAACGAATAGTTTGGGAGAGAGAAAATGACTCTTGAAAGCGGAATCGCCTTGGCACTGGCCACCTTTGTTTTCGCCTGCATTCCCGGCCCCGGTATTTCTGCCGTGGTCGCCCAGTCGTTGGCGCGGGGATTCAAGGCCGGAGCGAGCTTTACTTGCGGCCTGGCGCTCGGCGATGTGGGCTACCTGCTCACGGCCCTGTTCGGCATGGGCTGGGTGGCCTCGCAGATCGGTCCGTATTTCGTGGTGCTCAAATGGGCGGGTGCCGCCTACCTCGTCTACATGGGCGTCAACTGTTGGTTGGCCAAGCCCTCGGCCAGTCAGGGGGATGCCTGCCCCATGGCGGTCAGGCCCGGAAGGAGCTTTTTGACCGGCCTGTGCGTGACCATGGGCAATCCCAAGGCCATCGCCTTTTACTGCGGCTTCCTGCCCGGTTTCGTGAACATGCGCGAACTGACCGGTTCGGACATCATCCTGGTGATCTCCATCATCGTGCCGATCATCGCCACGGTTCCCCTGGTCTACGCCTGGCTGGCCTCCAGGGGCCGCAATGCGATTCGATCGACGCGGCTGTGGAAGGTCATGAACCGCACCGCCGGCACCATCATGATCGGCGCAGGCGCGGTTATCGCGTCGGAGTAAGATGAAAACCGGGAAGCTAACGTTAACTTATTAAAATATAAGCCCCCATTCGACTCTCGACACCCGCGAAGCGGCACCAAAAATTTTTGGAAAGAGAGGGATAGGGGGTCTGGGGGGAAGGGAGAGAAGAACCTTTTTCAAAAAGTTTTCTCTCCCTTCCCCCCAGCCGCCGGAGGCCTTTTGTCCAACATCCTGACCGTCAGTGAGCTGACCCGATCAGTCAAGAACCTGCTTGAGGCGGAGTTCCCGTTCGTGTGGGTGCGCGGCCAGGTGACCAATCTTGCGCGCCCGGCCAGCGGGCATGTGTATTTTACGCTTTCGGACGGGGATGCGGCGTTGTCCGTGGTCTGGTTCAAGTCCTCGCAGATGTCGTCGGAGCCGGTGAAGCGGGGTGGGGACACGGTCAATCCGCTGACCGGAGAGATCGAGGAGGAGCAGGGCGGCACGGCCTTGAGCGGCAGCGGGATAGAGGACGGCATGGAGGTGCTGTGCGCAGGCAGGCTCAACGTGTACGAGCCGCGCGGTCAGTACCAGTTGGTGGCCGAACTGGTCCAGAGTCAGGGCGTGGGCGATCTGGCGGTGGCCTTTGAGGCGCTCAAGAAAAAGCTGGCCGCAAAAGGGTATTTCGACGAAGACCGCAAGCTTGCGTTGCCCCGTGACCCGAGGCGGGTGGCGGTGATCACTTCCCGGTCCGGCGCGGCCATCCGGGATTTTCTGCGCATTGCGGAGACGCGCGGCACCGGGGCGGAAATTCGTATTTATCCGTGTCTGGTGCAGGGTGAACGTGCTCCCTGGCAGATCGCCGAGGCCCTGGATCAGGTGGATGCCGAGGGTTGGGCCGAGGTGGCCGTGCTCATTCGCGGCGGCGGGTCGTTGGAGGATTTGTGGGCCTTCAATACCGAGGAAGTGGCGGACGCCATTTACCGGGCCAGACTGCCGGTCATCACGGGCGTGGGGCATGAACCGGACGTGTCCATAGCGGATTTCGTTGCGGACAAGCGTGCGGCCACGCCGAGCCATGCGGCCCAGGAGTTGTGGCCCCGGCGTGAGACCCTGGCCCAGAAACTGGACGTGCTCGATATGGGGTTGAACCGGGCTTACGGAAACTGGCTGTCCGGCAAGGACGGCCAGTTCGAGAATCTGCGCAAGGCCATGGTGTGGCTCTCCCCCAAACGGCGGCTGGAGCGGATGGAGGACAGGTTCTCCGCGCTCATGGCCCGGCTTCAGGGAGCCGGACTGGATCACTATTATGATTGTGCCGGGAATGCCACGCAGGCTGCGGACCGTCTGGACCGTGCGTTCGGGCCGGAGCGGCTGGACAACCTCGGCCGGGACGTGGCCGGGGTGGCGTACCGGCTGTCGAGGGCCTTTGGTCCAAGCCGGGTGGAGGGCCTGACGGACGGGCTTTCCGGGCTGAGTCAACGGCTGGACAAGGGGGCGTACCATGCTGCGGAGGCAAAGGGCCGTGAACTGGCCCTGCTTGAGACCGTGCTGCGTGGCCTGGACCCGGAAGCGCCGTTGGAGCGGGGCTATGCCCTGGTGCAGGTGGTCGGGACCGGTAAATTCCTGCGTGACCCTAAAGGGGTGACGAAGGGCGACGCACTTGATATCAGGGTCCGAGACGGTCGCGTTGCGGCCACGGTGACCGATACCAAACCAACCGACGCATAGGGGTATTGATGAAACGGTTTTTTCTGAGTTTGTTCCTGGTAGTCATTTTGGCCCTACCCATGATTCCCGTGTCCGGGACGGCCCAGGATTTCGGGCTGCAAGAGGGAGATGACATCGGCCTCGTCCTGCCGAAGGATGCTTCCGCTGCCAGCGAGGCCGCTCCCGTCCATGCCGGGTCCGCCCTGATTCTGGCTGCGCCGGGCCGGGTGGGCGTGGGCCAGCCGTTCCTGGTCCGTCTGACCTCGGATCAGCCCCTGGATTCGGTGTCCGTGCATTGGCTGGGCAAGGAAGTGGTACCGTCCATTTCGGTTTGGAATAACCGTCATGTGGCCCTGGTCATGCTCGGCACGGACGTCATCGACGCCAAGCCGGGCAAGCAGGATTTGTCCGTCATCGCCTCGGTGGACGGCAAGGAGAATACCCTGCGCCGTTCTGTTCAGGTCACGTCGGTGGAGTATCCGAAACAGGAGCTGACGCTGCCTCCGGGCATGGTCACGCCGCCACAGGACGTCTATGACCGCATTGCTGCCGAACGGGAGCTGACCACGGCGGCCAAGAACACGGTCTCGGCCCAGAGATTGTGGCGGCTGCCCCTTGAACGTCCGGTGGAGGGCGAGGTGTCCAGCTTGTACGGATTGAAGCGTATCCTCAACGGCACGCCCAAGAATCCCCATCGGGGACAGGACCTGCGCTCCCCCATGGGCAACCCGGTCAAGGCGGCTGCCGACGGCGTGGTCATCCTGGTGGGCGATCATTACTATGCGGGCAATTCCGTGTACATCGACCACGGCAACGGCGTGGTGACCATGTATTTCCATCTGTCCAAGCCCATCGTCAAGGAGGGGGACAAGGTCCAGCGCGGTCAGGCCATCGGGTTGTCCGGTCAGTCCGGGCGGGCCACAGGACCGCATCTGCATTTTTCCGTATCGGTCCTGGGCAAGCTGGTCGATCCAGCGCCTTTATTCAAAAACTCTGCTGATAACATGCTGCAATAGTAGGCTATTGATTAATTTATGCTAAAAAAACAACCCCTCGGGCCCACACTGGCCTTTCTGGTGTTCTTGGTCTGCCTTCCTTGCCTCTCGCTGGCAGGAGATATGGTGGACGTCTTTGCGCCGGAGCAGGTTGGGATAGGCAAGCCTTTTCTGGTCCGTATCAGCACCTGGTATCCTCTGGAGAACCTCCGGGTGGTCTGGAACGAAAAGACCGTGCAGCCGGCGGTAACCTGGTGGGACGGGAAGTCCGGGGCCATGCTCCTGCTCGGCATAGGTTTGCGCCAGGATGTCGGGACCTACACCCTGGAGGTGATCGCCGATATTTGGGGGCACGAACGACGGTTTTCCCGGGATATCGAGGTGGTGGAGTCGGCCTGGGGTCAGGAGACCCTGAGTGTGCCGCCGAAGATGGTCAAGCCGCCCGCGACCGAGTTGGCCCGTATCGAACGTGAGCGTGAGCAGGTTCTGGCCGTACTGGACACCGTGTCCCCCGAACGGTTCTGGAATATACCATTCGTCAGGCCGGTCAAGGGCAAGATGCTCAGTCGCTTCGGTCTGCACCGGGTGTTCAACGGTGAGACCAAAAGCCGCCATACCGGGTTGGATTTCAGGGCTTGGGAAGGCACGCCGCTCCATGCCATAGCCGCAGGCAGAGTTGTTCTTACGGGCCACTTTTATTATGCTGGCAATGCGGTGTGGATCGACCATGGCAATGGATTGATATCCATGTCGTGTCACATGTCCAGGATGCTTGTCAGGGAAGGGGATATGGTTGATGCTGGGCAGAAGATCGGTTTGTCGGGGGCCACGGGCCGGGTGAACGGTGCCCATCTGCACCTGAGCATCTTTGCCTTGGGGCAAGTGGTGGATCCTGAGGTTTTATTTGAATGTGATGATTTCAAGGTGTTAGAATAATATATTATTGATTAGTTCTGCTGCTGGAGGAACCCGTGGCGAAAGAGACTTTTGAAGACAGGTTGGAACGGCTCAAGCTCGTGGTCGAGAAGCTGGAACGCGGCGATCTGCCCCTGGAAGAGGGCGTGGCCCTGTACAAGGAGGGGTTGGAACTGGTCAAGGCGTGCGGAAAGCAGTTGGAAACCGCTCGGCATGACGTTAAAATCGTGTCCGAAGGGCTGGTCCGGGAGTTTGATGCCCTGGAATCCCTGGCCGCCGACCCGGAGGAAGCGTAGTGAAGGTCAAGGAGCAACTGGCAAAGCGTGCCGCCGCCGTCGAGGAGTTTCTGGTCACCTGCCTGCGGGATCGGGGCATTCCTTCCCGGTTGTTGGCGGCAATGGAATATTCCCTGCTGGCCGGAGGCAAGCGGCTTCGACCAGTGCTGCTCCTTTCCTGGGCCTCCCTGCTCGGGGGGAAACCGGACAAGGTCATGCCCTTTGCCGCTTCCCTGGAGTGCATCCACACCTATTCTCTGATCCACGACGATCTTCCGGCCATGGACGACGACGATCTGCGGCGCGGCAAGCCCTCCAACCACAAGCAGTTCGACGAAGCCACGGCTATCCTGGCCGGTGACGGACTGCTGACCGAGGCCTTCGGACTGATGTCTGCGGCTTCCATTGTGAACGGCTTGCCGGCAGACCGGGTGATGCGGGCAATCTTTACCCTGACCAGGGCGGCCGGTGCAGGCGGTATGGTCGGCGGCCAGGCCGTGGACATGGAGTTCACGGGTCGTACCGGGGTGCCGCTCGAGGAATTGCAGCAGATGCATGCCATGAAGACCGGGGCGCTCATCACTGCGGCCTGCGAGTGCGGGGCCATACTGGCCGGTGCAGCGGAATGCGACATCGACAATGCCCGCGAGTTCGGACGCAATATCGGCGTGGCCTTCCAGATCGTGGACGACGTGCTCGACGTGGTCAGTGACACCGCGACCCTGGGCAAGCCCGCAGGGAGTGACGAGGCCATGGGCAAGTCCACCTATCCGGCGCTCATGGGCTTGGAAAAGAGCAAGGAACTGGCCGGGGACTACATTGACGAGGCCCTGAAGCATCTGTCCGGCTACTATGGGAGCGAGCAGGAGTTCCTGTGGCAATTGGCCCGATACATAGTAGACAGGGTGTATTGATTGGAATAGTATTTTGCCCCTATGATTAAAGATCCGAAAAAAACAACCGTTCTGTCCAAGATAACCAGGCCCGGCGACGTTCGTGCACTGGAAGGGGATCAGATAGACATCCTTGCCCAGGAATTGCGGGATGTCATCATCAGTCAGGTCTCCGACCACGGCGGACATCTTGCCCCTTCCCTCGGCGTGGTTGAGCTGACCCTGGCCCTGTTCCGGTCGTTTGACCTCGAGCGGGACAAGCTGGTCTGGGATGTCGGTCATCAGGCCTACGCGCACAAGCTGCTCACCGGCCGGATGGAAGCGTTCCCCTCCTTGCGCCAGAAGGGCGGGCTCAGCGGCTTTCCGCGCATGGCGGAATCCGAATACGATCATTTTGGCGTGGGCCATTCGTCCACATCCATTTCCGCTGCCCTGGGCATGGCCATGGCCCGCGACCTCAAGGGTGAAGATCATGAGGTCGTGGCGGTCATCGGCGACGGTTCCCTGACCGCCGGGCTTGCCTTCGAGGGACTGAACCAGGCGGGCGATCTGGGGCGCAAGATGGTGGTGGTCCTGAACGACAACGAGATGTCCATCTCCAAGAACGTCGGCGCGTTGTCCCAGTTCTTGAGCCGCAAGATGACCACTCCGTTTTTGCAGCGGCTCAAGGCCGATGTGGAAGGATTGCTCGGCACCATACCCAAGATCGGCGGCGATCTGGCCATATACGCCAAGCGGTACGGGGACTCGGTCAAGTCCTTCTTCACCCCCGGTATCCTGTTCGAGGCGTTCCACTTCACCTATGTCGGTCCCATCGATGGCCACGACACAGCCAAGATGGTCAAGGTTTTCGAAGAGATAAAGCAGCTTAAGAAACCCGTGCTTGTCCATGTGATGACCAAGAAGGGCAAGGGGTATGAGCCAGCCGAATCCGATCCGTCCCATTATCACGGGGTGGGCGAGTTCATCCCGGAGACCGGCTTGGCCCGCAAGTTCTCCGGTTCCGGCCTTCCTTCCTACACCTCCATTTTCGGGTCCACCCTGTGCTCCCTGGCACAGAAGGACGACAGGATATTCGCCATTACCGCGGCCATGCCCGAGGGAACCGGGACCGAATGCTTCCGTCAGAATTATCCGGAACGATTCGTGGACGTGGGGATATGCGAGCAGCATGCGGTCACCTTTGCCGCCGGGTTGGCAACCCAGGGATTCAAGCCTGCGGTGGCCATTTATTCCACTTTCATGCAGCGCGCCTATGACCAGATAATCCACGATGTCTGCCTGCAGAACCTGAACGTGAATTTCTTCCTGGACCGAGGTGGTCTGGTCGGCGAGGACGGGGCTACTCATCACGGAGCCTTTGACCTGAGCTACCTGCGCCACATCCCGAACCTCGTGCTTATGGCCCCCAAGGACGAGGCCGAGCTGGCCCAGATGATGGCCACGGCCTTTGCCTATGACGGTCCCTGCGCCATGCGTTATCCGCGCGGCACCGGGGTCGGCGCCAAGGTGTCCGCCAATCCGCGCAAGATCGCCATCGGCAAGGGCGAACTCATGCGCGAAGGCAAGGACGGCGTGATCATCACCCTCGGTTCCCGCGTCTACCCTGCGGTGGAGGCGGCCATGGAACTGGAAAAATCCGGGGTGGACGTGGCGGTCTTCAATACGCGGTTCGTCAAGCCCCTGCCCGTAAAGCAGATCCTGGATCTGGCCGGTCGGTTCAACCGTATTCTGCTGGTGGAGGAAAACGCCCTGGCAGGAGGGTTCGGTTCCGCCGTGCTCGAGCTTCTCACCGAGCATGACGTCCTACACGGCAAGTCAATCAAATTGCTTGGCATCCCCGATGAGTTCATCGAGCACGGTACGCAAAAGGAACTGCGGCACATGCTCGGCATCGACACCAACGGGATCAAGACCGCCATGCAGAAGCTCTGTAAATAATCGCTTGAGTACAGAACGATAAAAAAGGAACCGCTCCATGGAGCGGTTCCTTTTTTGTTCCTGGCAGTGATCTGGCTGTCAAAAGCGGCGCAGATGCGCCGTCAAGGTACGCCGTTTATCGTCCGCAGCACTTCTTGTATTTTTTGTTCGATCCGCAGGGGCAGGGCTCGTTGCGGCCGATCTTCTTTTCCTTGCGAACCGGCGGGCCGGAGACCATGTGGCCATCCACGTAGAGCCACTTGCCGCCTTCGTTCCTGAATTCGCTGCGTTCGCGGTGAGTCTGCTCTTCGCCGTCGATGGCGTAGTTGGCGGAGAATTCCACGATGCCCGCCTCGTCGCCTTCCTGTCCGGCCCAGGTGTCGTGGATGGTCAATCCCAACCACTCTGCAGACTCGGCCCATTCGCGTACGGACTTGTCGTCGTGGCCTTCCAGGGCTTCTGGCGCCAGGGTCGCCTTGAGATAGTCGATCTCCTTGAACACATAGGCGGAGTAGCGGGAGCGCATGAGCGCCTCGGCAGTTGGGGCCGGGGTCTTTCCGGAAATATATGGGGTGCAGCACTTGGTGTGATCCAGGCCGGACCCGCAGGGGCATTCTTTGGACATGATGGATACCTCGTTTGGTTTTGGTGCAGGGGATTGTAGAGAAAACCGCCCAAGTGTCAATGAGTAAGAGCTTGCCCCAAAGGGCAAGTCGTGGCAATTTGTGGTCATGCTCCGCATCACACCGAAAATCGTCATTTCTTATGAAGAGATACGCTTCATCACCAGCCGCAGCTCCGGGCCTGGCGGTCAGCACGTGAATACCACCGATTCGCGGGTGACCCTGCTTTTCAACGTGGAGGAATCTCCCAGCCTGACCGAATTGCAGAAGGTGGCGGTCAAGGGCAAGTTGCGCAGGCGCATCGACAAGCACGGTGTGCTCCAGATTTCCAGCCAGGTCTTCCGCAGTCAGAAGTCCAACAAGGATTCGGCCATAGAGCGGTTCGTGGAACTCCTGCAATGGGCGCTCAAGCCGGTGATTCCGCGAAAGGAAACACGGATTCCCAAGTCGGCCAAGCGGAAGCGGTTGGAGCGCAAGCAGCGTACGAGCCAGCGCAAGCAGAACCGCAAACTGCCGGATTTCAGCGGCGAATACTAGCTTTGGATTGAAGGGCCGCTGTGAGGTATTGCCTGCCCAGTTCGGTATCCCCGTAGGCTTCGGCCAGGAGCAGATAGACCACCTTGAGATATTTGGTGTGGATGTAGTCCGCCGTGTTCAGCCGGGTCTTGACCACGGCCTCGGAAATGGCGTTCAGGGCTTCGAGCAGGGTCGCTGCCCGGTGTCTTGCCCGGTGCTTCGCCTCGATTTCGGCATGGCCGTTGCGGGCGATGGTTTCCCTTTTGGCCTTGTCTCCCAGCAGATCGCAGACAATGGCAATCAGCTCATCCATGTCGTTGGGCGGGTAGGTGACCAGATGCGTACCGTCCTCGAAGAGCATGGACTGACCGTGGCCGACTTCGGGCGTGACCAGGCAGGATCCGGTGGCCAAGGCCTCGAACACGCGGAAGTTGAGATCATTGTGTTCGGCGATGTTCAGGACCACTCGGGCGCGTGGGAAGAGTTCCCCGAATTCGCCCTTCATGACCGTCAGATTGGGCAGTCTGGCCTTGAGCTCCCTGAGGAATTCGTACCGGACGGGCGTGGTTTCCCGGTCCACATTGCCGACGAAGAGCAGATCCCATTCCTTGGCTGGCGGTGTATCGGGCGGCTGCTCGTCCCGCAGCGGATAGGGCGGCAGCCAGATGACCTGATCGTGCGTCAGCCGCTGGCGGAATCTGGGCATGTGGTCGCGCAGGGACACGGCCACAAGGTCAAAGGCTTGGGCATACATGGGATACCAGGAGTGTATGTGCGAATCAATGGCATAGAAGGCTGTGGGGCAGGGGAATCTCTCGATGCCGATGAGCGGCGGCGGCACGCTGCGGTCGGCATAGAGCACCAGGTCGGGTTCCCCGCTGCACCGGTCTGTAATATCGTTCCAGCTCAGGGGCGTTGACTCGTCAAGGGGGATGTTGATGACGTCGAAGCCGAATTCCTTTACCTGACGAGGATTGAAATATTGTCCACCGACCCAGGCGATCCGCTTCACGACCTGTCCCTCCTGCCGATCTTCATGGGGAGTACCGTTGGGTGACCTGCTGATGTGCAGGAATGTCGCTGATTCACTGATTAATCCCGTATATCCAGTTTATGTAGTCATATACTCGCGACAGACCATCATGCTAACGGCATGAGGAAAGGCAGGTTTTTCCTGCCCTACGGAGTTTGCACGATACATGCCATGGCCCGAATCGGGAGCGGGGCGGAGAAAAAGGCTAGGTCAGGCCGAGGTCATCAAGGGCGAGATACAGTTCGCGGCTGATCCAGGCGTCGGTGGCGGCATAGAGTATCTGTTGCCGTGTGAGCTTTTCCTTGGCCCAGTTGGAGCATTGGGCCGATTTGGAAATGCGGAAACCCAGGAGGTTGGCGGCCATGTTGCGCAGGCCGTGTGTCTGCATGTTGGCCTTGGAAGTGATGTCGGAAAGGTCCACGAAGCCACTCGGTTTGAACCGGGCGAGTTTTTGCAGCCCCAGGATGTCATCGCGCACGGCCACGCCGGTTTTGACGATCTGGCGGTCGGACAATAATCCGCACAACGCCTTGTTCAGCGGCAGGATGCTTATCTGGAAGACGTAGACGCAGTCGCCCGTGGCCAGTTGGAGAATGGCTGGCGGCCCCGGCTTCTTGCCTTTCTTGAACACGGGCCGAGTCTCGGTGTCGAAGCCCAGAAGGGGGTGGCCCTGCATCTCTTCGATGGCCTCGATGCAGGCCTCCTCCGTACGGATGACCTTGACCTCCCCCTCGTAATGGCGGAGAGGCATGGCGTTTATGTCATCTTTGGTGAAGGCGCGGAGGTGTTCTAGTGGTATATCTATTGTGTCCGTGGTCATGAATGCTTCGGCGTTGTCGTTTGAAGTTTGGTAATCGTTGTACATTCCTGCGGGTTCGTCAAGCCCATGATGGTGTCTAATCGTAGCTGGAACTGGCCGTGCTGCAGGGAGATGCGCTCATGCGCCACCAGTAGGGACCGCTGCACTGTTCCTTGGGTATGGGACCAGCCCGGCGATTTTTGGTTTTGACGACATTGTCCACGATCTGTCTCTGCACGGATTGCTCGATGAGCTCCATGCCGTTCGCCAGCGGGACGGAGCCATCTTTCATGCCGGGCATCTGGCTGATTACTTCATTGGTGATGAATCGTTGCGAGGACATGGAGTCGAGGAACAACTGAAGGGACTTCATGGCGGCGTCCGCATCTCCTTGTCTGGCGTGGGAAAGGGCCGTGTAGATGTCACCTTCCCATATGCGCTCGTCCTTGCGGGCGGCCAGTTTCATGGTCTTGATGCACTGGTCGTAGTCTCCGGCATAGTAGAAGGATATACCCGCCTTGATCAGGGTGGAAGGAAAACGCATGGTCCTGCTCGGCGGATCTTCCTGAAGGGCCTGGGTATATTCCTGAGCGGCCTTCTTGAAATATTCCAAGGCCTTGTCGGTCTGGCTGTTGGAGAAGACCCGCCACGCCCGTTCAAAGTTCCGGTCTCCGCCTCTGGCCGAAGCGGCCGCCGGGCATGCAGAGGCCAGGAAAAGGGCCATTGTCAATATGAATAAGGTGAGTTTACGCATGTCATCCTCGTCGTTCAGGGCATATACGCCCTGGCTATACGGAAAATGTCGTCATAGGCCATTTTTTCTCGAATGCCCAGAGCCATTTCCAGGGCCATGTCCATTTTGCGGGCGGTTTCCATCACGACTCTGTCTCGGATGTTTTCCAGGTGGTTGGCCAGGAAATCGGCTTCGAAGTTGTCGATGGCCAGGGAAATTCCTTCGGAAAAGAACCGGGACCCCAGGAACGGGATGAACCTGTCCATGTTCTGCCGTCCTTCGCGGCGGGCGTACATGACGAAAAACAGCAGTTTGACCAGCAGGCGATCGGCCTTCAGCTTGTGGTTCACGGAAAGCAGGGTGGTCATGTCGACCCCCTTGGGCTTGATGGCGTCGAACATGGAGGTGGCCATGTCAAAGGCGCGGTCCTCGGTCATCAGGGGATGCGCGAACTTGGAGTCCATGCGGACCAATGTGATGCGGGGGTTTTCGCCTGATGCGATGGCGTAGATGGCCAATCGCATGAGGTCGATCTTGGTCCGGTAGTCGTCAAGCTGGATGTCCCGCTTGGTTTCCGCCAGTCTCCGCACCAGGGCGGTATCCAATTTCGAGAAGACCGTATCCAGCAGGTGCAGGATATACGGTTCCGTGGCGCTGGCGATCTCTTCGTCCAGGATGGAGCGCCCTTTCTTGGCATCCATGATTTTCTTGATGGACAGCCAATAAGCGGCCAGGCCCTCCACGGGCATTTCCAATATGTCAATATCCGGTTGCTTTTTCATGACACCACGTTTTGGGGTTGACGGGGCGGTAAAAAAAGAGACACCCTGTTCGCTATGCGACAGCGTACCTGATTTTTTGAAGAAAACAAAGAAAGACATCACAGACGGAGATCCGTTCCATGCTCCAGTATCCCCAATTCGATCCTACCATGATTTCCATAGGCCCGCTCTCCTTGCGCTGGTACGGCATGATGTACGTTTTCGGCATCCTGTCGGGCTGGCTCCTGGGCCGGTACAGGGCCTCCAAACCCTGGAACAAGATGTCCCCCAAGCTGATGGACGACTTCATCACCTGGGCCATCCTCGGGGTGGTGGTCGGCGGCAGGCTCGGATACGTCCTGTTCTACAATTTTTCCTATTTCATCGCCAACCCGCTCAAGATGTTCGCAGTCTGGGAAGGGGGCATGTCCTTTCACGGCGGGGTGATCGGCGTACTTTTTGTCTGTTGGATTTTTGGCCGACTCAACGGCATGTCCTTTGTCGAGGTGGGGGATTTTGTTTCGCCTCTGGTGCCGCCCGGTCTCTTTTTCGGACGTTTGGGGAACTTCATCAACGCGGAGTTGTGGGGCCGGTATACTGATCTGCCCTGGGCCATGCCGTTCCCCGGCGCAGGAGGCCTGCCCCGGCATCCCTCGCAACTCTACGAAGCCGGTCTGGAAGGTGTGCTCCTCTTCATCATTGTCTGGTGGTATTCGGCCAAACCCAGGCCCAAAGGGTGCGTAGGCGCAGTGTTCCTGCTCGGTTACGGCGTCTTCCGCTTTCTGGTTGAATTCGTCCGCGAACCGGACAGACATCTGGGGTTTGTGGCCCTCAACTGGATGTCCATGGGGCAGTTGCTCTGTATGCCCATGATCTTGTTTGGAATCGGGTATTTGTGGTGGGCCTACAGAAAGGCGTCATAACTTCGGGATTTCTATCTCGAACAGCTTGTCCCAATGTTTGCCGGTGACAAAGAGCCGTTTGCCCTTTGCGTCATAGGCGATGCCGTTGGCCACGCCGCTTTTTTCGTCGATGCGGCTGCGCAGCGGGTCCAGGTTCAGCCACGCCCTGACCTGGCCGGAGGCCGGATCGATTATGGCCACAAGGTCGGATTTCCAGATATTGGCATAGATCAGACCCTCTACATATTCCAATTCATTGAGCCTTGGAACGGGCTTGTCCCCGTCCGTGACGTCTTTGACCGCGATCAATTCGAAGGTCCTGGGGTCGTGGAAACGGAGTTGGGCTGTACCGGAGGAAAGAATGAAATGATCCGAATCGAAAGCCAGTCCCCATCCTTCGACGGTCTCGAATGTCTTGCGGTAGGCAAACCTGCTGACAGGTTCCAGCCCGGCCAGGGTGTAGATGTATCCCACGCCTGATTGCCAGGTGAGCAGATACAGCGAGTTTTCGAAGGGGGCCATGCCTTCGGCGAAGTGGTCTGGGCTGAAGGCCACGGTTTGCATATGGCGGCCGGTTTCCGGATCGACCACGGCCAGGAAAGAGCGATTGTAGCCGCCCGAGGATTCATAGAACTTGTTGTCAAAACAGAAGAGTCCCTGAGTCGATGTGCCTGCGTCGTGCGGGAATTCCTTGATCGGGCGGCAGGGGATGACGGGTGCTTCGGCCCGGCCTGGAGTCGGTAGGACCAGAATGGAGGCCATGAGCAGGAACACGGCGGTTATGACGGCATAGGCACGCATGGAATATCCTTGAATCTGGCAGGGCGGGGAGGGGTGTCCCGGTAAGCCTATTCCCGCCGCTGGGGGGAAGGTTGCAGGAATCCGGGAGGCGGTCAAGGAGAGGGTGCCCTGGGACGGTTTTGCTTACGTGTTGTTTTTGATGGCTTCGAGACCGCCGAGACAAAAGATCACCACGTGGTCCACGAACTGGTCCATGCTGGTTTTCAGGTTTGGCCGGTGCGGATTGAGTCTGTCCAGAATGGGCTGGGTGAGCAGGTGGTCGAGCATCATGGCCCAGATGTTGGAGCTGCAAAACGCCAGGGCATGGTCCGGGACGGTCGGGCCGAGGATGTCGGAAAGTATCTGCCGCAGCTCGTTGGCGCGAGGTTGCACCTGGTGTTGGACGATGATGTCGAGGTTGTGGCTCGGTTTCGCCATTTCGCGGAGAAAGATGGCCCATTTCTGGGCAACCAGGTTGCCGGTGGGTTCGTAGATTTCTGACGCCAGGCCGTGCAGGAAATTGTGCAGCCGTTCCCTGGTGGAGATTGCGGAGGTTTTCCTGGCCTGCCACTCTTCGCCCTTTGGAAAAATTTCCTCCAGCACCGATGCGTACAGGCCGTCCTTGCTGCCGAAGTGATAATTGACGGCGGCCACATTGGCCTTGGCACGGCTACAGATGTCGCGCACCGTGGCCGAATCGAATCCCTTGTCCGCAAACACTTCGATGGCTGCCGCCAAAAGCGCGGTTTTGGTGTTGACGTCGGGCGAATCGTTCATAAGTAATAGTCCTACGGAGGCGTCAGTCGCCCGGTTTGCTTGAAACGGTTGTTTGAACAAGTTATTCCTCAGAGGGACCGGCAAGTCAAGATTTTCCTGAGGCGGGTAATTGGGCCCGTGTTCTGCCAAGGAGATAAGTGCGTGGAAGTCATTTTAGCGAAAACAGCGGGTTTCTGTATGGGCGTGGGGCTGGCGCTCACCCATCTGGACAAGCTGGTTGCCAAGGGAAAGGACCGTCCCATCTATATCCTCGGTCCCATTATCCATAATCCGCAGGTACTCAAGCGCTACGCGGACAAGGGCGTGATCATGGTGGACAGGCCGGAGGACGTACCGGGCGGGGCCTATGTGGTCATCCGGGCACATGGCATCCCCCGACAGGTGGAGGCGCAGCTTTGCGCCCGTGACGTCAGGATCAAGGACGCCACCTGCCCCCGCGTGAAGAAGGCGCAACTGCTCATAGCCGATCATACCGATGGAGGAGGCGAACTGCTGCTCTACGGCGAAGCGGACCATCCGGAAGTGGCCGGATTGGTCAGCTATGCACAAAACGGCTATCGCGTGTTCGGGGTCGAGGAGGAGTTGGAGTCCTATGGCCTCAAGTCCGGTCAAAAATATGTTCTGGCTGCTCAGACTACTCAGGACAGGGTGCATTTCGACAGGATCGCCGAAAAATTGTCCGGCCAGTTCGGTCTGGATGTGACCGTGCTCGAAACCATCTGTGATGCCACCAAGCTCCGCCAGGCAGAAGCCAAAACACTGGCTGCCGAAGTGGATTTCGTGGTGGTGGTGGGCGGCTACAACAGTGGCAACACCCGCAGACTGGCCCAGGTGGTTTCGGCCCAGGGGACTCCGTGCAAGCATGTGGAGACCCTCAACGATCTGTCCCTTGATTCCCTTACCGGGTTTGCCCGGATAGGGGTCACCGCTGGTGCATCCACCCCCAGAACGCTCATCAATGAAGTGTTGGCCGGGCTGGAGTCCCTGTAAAAAAACTGGGGCCAGGCGGTTCCGGATTGGGTAAGTCCGGAAGCTGACCCTGGCCCCAAGCACGACGCTCGAGTGCATCCTTTCCGCGTAGCAGGATCCGCCGATCAGGGCAGTGGAGGGCATTGACCGGCGGGACGCGTTTTCCTGGCGATGACGATGCCTCTTCGAGCCGTCAACTAGGGGAGGATTGCCATATTTGAAGGCCTGTGCGGCCTTTTGATCCAAGTATAGTCTTATTTTTCTGTGATGGTATTATATTATTGGAATATGACAGGTGCCTGATCTGGGGGAAAACCGCAAAGGTTGTCAATGGCAGGGCAAGGGCTTAATTTGACCGGGTACCGGCAACAGGCTACACGACCACAAGGAGTATGTCATGGATATCAATAAAGCGCTCAGCGACCTGAAAAAGGAACCCGGCTTTGCCGACAATGTGGGCATGGTGCTGGTGCACAACGGAATCGTCCGAGGGTGGTCCCGCAAGGATCACAGCGAAGTCGTCGCCATCGAAATCACCCCCGATCTGGACAAGATGGAGGAAATCCGCAAGGACATCGAGGCCTATGAGGGCATTTTCCGTGCCGTGGCCCATGCCCGTTCCGGGCGTATGCAGCCCGGTGACGACGTGCTCTTCCTGATCGTGGCTGGCGATATCCGTGAAAATGTCAAGCCCGCCCTGGCCGACTTTCTGGATCGGGTCAAGGCCGAGGCCGTGACCAAAAAAGAAATTTTCGCATAAAGGCAGCCATGCATCATATTCTCGAGGATACCCACGGGCGCACGGTCAGCTACATGCGCATCAGCGTGACCGATCGTTGCAACCTGCGGTGTACCTACTGTGCCGGGGAAGGAATGCAATTCATTCCTCATCCGGACATTCTCCGCTATGAAGAGATTGCCGGTTTCATCGGTATGGCCCGCAATCTGGGGGTGCAGAAGATCCGTTTCACCGGCGGCGAGCCTTTCGTGCGCAAGGGATTCGGTGAGTTCATGGCCGACACTGCCATACGGTTCAAGGATATGGACCTGTGCGTGACCACCAACGGCACGCTTTTCGGCGACGAGATCGAGCGGTTGGCCCGGGCTGGTGTCAAAAGGGTGAACATCTCCCTGGACACGCTCGATGCCAAACGATTCGAGAGTATTACCGGCCGTGACCAGTATGCTGTTGTCCGCGAAAATATTGACCGCTGTCTGGAAGCGGGCATGAAGCTGAAGATCAATGCCGTGGCCATGAAGGGCGTCAATGACGACGAATTGCCTGGCTTCGTGGAGTTTGCCCGTACCCATCCCGTGGATTTCCGTTTCATCGAGTTCATGCCCGTGGGGCTTGAGACCGGGTGGGACGATGGTCTGGTCTGGACTGCCGAAGACATTCTGGCCGAAGCCGGAAAATTGGCGGAGCTGGTTCCGGTGAGCGCGGCCGGAGAGCGTCGTCACGGCCCTGCCCGTATGTTCGACATCAAGGGCGGCAAGGGGCGTATCGGTCTGATTTCTCCCTACACCAATCATTTCTGCGCCACCTGCAACCGATTGCGCATCACCTCGGACGGCAATCTTCGGACCTGTCTTTTTTCGGACAGGGTCTACCGGCTGCGTCCGGCCCTGCGCCATCCCGCCCTGGGGCTGGAGGCAGTGGAGCGGATCATTCGACTGGCCGGGAAATCCAAGCCCATCGGCAACGATCTGCTCAAGCGCATGCCCGCAGGCAAGGGCGTCTGCAAAACGAGAATGGCGTCCATCGGCGGATGACCCG
Source organism: Pseudodesulfovibrio sp. S3 (assembly GCF_004025585.1). Classification (NCBI taxonomy): domain Bacteria; kingdom Pseudomonadati; phylum Thermodesulfobacteriota; class Desulfovibrionia; order Desulfovibrionales; family Desulfovibrionaceae; genus Pseudodesulfovibrio; species Pseudodesulfovibrio sp. S3. The sequence continues at coordinate 233,378 of NZ_QTZO01000005.1, forward strand.
CATTCCATTTCCCGGCGACCACATGAAAGCAACGGGCCACATCCTTGCAGGGATGCGGCCCGTTTTCCTTTTCTGAGGCTTTCGAGGTCAAGGTGAGGTTTGGTAATGGCCATGTTTCGGAACAGTTGAAAAGAAGTACTTCCTCACTCAACCCTCCTCAACCCGCGAAGCGGCGACAAAAAGTTCTGAAGGGTGAGTCCGGAGGCATTTTCCCTACTTGATGCCGAGGTCGGCGCGGTGTGCAGGTACACCTGTCTTGCCCTTGGCCTTTTCGCGTCGGTCGAGCAGGAAAACGCGTTCGGTCAGTTCCGGGTTTTTTCCTAGGATGTAATTCTTGACCGTATTGGCCCGCTGCAAGGCCAGCTTGTTCAGCAGTTCGTCGGTGATGACGATGCGGTCACGGATGAATTTCTCCATGACCTCCACGGGCTGGCGGTCTGTCACGAACAGTGTGGTGGGCTTGACGCCTTCTTCGTCCGGTTCATCAGCATAGGCTTCATAGAGCATATCCTCATATTCTTCCGGTGTGATGACCATTTTGTCCACGGCGGTTTCGGCTCGTTTTGACCGGGGCAGGGAATCGTATTTCGCCTGTTTTATCTTGCGTTCAAGGGTGGCCTGGATCAAACCGTTCTTGTCTGCGTTCGGGTCGATGACGCCGTCTACGCTCAGTTTGAGTTTGCTTCGCTCGGTCATGGCCTTGATGATGGTCTCCATCTTGGCTTCGCCCCCGGCGTCAAGTGAGGCCCTGCCCGGCTCGAAGACCACGAAGTCCATGTTTTCTCCGCCGCCGAAGATGGAGCCGATGAGGGAGAAGGGCGAGGCCAGCGCCTTGAAGAACAGGTTGATGATGGCCTTGAACACGATACCGCCGACGCGGAAGTTCGGATCGTCCAGCCTGCCGCTGATGGGCAGGTTGAGCTCCATGTTGCCGTTGGAGTCCTGGAGCAGGGTCAGGCCGAATTCTACGGGAATGTTGGGGGCATCCGGGCGGGTGTCCTTTTTGCCGAGTTTGAGCTGTTCGATGAAGAACTTGTTTTTGGCGTCGAGCACCCAGTTCTCGGTCTTGAAGGTGACATCCGCATAGAGCCGTCCCTTTTCCACGGGATAGGCCAGGTTTTTGAGTGTATAGGGCGTCAGCGGGACCAGCTCCATGCCGTTCACCGAGATGGCCAGATCGGAATAAATGGGGCTGATGACGGGGTTCAGGACGCCGGTGACGGACATGGGCGTGGGACCGATATTGGCCTTGAAATCCACCTTGGGCCGGGCCTCCGGGGTCTTGCCGATTTCCGTCAGGCTCAGGGTCATGGCCGTCAGCTCGGTAGCGAACCCCGGCTGCATGCTGTCATCCCTGAATCGGACCGTGCCGTTTTGCATGCTGACCTTGCGGATCTCCAGGGTTTCGAAAAATGGCTTTCCGGCATCGGCCTTGGCCATCGCTTCCGCGGTTTCGACCTCGGTCTCAAGCACTCCTGTCGCGGCCTCGGCCAAGGCTCCGGCGGCCTTGTTCGCCGGGGCGGCCGTTTTGTCTTCCTCGACCGGCGGGGAGGGTTCGGGCAGGTGCAGGGCGCGTCGTATATTCAACCGTCCGTCCTTGGCAAAGTGGACGAACGCCCTTGGTCCGCTCAGACTGATCTCGCCGATGGACAGGGTGTTCGGCTCGGTGGCAAAGGTGATGCCGGTGACGTCCAGTCGGTCCATGCCCGCCAGTTCTTTGCCGTCAAAAGTCGTCTTCATCTGGAGGTCGCTCAGGGCCGTCTTGCCGGTGACGGTCACCTTGGGTCGATCGCCGCCCTTGAACGTGTATTCAAGATCGGCAAAAGCGGTCCCCTTGGCGATGAGCAGGTCTGTGTTTTCGGCCAGGTAGTTGTCCAGGGGGCGAAGTCCCATGCCGTCGACCCGGATTTGTCCGTCGGACCAGAGCGGTTCGATGGATGCCTTGCCCTGGGCCGAGAACGTTCCGCCACCGCTCCAGGCGCCGTTCAGGGCAAAGGGCATTGCGGCGTCCTTTTCGGTGGTCAGGTCTTTCAGGTCCAGCCGGAATTTCCTGATCCCGAGGGTGGCCGGGTCTTTTACCGTCAGATCACGGAAGTCCGCTGTTCCGTCCTCGAGGATGATGTGGGTGAAGGTTGCCTGCCATCCTCCGGCCCAGGTCGCCCTTGCGGCATCGAGGACCGGGGAGGTCCTGTTTTCGGCTTCGGCCTGCTCCCTGCCCCTGGCGAATTCCTTTTGCAGGTCGAACTGTCCGTCCTTTTCCCTGGTCACGCTGGCCGAAGGACCCGAGACCTTGATTTCGTCCACGCTGACGGATTGTTCCTTGAGGTCCAGAGAAGCTCCCGAAACGGTGAGTGCGTCCATGGTGAAGCATGGCTTTTGGGCCTTTGCCTTGCGGACCGCAAGGCCGGTCAGGCTGACAGATCCATTGGTCACGGTCAGTTCCGGTTCCTCATCCACCATCTTGAAGCCGATGTCAGCCGAAAATCCGGCCGTGCCGGAGTCCACGATCAGGGGCTGGACATGATTGATGTATGGTCCGTAGGAAGGCACGGACAGGTTCTCGCCGGAAACGGTGACCGTGGCCGCCAGCGGTTCGAGAGTGGCCAGACCGGAGAGGGAGATGATCCCCTCCTTGCCCATGGAGCCTTTGAACGAGCATTGACGTTCGCTCCGTGTGGAGAGTTCGGAGCCGGAGAAATTGAGGCCGGTATAGGTGCGCTTGTAGCCGCCTGTCACCACACGGTCCAGAGTGTCCAGGGTGCCGTCCTTCAACTCGAAGTTACGGATGTCCATGACAAAGGCGGAGTCGGTGTCCGCTTCTGTCTTGATCTTCGGTCCGGTAGGCCCCATTTCGGAGCCAGGAAAGTAGTTTGCCCAGTTTATTTCATTATCTCCGCCCCTGATGATCTTGAAGAACGGCTTGTCCAGAGTCAGGCTCTTGAAGATCAGGGCGTTGTCGTCCAGGGAAAACCGTTCCATTTCAAAGGCCAGTTCCTTGAAGGAGAAAACCGATCCTTCCTTTGGGTCTTCAAGGTCTACGCCGGACAGCGTGCCGCCGCCGCCCAGAAAGAGGTTGAGCCTTTGGGCGTCCGGGCGTTCGAAATACAGGGAAATATCCGAGGTGAATCTTCCGCTTTTCAGCTTGAGCGGCGTTTTGATGGGGACATATTTCCAGTATTGGTCCAGGTTGATGTTGACTGCGCCGAGCTCGAATTCGGTCAGCAGGGTCTTGTCAAAGGGCAAGGTGCGGCCCTTCAGTTCCACGGGGTCGCCGTTGACCACGGCCGTGAACTTGGGCTGAGTGAATTCCTTTACCTTGTTCGAGATGCTTGAGGTGAAGGGAACCCGCAGGAATATATCGGCTATGACGTGCTTCTTGTTGTGCGGGCGGTCGTCGAAGGTGATGTTGGCGTTGGTCATTTCAAAGCCGTACAGGGCAAAGGGAAAGACCGCGTCTGCCTGCTCGGATTCTTCGGTCTTGCCCTTGGGCTGACCAACGCTGTCGGGCGTACCCAGCAGGTCGGATATGGAATACTGGCCGTCTCCGTAGAAGGTGAGGTTGAAGTTGAAGTCATCCAGTCGGAGATAGGCGATGACGGGTGCCAGTTCCCATATGGTGGAAACGCCCGGAGCGATCATCAGACTGCCCACGGACACAAGGTCGCCTTCTTCCTTCAGGTTGCGTATCTTCAGGCCGGTGATTTCAAGGTGCAGGGTGAGCGGGTTGAAGCGAATTTCCTCGATGCTGGCCGGCCGTTTCAGGTTGGCGTCGATCTGGTGCAGCATCACGCTCTTCAGGATCGGCGGAACGGCCAGGAATCCGAAAAGAATGTAGGCAACGAAGGTGATGAACAGCCAAAAGACGACGCGTCTGATCCGAGGTGTTCCGATTGATACTTTGTCGAGGAAGGAAAGCATATTGAACCAACTTGTAAGAAGAAATTGTCGATGTTGTTTGATATTAGATGGAAAAAGGCACTTGGTCCATTATTCTTGACGGCGCTCAGCCTTGTCTGGCGGACTTCTGCAGCGGTCTGACCACCAATACCTTGTATAGACTCAGGCCCAGGAAAAAAGCCAGGATGAGCAATAGCCCAAGAACGAATGCGTACTCAAGAGTGTTCTCCAGTTTCTGCTCGCTCTGCTCCATCAACTCCTCGGCGTGCTTGAAAAGGGCTTCCTGCTGAAGTCCGATGCCTTCGAGCGCTTGATCCAGGGCCGCTTTCCGCTCCTGTGAGACATTGGTCATGACGTCGGTGACGATGGCGTTCTGCCATGTGTTCATTCCGGCCAGGGCCTGGTTCAGGGTCTCGGTGCGTTGATGGTCCAGCCTGACAAACATCTCGTTCATGAGATTGGACGATACCACGTTGAATTCTCTGGGGAGGTTTTCGGCGATCTCAGCATATCGTTCGGCCAGCCCGACCGCCTTGTCCGTCTGCGTTATGAGGCCGTTCATCTCCGGCTGGAACATGATTTCCAGGTAGGCCAGCTTTGCCTGGAAGTTGAGCGCGATCTGCATTCGGGACATGAGATAGAAGGCGCGGTCAATGGCTATTTTTATGTCTTGGGCAACCTCGGCGGCCGTTTCGACGCTGGCGAACAGGCCGCCCGGAGCCTTGAGTTTTTCCATGGAGGGTTTGAGGCCGAGTTCGCCGAAGTCCTCGAAGCGCACGTAGTTGACGGCGACCTTGTCGGGATTGTTCTTGCGCCACAGGAGAATAACCCTGGCCAGTTCGTCCATCTGCTCCTGGTCCATTATCTTGGCTGCAAGTTCCCAGACTTCCTTCTCCACTTCCCTGAATATGCCCACGATGGGCTTGGCGGGTTCCCCGAAGACCTTGGGTACCCAGAAATCTTCCCAGACCATGCGCCTGAGGGAGACGACCACGATCAGGTCCAACAAAGCGACTCCGGGATAGGGTCCAGCGGCTATTTCAACATTGCTGGCCAGGTTGAATACCAACATGCGTGCAGCGGTGATTCTGGCCTGAGGTGTCCCTATTTCTTCAAGTTTTGCGGCAGCTTCCGCCATGCGTGTGTTGGTCGTGTCTGCAAAGGCCATGACCGCGGCCTGGAGTTCCTGGGGGGTCATGGTAGCCGGGGTGTTGCTCGTGCTTACCGTGGCAGCGGTCTTGGTCGGAGATTTGGTATAGAACATGGGGGTGTTTTGTTGCATCCGGCTGATGCCGGAGGCACCGCAAGCGGTGAGCAGGGCCAAGGTTATGCTGATGAGTACGAAGTTTCTATACATGTTCTCTGCCCGATGTTGATATGATGAGATATATGCCTTTCGAACAGGACTAAACCACGGATCAACGGGCATGATCAACAGGAATGTGTTCGATTGATAAAGAGTTGCTTTGAGTTTTGCGGAATTCGGGCGGAAGCTTATACCCGATTTTTGCACAGTTTTTCGTGTGGAACAACCGGAGTTTGTTGCTTCTTCTTGCACATTGGTTATAGAATGGCAGCATGTAATGAAGTTTTTTCCCATTAAGCCATGGGGCCGGACAGACTTCACCATGCATCTTTGAACATTGACCGGAGTGAGGCGATGTCTGAGGCTCATTATTATAGCGGCTTGGCCAAAAGCATGATGTTCACCATCATTCTCGTTTCGTTCGCGCCCCTGCTCGCCGTCGTTCTCATTGCAGGATATCAGTACAGCGCAGCCTACGAGGAAAAGGTCGAGGCGCATCTGCGCGAACTGGTGCTCAAACATGATCAGTCCGTTGACGCCTATCTTGAGGAAAAGGTTGCCGAAATCCGGGTGTTGTCCGAGGTCATCGACCTGGGCAAGTTGTACAATCCTGACGGGATACACGCACTGCACGCCGCGCTGACCCGTGGGCACGGGAGTGATTTCGTGGATCTCGGGCTGATCGACGACAAAGGCATCCAGGTGGCCTATTCCGGGCCGTTCCAGTTGCAGGGTGTGGATTATTCACAGCAGGCATGGTTCAAGGCCGTGCAACAGCGGGATGTTCACGTCAGCGATGTCGGGCTCGGACTCCGCGGCGTTCCCCATTTCATCATCGCGCAGCGCATGCAGGCGGGCGGCAAGGAGTGGGTGCTGCGTACCACCCTGGATTTTATCGCCTTCAACAGGTTGGTTGAGGACATCCGTATCGGTGAAACCGGCATGGCCTACATCATCAACAAGCACGGCCAGTTTCAGACCACCCCCCGCCGCGACCTGACCTCAGAGGTTCCGTTTCTGCGCCAGATGGCTGAGTCCATGACGCTGGGCGGTGACCTGGTGCGTGGTCGGGCCTCCATGTCCATCATCACCAACCCGGCCACCAACCGCGAAACCATATTCGTGACCAGCCCCATCAAGGGCGGCGACTGGCTCATGGTTTACCAGCAGGATGTCGACGACGCCTTCGCCACCCTCAACCGCAGCCGGAATTTCGCCCTGCTCGTCCTGCTTATCGGTGGCATTGCCATCACGGTCATGGCTCTCCTGATGAGCAGACGCATGGCCCGGAAGGTGGAGAAGGCTGACGAGGCCAAGGAAATCATGAACGATCAGGTCATCGAGGCGGGCAAACTCGCCAGTGTGGGCGAACTGGCGGCAGGCATCGCTCACGAGATCAACAATCCGGTCGCCATAATGGTGGAGGAGGCCGGTTGGATTCAGGATCTTCTTGAGGAAGGATTGGCAAAGGGAGACAACGAACGTGAGGTTCAGCGTGCCTTGAACCAGATCCGCACCCAGGGCACACGGTGCAAGGAGATCACGCACAAGCTGCTCAGTTTTGCCCGCAAGATCGACCCTACGGTCACGACCTTCGACCTCAACAATCTGGTCATGGAGATCGTGGAACTTTCCCAGCAGAGGGCCAAGTACGCCAATGTGGTCATCGAGACGAGCCTGGGGGACGGTATTCCCTCGGTCAAGGCGAGTCCGTCAGAGATGCAGCAGGTTTTTCTCAATCTGGTCAACAACGCCATCGACGCCATGGATCCGGGCGGCGGCGATCTTGACATTATTACGCGTTTTGAGGGGAGCGTGGTGGTGGTGTCCATCTCGGACACCGGATGCGGCATTCCCCAGGCGAACCTGCAGCGCATATTCGATCCGTTTTTCACCACCAAGCCCGTGGGCAAGGGGACCGGGCTGGGGCTGTCCATCATCTACGGCATCATCAACAAGATGGACGGCACGATTTCCGTAAGTTCCGTAGTGGGGCAGGGGACCACCTTCACCCTCCGGCTTCCGGTGGCGGGGGATGTGGAAACCGGCGCGCGAAAGGATGAAACAGTGGCCTGAACGGGCCACAATAAAGAACAATCAGGAGGGGCAGATGCCTGCAAGAATTCTTCTCGTTGACGATGAACAAGGTTTTGTGGACACCATGGCCAAGCGCCTGGAAAACCGTGGATTCACCGTGCGTTCCGCCTATAATGGTCAGGACGGCATCAATGCCTTGGGCGGTGATGTAAACTTCGATGTGGTCATTCTTGACGTCAAGATGCCCGGCATGGACGGCAACGAGGTGCTGAAGGTCATCAAGGCGGAATTCCCCCTGGTGGAAGTCATCATGCTTACCGGGCATGCCACTGTGGAATCCGCCATTGAGGGCATGAAGGGCGGGGCGTTCGATTACATGATGAAGCCGTGTAACCTTGAGGAACTGATTGCCAAGGTCGGGGATGCCTACGACAAGAAGCAGGCTCACGAAACCAAGATTTTGGAGGCCCGCGCCAGGCATATCGTCTTGCGAAGGGGCGATTAGGGAGAATCTCATGAGCGATACGCCCATTCGCGTGCTTTTGGTGGATGATGAGGTCGGTTTTGTGGAAGTGCTTGCCAAGCGCATGGGCAGGCGCGGCTACCTCGTCACATCGTCCATCAGTGGAACCGAGGCCGTTCAGGTGCTCAGGAAGAACGATTTCGATGTGGTTGTGCTTGACCTCAAGCTGGAAGATATGGACGGTATTGAAGTCTTGCAGATCATGAAGAAGATGGTACCGGATCTGCCGGTGATCATGCTCACCGGCCACGGTTCCGAGCAGGCAGCCAGGGAAGGGGTGAAATTCGGCGCCTTCGACTACCTGCTCAAACCGTGCGATCTGGAGGCTCTTCTGGCGAAAATACACCAGGCTGTAGCTCGGTAGAAGAAAACGGACGGAAAACATGGAGAGGCCCATGGCCCCAATAAGAACGCTTCTCGTGGATGATGAAGATTCCTTTCGCAGTACGCTGGGCAAACGATTGACCCGGCGGGGTGTGATTGTGGAACAGGCCGGGTCCGGCGAAGAGGCCCTGGAAAAGTTGGAGGAGTTTCAACCGGACGTGATCCTGCTTGATGTCAAGATGCCCGGCATGGACGGCCTGACGGCCCTGCGCAAGATCAAGAGTGCGAGTCCGCAGGTGGAAGTGGTCATGCTTACGGGCCATGCCAATATGGAGATTGCCATTGAGGGTATGGAGCTGGGCGCGTTCGACTATCTGATGAAGCCCGTGGAGTTTGAAGAACTGCTCTACAAGCTTGAGGATGCATTTACCCGCAAGAAGCGTCTCGAAGAGAGGCTGGCGGCCAAGACGAACAGTCAATAGGGGCCGTCCTTGGCCTCTGATTGTGCGCCTCGAATCTGTCTGACATCCATCTGTGAATGTATCGTAGGATATCCTCGGAGGAAGACCTGCTATGGGCTTTTTCGACTGGCTGTCGTTTGGTAGGAAGGAAAAAACTCCCGAAGAGCGTGCGGAAATCCGCCGGGTGTTCGCCACCCGGTTCGACCACTTTCGTCTGCTCATCCAGGCCAATACCCGTGCCCATGAGTTGATCGGCGAACTTGAAGAGGCGCTCCGGGGCTATACTCCCTATGGTATGCATCACGTCCGGACTCTGTGCACACGAATTTCCACGTCCATATACCAGATGGTCCGTCATTTGGGTGAGCTGGATTCCCGAGGTCATGCCGATCTTGTGGAGGCCATGCATTCCATCAACAAGCGCATCATGGCGGAGTTGGAGCCGGAGACACTGGCCGTTGAGGGTGCGTCGGTCATAGATCTGGCCGAGGTGGGCCGTGACCACGCCGATTTGTGCGGACCCAAGATGGCCATGCTCGGCGAGGCCGGAACCAGCCTTGGGTTGAAAATTCCCGACGGCTTCGTGATTACCGTGACGGCCTATGAGCGGTTCATGCAGAACGGCGGGCTTGGCGTCGAGATCGACCGGCTCATCCAGACCATGGACGGCAATGACCGGGAATCCGTTTTTCAGGTCTCATCCAGTGTCATGCAGTTGGTCATGGAAACCATGCTGCCCGACGATCTGGCCGAAGATATCCTGTCCGCCTACGACAGGCTGTCCGCCGATGTGGGAGGATTGCCCGAACTGGCCGTCCGTTCGAGTGCCCTGGGGGAGGACATCGAGGGGTCGTCCTATGCGGGCCAGTACCGTTCTGTGCTCAACGTGGACCGCGCTTCGCTCCTGGCCGCCTACAAGGAGGTCCTTGCTTCCAAGTATTCGCGCCAGGCCATGGCCTATCGTCTGGGACACGGCATCCGGGACGAGGACGTGGCCATGAGCGTGGGGTGCATGACCATGGTTCGGGCCATGTCGGGCGGTGTAGCCTATTCCAGCAGTCCGCTGAACGTGCACGACGATACGGTGTCCATTCACTCGGTATGGGGATTGCCAAAGCCCGTGGTGGACGGCACGTCCGGGACCGATGTCATTCTCGTGGGCCGCGAGCCTTTGCGGGTGGTGGATACCATTATCGCCGAGAAGACCGACATGTATGTGTGCTGCATGGAAGAGGGCGTGTGCCGAGAGCCGCTCCCCGAGGGCCGTGGCAAACTGTCGTCCCTCTCCGAGGAACAGGCGTTGGTCGTGGCCCGTGAGGCAATGCGCATCGAGGAACATTTTGGTTCGGCCCAGGATATCGAGTGGGCCATGACCGATGACGGGATTTTTCATCTGCTGCAATGCCGTCCGCTCATGCGGATGTCGTCGGACCCGCAAGCCATGGTGCCACCGGCGGTCCGGTCCGTGCCATTGGTGACCGGCGGCAGAACGGCCAGCCCCGGCGTTGGAGTCGGCCCGGCTTACACTGTTCGCAAGGACGTGGATGCGCTCACCTTCCCCGACGGCGCAGTGATGATACTTCGGCAGGCCCTGCCCAGCCGCGCGGCCCTGCTTGATCGGTGCAGCGCCCTGATCTCCGAACAGGGCGGCATGGCCGGACACTTGGCCAACGTGGCCCGAGAATTCGGGGTCCCGGCCCTTTTCGGAATATCGGACGTGGTGGGGCGTTTCGAGAACGGGCATATCCTCACGGTGGATGCGGACGGCCGGGCCGTGTACGACGGCGCGGTGGAGTCGCTGCTGGTGGAGCGCCCGAAGCAGCGCATCATGCGCGGCAGTCCGGTGCAGGCGACGCTGCGCAAGGCAGCGCGGCACATCGTCCGGCTCAACCTGACCGACCCGGACTCCACGGAGTTCAATCCGGTCAACTGTCGGACCCTGCATGACATTATGCGCTATTGCCATGAAAAGGCCGTGACCGGTATGTTCGAGTTCGGCACCAACGACGAATTTCTCGAATCTGCCAGCCGTCAACTCATCAGTGACGTGCCCAAGCAGTTCTGGATACTCAATCTCGACGACGGTTTTTCCCCTGAAGGTCAGGATCGCAAGGATCGGTGCGTCCTTCTGGAACATGTGGTCTCCGAACCCATGCAGGCAATATGGGAAGGTATGCAGGCCGTGCCCTGGGAGGGACCGCCTCCGGTACACGCCAGGGGACTGATGTCGGTCATGTTCGAAGCCACCATGAACCCGGACCTGAACCCCAGTTCCGGCACCCGTTATACCCAGAAGAATTATTTCATGGTCTCCAAGAACTACTGCTCGCTGCAATCCCGTTTCGGGTTCCATTTTTGCGGAGTGGAGGCCCTGGTCAGTGACCGGATCAGCGAGAATTACGCCAGCTTCCAGTTCAAGGGTGGTGCTGCGAACATGGAGCGGCGCATCCTGCGTGCCCGGTTTGTCGGTGAACTGCTGGAAGAATTTGATTTCAGGGTCAGGGTCCGCCAGGACAACATGTTTGCCCGGCTGGAAGGGGTGGACCGCCAAACCATGGCCCACCGTTTGAAAATCATCGGCTATCTCATCACGCATACCCGACAGTTGGACATGATCATGTCCAACGAGGCGCAAGTCGCCCGAAGGCGTGCCCGGTTCCTGAAAGATTTCAAGCTGTTCGACTGAGAATCGCCAAGGGGGAATGCCTCCGGCGGCCAGAGGGGAAAACTTTTGAAAAAGTTTTCCCCTCTGGACTCCCCTTTCAAAACTTTTTTTCGCGCTTCGCGGGGTCTGTGGTTGCTGTGGTGATGCTTTGCGTGAGAACTCTTTCGCCGCAGGCGACCCGGGATTCCAAAGGCCTCGGCCTTTGGCCGCCGGAGGCGAAATCACCTGACAATTCCGCCGAAGGCGTGCCCGGTTCCTGAAAGATTTCAAGCCGTTCGACTGAGAGTCGCCAAGGGGGAATGCCGTCCCTTTCAAAACTTTTTTTGCGCTTCGCGGGGTCTGTGGTTGCTGTGGCGATGCTTTGCGTGAGAACTCTTTCGCCGCAGGCGACCCGGGATTCCAAAGGCCCTCGGCCTTTGGCCGCCGGAGGCGAAATCACCTGACAATTCCGCCGAAGGCGTGTCGAGTCTTTCCTGTTGTTTCCGCAAAAGAAAGCGGCCCCGGAGAAATCCGGGGCCGCTTTGGTTAACGTGTGTCCTTGGGGTCTATTTCGGGTGGCATTCGCCGCAGGCAACAGGGCCTTTGGCCTGCTGCTTGTGACAATCGATGCACTGCTGGTGGTAGGCCCGCATGAGCGGGGTGCCGCCGTCGGTGCGTTCCACTGCGTGGCAGGATGCGCAGGTTTCGCCCTCGGAGGACTCTTCGGTGTTGCGGGTGCCGTCATCGTTCTTGGAATGATGGCAGACCACGCAATCGTCCACGCCGGCCTTTTCGTTGTGAGCGTCATGGGCAAAGGGAACCTGAGGGCGTTCCAGCTTGGCGAATGCGTCCACGGGGACCATGGTCATATCGTCCTGGGCAAAGGCGGCCGGAGCCATGTATGCGATGACCAACAGAATGATGGTCAGCATGGAGGCCGCAAGCTTAATGGTGTTTCTTTTGTGCATGGCGTCCTCCTACACTTCCGGTTTTTCCATCAGTTCATATATGATGTCGCCGATGAACTTGCCGTGCATCCCGAGATCATAATAACCGATGATGTCTTCAATGCCGCCGTGACAGTTGTGACACGGAATGACGATGTCCTTGACTCCGGTGTCCTTGAGCTGTTCAGCCTTGACCCGGTTGCCCGTCATGCGGGTGTTTTTGAACGGCGGACCGCAGTTGATGACGCCGCCACCGGCGCAACAGCAGTAGTTGTGCTCGCGGTTGGGGGTCATTTCCACCACTTCTTCACAGAGGTAGTGGACAACGTCACGCAGTTTGTCCATCAGGCCGCGGCCACGAATGACATTGCACGGATCCTGAATGGTGACGGGTTTTTCGTATTTGTGGGTGATCTTGAGCTTCCCTTCCTGAATCAAATCCCAGTAGAATTCGATGGCATGGATGACCGGGATCGGCATTTCCTTGTAGCCGAGCCAGCGGTTGCCCATGTCGTAGATGGAGCGGAAGGCATGGCCGCATTCGCCCATGACGATGCGTTTGACGCGCAGTTTCTGTGCGGCTTCGTAGTGGGCGCGTTTAATGCGGCCCATGTTTTCGTAGTCGCCTACGTACATGCACATGTCGGAGTTGTCCCAGCCCGGATGAGAGGGCATGGTCCAGTCGATACCGGCAGCGTTCATGATGGCGGCAGCCTGGTATATGAGCTGGGTACGGAACTTGGGTTCCGGTCCGATGACTGAGTAGAAGACATCGGCACCTTCCTTGTCCAGCGGGATGCGCAATTCCGGGAATTCATCGCGCGCTTCGTCTTCCTGCCACTGCAGGGAGTCGATCCACTCGTCATCCTTGACCCACATCTGGTTCATGGTGGAGGAGTGGGAATGAGCGGTGTCGCGGATGTATTGCGGGACAACGTCCAGCAGATAACAGATGCGGCGAACCGTAATCATGACATAGGCGATGTCGATTCCGATCGGACAGTAGTGTGCACACCTTTTACACAGGTTGCACTCGGTAAAGGCAATCTGAGCCATTTCGTAGATGCGCTCAGGAGAGACCTTCCCCTTTTTGTCGATGAGTTCGTACATGGTTTCCGTAGCTTTGCTCACCGGGGAGTAGCTCGGATCCTGATCGTGGGACATATAGAAGTGACAACCCTGCGAGCAGAGGCCGCAACGCATGCATGTTTCTCTATATGCTTTCAGCTTGGCTCCGGTTTCGCCTTTAAGCGTCCGGGTGACCACTTCCTGAATCTTTTCCGTGGTCAGGCTCGCGACACCGACCTCAAGGCCGACATCGGATATGATTCTGTCAGCTATGTGACTCATTATTCGTACCTCGCGTTACTGTGATGGTTTGGCCTACCAATCATTGGCATGGCGAACGCCGCCGAACTCCGAACCCATGTACGCCCTGGTAAAGAGGACGAACAGTGCATGGCTCAGACGGGTGAACGGGATCAAAGCGATCAGCAGTTCAGCGGTGAGCACATGCAGGGTGGTCATCAGGAGAACCGGGCCGATCTGGTGATAGGCCAGGACACCGGTGATGAACGGCAGCACGACGAGGATCAGGGCAAACCAATCCTGGCAACGGGTAACACCCTTGACATGGGGCAGCGCGCAACGGCGGTATGCAAAGACAGCACAACCTGCGATGACCACGAAGCTGACGATGTCGCCGGTATAAGTGGGCAGGCTCGGAAGGCTGATGCCGAAGTTGGTATCCCAGAGAACCACGTGCGCGCTCAGGAACACGGCCACCAGAAGGAAGCCGATGTGGAACACGAATGTGGTCACAGTCATGAGCGGGTCGGACTTCCAACCCATGGATTTGAAGGGGACCATCCATGCGAGGATGGACCTCAGTCCGTAATACCAGCTCATGTACGCAGTGGAGGAACCGTCTTTGGCCTTGGCCAGGGCATACATGCTGACCAGGCGGTAGATGGAACCAATGATGAATATGCCAAAGGCTACCCAGGCAAGGGGTCCGGTGGCGAGAGTGTATAAAGCAGTCATATTGTCTCCCTCCGCCTAGAACTGGGCTACTTCCGCAACAATGCGGATGTAGCTATTGTTTTCGATGGCGCGGATGAGCACCTTGGTGCCGTCCTCGCTGAAGATCGGGGGCCATGCTTGATCAAAGTCGCGTTCAAACGGCTTTCCGTTGACCAGGATCCGGCGTTTGCCGTTCTTCTCGACCATGACGGCGGCGTTTTTGGAGTCGGCAGAGAAAGCGACCGGCCAAGCCATTTCATATGCACCAGCCCAGGGCTTTTTATCAACCACGATGCGGAAGTCAGCGCTGTATTCACTAGCGATGATGCCGGCGCGGTTGCCGTCGGGGCTGACCACCAGGTCGGTGACCGTGGGGTATGTTTCGTCCCAGGGGGCGTTGTTCATACAGGCGGTGAACTGGCCGTAGCCGGTGGCAACAATGGCCCACAGCTTGCTGCCGTCTTTGGAGTATTGCAATCCCAGACACTGCACGTAGCGCGGCTCCCAGAGGATGTTGCCGTCTTTGGCAACGCCCCACTTGCCTGCCAGGCGGACAGGAGCGGCCACGGAATCATCCGCTGGATTGAATACCGGTTCCCACACTTGGTTGTAAACGGAAGACCAGGGCTTGCCGTCCACAGCGATGGTGTTGTCGTAAGGGGTGACGCGTACCTGAGCGGCCACTTTGTCACCCGTTTTGTTGAAGGTCGGGGTCCAGACATTGACAAACAGCTTTTCCCAAGGCTTGCCATCCACGACAACGGTGTAGACGCCGCGTTTGAAAGCTTCAATGTCAGCGGCAGCCATCCTGTGAATCTGAGCAACGCCGGCGGTGTGTGAGCCGTCGGCGGACAGTGCGGGGTGAGTGACGTTTTCAAATAGGGTTTCCCAAGGTTCACCGTTGGCGGCTACTGCGTACTGTTCCATGGATTTGACCATGGAGGCAATGACGGAGCCGTCTTCGCTGATCATGCTGTCCCATACGTAGTCAGTGGCCTCTCCCAGCATTTCGCCGTCGACGTTAATGGCCCACTCCATGTCCTGCTGACAGATAGCGGTCAATTTGCCGTCCGGCGTAAATTTAGGAGACCAGATCTTTTCGTACGTATTTTCCCAAACCGAGTCGTTGGTCCGAATGGAGAATTCGCCGTCGCCAACTTTGACGATTGCGGCCAGAGTCTCACCGTCCGGTGAAACATAAGGCTCTTCCTGCCATGCGTGGCCTTCGAGTGGGGAGAGGGATTTGACGACCGTTTTCTGGCCGACTTCCCAATCCCAAGAGGAGATTTTTCCCATAGCACCCCCTTGTGTTGTGACACCGCTCCACCGGGGAAGCGGCAAAAAGCGTCCCGCTTAATGAGCGAGACAGGTCATTCAAAGTGGGGCCGTATTCGTCAGAAGGCGATATGCACGGGCCATCCCGACAAAGGTCATCGGTTGCAGGCTGTCGCAAGGCGGCGTGACGTGCAGCCTTTACGGAGCGCAAACTCCAAGGGATGACCCGAAAACAGGTTTTTGAAACCTGCCAAGAACGATTTACCCATGATCTTTACTCATGACGATTTCGACGCCCAAGGATTTGAGGCGGATTCAGACGGCGTCGGCCATCCAAATTCGTACGTGCATCCCTTCCCAAAGTGCACCCTCAACTCCGTCGCTGTTACCAGCTAAAACCCAGACCAACTGCCGTGCGGCGGGGCAGGCGATTTGCATAAATCGTCATATGGCTCCGGCCACCTCGACCCCTCGGTCTGAGATAGCGTCCTGTATAAGCATATGGGAAGAAAGTAGTCCATTCTTTTCAGAGATAATTGAGTATTCCATACTGCTTTGGTATGCTTTTAAACCCTTCTCCGGCCCGTTGTCGGCGTTTTTGAGGCCGCAGGGAGCTTTCTTTGGAAATTGTCTTGAGGGTATGGGGGGATGGCAATGGTCGGGACGATCCTGAGGTCAACGCAATGGCAAAGGGCGGCTCCGCTTTCATGGAGCCGCCCTTTGATTTGTGCGGGAGGGGTTAGAATTTTTCGAAGGAATCATCCATGTCGTCATCCAACTCCATGTCAATTCCCTGGGTTTTCTGGGCTGTATGCGTCAACATATGCGGATGCTTTTTGACCACGGTCCGATTTGAAGGAGCAGGAGTTCCGGTGCTCTTCGCGCCGAGCTTGAAAAAGCCCATGGTGGTTTCCAGCTGTGCGGCCTGGGAAGAAAGCTCTTCGGCCGTGGAGGCGATTTCCTCCGAGGAACTGGCGTTGGACTGGATCACGTTGTCAAGTTGTTGGAGCGCGTTGCTGATTTCGCTGGCGCCGACATTCTGCTCGTTGCTCGCGGCGGAAATCTCCTGAATCATTCCGGCTGTTTCTTCAATGTTCGGGACAATGGATTTGAGCATTTCACCGGCTCTTGTTGCCACTTCGACGCTGGAAGCGGACAGCTCCCCGATTTCGGCCGCTGCCGTTCCGCTTCGTTCCGCCAGTTTGCGAACTTCGGCCGCAACCACGGCAAAACCTTTGCCCTGCTCGCCTGCACGGGCGGCCTCAATGGCCGCGTTCAGGGCCAGCAGATTCGTCTGCCTGGCGATTTCCTCGATGATGGATATCTTTTCCGCAATTTGGGTCATGGCTTCCACGGTCTGGCGCACGGCCTCGCCGCCCTGTTTGCCTTCTTTCGCTGTCTTGCGGGCAATGCCCTCGGTCTTGCCGGAGCTTTCGGAGTTCTGGCTGATGCTGGACGACATCTGCTCCATGGAAGCGGAGACCTCTTCCACAGCCGAAGCCTGTTCCGTGGCTCCCTGGCTCAGGGCCTGCGAGGCACCGGCAAGCTCTTCGGAACTGGCCGCCACGTTTCCGGTAGCTGACTGCACTTCGAAGACGATGGAGCGGAGCCGTTCGATCATGGAGTTGATGGCATCGGCCAACTGGCCTATTTCGTCATTGCGTTTCACGTCGAGTCGTACGGTGAAATCGCCATTGGACAGGGACTTAGCCACCTGAGCGGTCAATCGCATGACATTGGCCACCTTTGTGGAGAATATAAGGGTGACTATCACGGCGGCGATGGTGAACAGGATGGATATCAGGACATAGGTCCAGATGGTGGTCGAGATGATTTCTTCCAGAGCGGTCAAGGCGGCCTCGACACGATTGACTTCCTTTTCCCCGAGCTGGTTAATGGCTTCGCGCATGGCGGAGAAGCTCCTGCCGCTCTGCGCGATTAATTCGATTTCCCTGATGTTGTCGTCAATGTTGCCTTTGCTCAGTTCTACCACCTTTTGGCTGTGACTCTGCCAGGCTGCAAGCTGCGTCATGAACTCTTCTTTGAACTCAGAGCCTTCCCACCCAATCAAGTCCGCGCCTGCGGAAATCCGGTCCCGGGTTTGTCCCAGGTTTTCTTCATAGGATTCGGCTAAACCGGCTACGCGTTCCGCATCAAGTGTTTGGACGATCAGGATCTGAGCCACATATGCCTGGTAGGCGTCACGGTCGCCATTGAGAATCTTGTCGAGTGCCTCTTCAAGACGTCTCCGCTCCGCTTGGTCCAGGTTGGCAGTCTTGAGCTTCTTCCCTGCTAATTCACCAAGATTGTTGATGACTTCCCGCATGGAATCAAAGGATGCAAGGGCCTGCTTCTCGGCTTCATCGCGGGCCAGGTTCGCTTCCATGGTCTTGGCGGACAGGGTCAGAATCTCCTCCTGTCCCTTTTTCCACTTGTCGTATTCCGTCTTGAACGTAGCGAGTCCATTGGACATGTCCGGTGTAAAGTGTTCCGCAGGACCGAGTATGCGTTCCCAGGTCTGTTTGGCATTTTCTTCAATATCGGTCTTGGCCTTGCTCAGTTCTTCAGCCGACTTCGCCTCGACGGCTTCCAGTATGGCTACCTGGGCTTGGTATGCGTCCCGATCGGCGTCGATCATGGTCGCGCGATCCATGTGCAGGCCGTTCATGGCGTTCATGTCCCCATGAATGATGTTGAAGCTGCTAAGCCCCACGATGAATATGATGAGGATGGCTGAGATCGGCACGCCGACCACGAGTAATAATTTCCATTTGATGCTCATATGCTTCTCCCTAGAATTTAATTTTCTTCAATCTATGACCAGTTGGGAGTTAACGCCACTAGAAATGTTGTTTTTTGCGATGAGATAGTTTCTTCTGCGAAATCATCAAGCCCCTGTGATCCAGGACGGCCTCAAGTTGATTGAGGTGTTGCCCCTGATATGAGGTTTACAAAAAAAATGGAATCAGCCTATTAATGAGACTGTCGAAACAAACCCTTTAATCCCCAGAGGAACGACATGAAGAAGCTCTTTATAGTATTGACCGCGATTTGCTGTTTTGGTGTGACTGCCGCCTTTGCTGTTGACGGCGGTGAACTCTATCAGAAACGGTGCGCCAAGTGCCATCGGGACGGAAGCGAGTCTTCCGCCGCCGGAGGGGATGTGGTCCTCAAGGGCCAGTCTGCGGGTGAAATCGAGATGAAGCTCACCGGATATGTTGACGGCACTTATGGCGGAAAAAAGAAGAAGACCATGGAACGCGTGGCTTCGGGGCTGTCCGCCGAGGAAACCAAGGCTTTGGCAACCTATATCGGTTCACTCTAACGGCCCATGCGCAGTCTGATCGCAACAGTCATCATCACCGCCTTGTTGGCCTTCCCTTGTCGGGCGGCCAACGAGGCGGGGCCGATGGATATGGGCGAGGCGAGCTCTCATGAGCAGCATGATGCCATGGATCAGGAATCCATGGACCAAATGCCCATGTACGACAGTGGGCACGACCATGCTCGGATAATGGAGGAAGCGGAAGAGGCGGACCTCCCCGTGGGCATCGAGGAAAGGCTGGGCAACATGCTCCCGGATGCGGAGTTCACGGATTCCGAGGGCAATCGCGTCAATCTTCGGGAACTGACGGACGTCCCGACCATTTTGCTGCCCATCTATTACCGTTGCCCCGACGTGTGCAATCTGCTCCAGGGGTCCATGGCCTCGATCCTGCCGGACGTGAAGCTCACGCCCGGCACCGAGATCCGGGTCGTCTCCATGAGCTTTGACGCCCGTGAAACCCCCAGGGATTCGGCCCGGGCCAAGCGCAACTACACGGCCATTACCGGCGACGGTTTCCCGGCCGAGTACTGGACCTTCCTGACCGGCGACCAGCACGCCATCGACGCGGTTCTGGGCGCCATCGGCTACACGGTCCAGAAGCAGGGCGGGTTGTGGGCGCACCCGGTGGCAGCCATCGCCATTGCTCCCGGCGGCAAGGTGGTGCGCTACCTCTACGGCACCACATTCCTGCCGTTCGACATCACCATGGCAGGCACCGAAGCGGCCACGGGCAAGACCGGGCTGTCCGTGAAGCGGCTGCTTTCCTATTGTTATAATTATGATCCCGACGGGCGCCGGTACGTCTTTGACATCCTGCGCGTGTCCGGGTTTTCCATCCTCGGTTTCGTGGGCATTTTCCTGACCTGGCTGCTGTTGGGCGGAAAAAAGAAGAGGCGTTGATGACCGTTGATGCTGGCTTCATGACGCCCGGCGACAAGTCCTGGGTCCGGGAATGGCTGTTCACCATCGACCACAAGCGCATCGGCATGCTCTACCTGTGGTGCATCATGGCCTTTTTCGCGGTGGGCGTATTTCTCGGCCTGCTCATGCGGCTGGAGCTGTTCTGGCCGGGCAAGGACCTCATCGGACCGCAGGAGTACAACGCGGTGTTCACCCTGCACGGGGTGATCATGGTTTTCCTGGTGGTCATCCCGAGCATTCCGGCGGCGTTCGGCAACATCTTCCTGCCCCTGCAGCTGGGGGCCGAGGATGTGGCCTTTCCCCGGCTGAACACGTTCTCGTTCTGGCTGTACGTCATCGGCGGCGGCACGGCGCTCGTCTCGCTGTTCACCGGCGGAGGCGCACCCGATACGGGTTGGACCTTCTACGTGCCGTTTTCGTCCGTGACCACCACCAACGTTTCCATGGCCGTGGCCGGGGTATTCATCCTCGGTTTCTCGTCCATCCTGACGGGGTTGAATTTCATCGTCACCATCCACCGGCTGCGCGCGCCGGGGCTGTCCTGGGCGCGGTTGCCCCTGTTTGCATGGTCTCTCTACGCCACGGCCTGGATTCAGGTGCTGGCCACGCCCATCCTGTCCATCACCGTGGTCCTGATCATCATCGAGCGGCTGCTCGGCATGGGCATCTTCGACCCGGCCCGGGGCGGCGATCCCATCCTCTACCAGCACCTGTTCTGGATATACTCCCACCCGGCGGTCTACATCATGATCCTCCCGGCCATGGGCGTGATTTCGGACATCATCCCGGTCTTCTGCCGCAAGTCCATCTTCGGATACAAGACCATTGTCGGTTCGTCCCTGGCCATCGCCTTTGCCGGGTCGCTGGTCTGGGCGCATCACATGTTCGTGTCCGGCATGTCCGACACGGCGGTCATGGTTTTTTCCTTTCTGACCTTCGTGGTGGCCGTGCCTTCCGCCGTCAAGGTCTTCAACTGGCTGTCCACCATGTACAAGGGGTCCATCCGGCCGGAGCCGCCGCTCATCTTCGCGCTCGGGTTCATCTTCCTGTTCGCCATGGGCGGCATCACCGGGCTGGTGCTCGGCAGTGCGGGCACGGACATGCACGTCCACGACACCTATTTCGTGGTCGGCCATTTCCACTATGTCATCTTCGGCGGCACCGGGTTCGGCATGTTCGCGGCCATTCACTACTGGTTCCCCAAGATGTACGGGCGCATGTACGATCGCAGGCAGGCGATCATCAGCGCCTTGCTGCTGGTGGTCGGCCTGAACGGGCTGTACTTTCCCATGTACCTGCTCGGTCTGGCCGGGATGCCGCGCCGCTACTACGACTATCTGCCCCAGTACACCCAGCTGCATCAGTTCTCCACCTATGGCTCGTGGATCACCCTGATCGGGTTGGGGCTGATGTGCTACAACCTGATCCGGTCGCGCTACCGCGGCGAACCTGCCGGACGCAATCCGTGGGCGGCGGCCACCCTGGAGTGGACCCTGCCGTCGCCTCCGCCCACCCATAATTTCGATCAAGAACCCGTTGTCACGCATGGTCCCTACGAATTCGGCGAGGTGCAGGACGATGCATGAGCACAGGGACTATCAGGGTGCAAAGATGGGCATGTGGCTGTTTCTGTTCACGGAGATACTGCTTTTCGGCGGATTGTTCGTGCTTTATGCCGTGACCCTGGGGCGCTTCCCGATCGAGTTTCACGAGGCGAGCAAGTTGCTGGACGTGACCATGGGCACCACCAATACCGTGGTTCTGATAACATCCAGCCTGTTCGCGGCCCTGGCCGTGACCGCCCTGCAAAAGGGCAACCGCAGGTTGGCGGAAGTATTCATCGGTCTGACCGTGGCCCTGGCCTGCTGCTTTCTGGTCATCAAGTACTTTGAGTGGTCCCACAAGTTCCATATGGGCATTTATCCCGGTTCCGCGGACATAGCGGACTGGGCACCCGGCAAGCAGGCGTTCTTTGCCCTGTATTACACCATGACCGGCCTGCACGGGGTGCACGTGCTCATCGGCATGGCCCTGTTCGGATGGGTGTGGTGGCTGATACGGGCAGGGAAGTGTACGTCCGATCATTACGTGGCCCTGGAAAACGGAGGACTCTACTGGCATCTGGTGGATCTGGTCTGGATTTTTCTTTTTCCGCTCTATTACCTCATCACCTAGGAGGGTGCGGGCATGAGTGAGCAGACACGACATCACGGACCCGGTTACGGACTGTTCGTCGCCGTATGGGCCGCGCTCATGGTGTTCACGGGGATCACGGTCTGGGCGTCCACCGTGGACCTCGGGTTCCTGAACGTGGTGGTGGCCATGGCGATTGCCTCGACCAAGGCGGCCCTGGTGGTCTTCTTCTTCATGCACCTGAAATATGAGAGCTGGACGCTCAAGAGCATGGTCCTGTTGGCCTTTGTCATCCTGGCCATTTTCATCGGTTTCACCTTTTTCGATACGGCGAACAGGTAGCCGGTCGTTGAAAACTCCACGAGGACTGCGTTGCTGCGAAAAAGACAAACCCTCACGTATTCCGGATACGCTTCGGTCTTGCCTTTTTCTTGCGCCTTGTCCTCGCGGCTTTTGAACGACCGGAAGAAGTAAAGGAAGCAGGATAGGAAACGATGTATCCGCAGATTTTCTCCGCAGCCAGGGAAGTGGACCAGGCCTTCCTCATCATTCTCGGATTCTCCGTGTTCATTCTGGTGGCCGTGACCGTGGTCATGCTCTATTTCCTGTGGCGATACCATTACACGCGCAATCCCGAGGCCACGGAAATCAAGGGTTCCGTGCTGCTCGAAGTGATCTGGACCGTGCTGCCCGCCATCATCGTCATGGGGTTGTTCTGGACCGGCTGGACCTCGTTCAAGGCCATGCGGACCATCCCGGAGGGGGCCATGGTCGTGGCCGTGGAAGGGCGCATGTGGTCCTGGCGGTTCACCTACGAAAACGGCAAATCCTCCAATGAGCTGGTGGTGCCGGTGAACACGCCGGTCAAGCTGAGCCTGTCGGCCAGGGACGTTATCCACTCCTTTTACATCCCGGCCATGCGCGTGAAGTGGGACATGGTGCCGGGCATGGAAACGAGCGTGTGGATTCAGTCCGATACGCTGGGCGACTACGATATCTTCTGTGCCGAATACTGCGGCCTGAAACACGCGAACATGCTTTCCATCCTGCGGGTGCTGGAACAGGACGAGTTCGACGCCTGGCTGGCCGACGCCGGACAGCCCGAAGAAGGGGATGTGGGGCTGTCCCTGCTCAAGGAGTTCGGCTGTTTCGACTGCCACTCCATGGACCTGTCCGAGGACGCGGCCCCGAGTCTGCTCAATATGGCCAACCGGGATCGGACTGTGGTCCTTGCCGACGGCTCCGAGAAGACGCTCAAGGCGGACGCGGACTACTTCAGGCGATCCGTGCTGGAGCCGGGGGCCGAGCTGGTCAAGGGGTGGGATGACGAGATGCCGTCCTTTGACGGAGATATTTCCGATGTCCAGATCGACGCCATGGCCGCCTATCTGCTTCAGGGCAACAAGGTCCATCCGGGGCAGGTCCTGGCTGAAGAGCAGGGGTGTCTCGGTTGCCACACCGCCACGGGCGAGGATGATGTCGGACCGACCTTCCTGGGACTGTTCGGCTCCGAGCGCAAGGGAAAGGATGCTGACGGCAAGCCCTACACGGCCATTGCGGACAAGGCCTATGTCAGGCGGGCCATTGTCGGCCCTTCGGCCAATATCCCCGAGGGATTCGAGGACGAGATGCCCATTTACGACGACCTTGATGAGGAAACGTTGCAGGGGTTGATCGGCTATATTGAGTCTTTGGGCGCGGAAGGTGCACAATGATCCGGGACGGCCTGCGGCTGATCCGGCCGCGCGTGAGTCTGGCCGTGGCCGCCGGGAGCCTGTTCGGCGTGCTGTATCACGGCGGGGCTGATCCTGCCGGGGCGGTCCTGGCCCCTGTCGGGGCGTTTGCCCTGTGCGCCGCCTGTTCCGTGGTGAACCAGATTCAGGAGCGTGGGCCGGACGCACGCATGGAGCGCACCCGGAACCGCCCTCTGGCCTCTGGCCGGATACCGGTTGCACGGGCCGCCCTGCTGGCAGCGCTCCTGTTGTCGGCCGGACTGGCGAGCTTTTTTCTGGCCGGTGGAGGGGCGCTGTTCCTGCTTGGTGTGGTTATAGTGGCGGTGTACAACGGCGTGTACACCCCGTTGAAGCGGGTTACACCCCTGGCCCTGCTGGCCGGTGGGGTTGCCGGGGCCGCGCCGCCCCTGACCGGGTGGATGGCCGCAGGCGGTCAACCGTTTGATCCGGGCATCCTGGCCGTGACTGTGGTTTTCTATCTCTGGCAGGTGCCCCATTTCTGGCTGTTGGCCGAGAAGCACCGCGCCGATTACCAACGCGCCGGATTCGCCATGCTCTCCGCCTCCCTGTCTCCGGCCTTCCGTTCCCGACTCATGGGCGTGTGGGTGGGGGCGTATTTCGTGGGATTGGGCTGTCTGGCCGGGTTGGCCGGGCCGGAATCGCTTCGGTGGATAGTCCCGCCGGTCCTGCTGCTGACCGGGGGCGCGGCCGCCGGCATGGCTGCGACCAACCGGTTGCGTCCGGCGTCAACGGCCATGTATGTTTCCCTGCCGCTGGGATTGTTCCCGCTTTTAATAAACACCTTGTAGCCGGAAAGGACGATCATGCTTTGGATACATCCGATTATGCAGGCGCTCTGCCTTATCCTTGCCTCCTATGTCCTGTACATGGGGTGCAATCGATTTCGTTTTCAGCATCTGAAGCAGAAGGCTTCCTTCAACTGGAAGCGGCACGTGCTGCTCGGTAAGGTGGTCGATTGGGTCTGGCTGGCCGGTATGGTGCTCGGTCTGTACATGGCGCAGCAAAGCTGGGGTACCCTGGGCCTGACCGGCGGCCACTATCTTGTGGGTATGTTCATGGTGCCGCTTATCCTGATCAGCCTTGTCACCGGGTATATCCTGCAAAAACCCGGCGGAAAGAAGCCCCGGTTGGCGTTGACCCACGGGGCAACCAACGCGCTTCTTTTTCTCATGGCCCTGTATCAGTCCTGGTCCGGCATGGAGGCGGTGCGACTCCTGTTGCTGGAGTAGGTCCTTTCATCCATGACAGCAAAACGGCCGCATCCGTAAGGAGACGGCCGTTTTGCTGTCATGGAACGGGCTGTCATGCGGCCTTGGGTTCTCCGGGGTTCTTGCCCAGGATGATCATGCCGAGCACCTCGTCTTTGGTCACGTCCCTGGTGCGTTGCGTCCCCACGAGCTTGCCGTTCTTGATGACCGACACCCGGTCGGCCAGGTCGAAG
The DNA here is from genome assembly GCF_004025585.1 of Pseudodesulfovibrio sp. S3. Lineage (NCBI taxonomy): Bacteria > Pseudomonadati > Thermodesulfobacteriota > Desulfovibrionia > Desulfovibrionales > Desulfovibrionaceae > Pseudodesulfovibrio > Pseudodesulfovibrio sp. S3. The sequence goes on from NZ_QTZO01000005.1 coordinate 258,391, forward strand.
ACGTCGTGCAGGTCATGACTGATCAGGAAAATGCCGATGCCCTCGCTCTTGAGCTGTTTGATCAGTTCCGCCACCATGGCTGTCTCGTGCGGGCCGAGGGCTGCCGTGGGTTCGTCCATGATCAGGATCTTGGCATTGAAGTAGATGGCCCTGGCAATGGCCACGGACTGGCGTTGGCCGCCGGACATGTTGCGGACCGGGTCCTTGATGTTGGTAAAGTTGGGGTTGAGGCGGCTGATGACCGCGCGTGCCTCGTTTTCCATGCGCCCATCGTCCAGGGTGCCCCATTTGGTCATGATCTCCCGGCCCAGGAAAAGGTTGGCCGGGGCGTCCAGATTGTCGGACAGGGCCAGGGTCTGGTAGATGCACTCGATGCCGTGGGCACGGGCATCGCGTGGCCTTTTAATTTCCACTTTTTCGCCGTTGATGAAGATATCTCCTTCATCGCAGGGGATGGCCCCGGACAGGGCCTTCATGAGCACGGTCTTGCCCGCGCCGTTGTGGCCGAGCACACCGACCACTTCGCCTGCCATGAGGTCGATGGATACGTCCTGCACGGCATGGACTCCGCCGAATCGTTTGTTTATGTTGCGCATTTCAACCAATGGTGTCTGTGACATGATGCGCTCCTATCTTCTGTTCTTGTTGTAGACCACGTCGAACCAGACGGCCATGATCAGGACCAGGCCGATGACCACCTGACGCATGGCGCTGGATACGCCGAGCAGAACCATGCCGGATTCCAGCGACTGCATGATCAGTGCGCCGAGGATGGCCCCGGCAATGGAACCGAGTCCTCCGGCCAGGGACGTGCCGCCTATCACCGCAGCAGCGATGACATTGAGCTCTGCCATCATGCCCATGGAGTTGGCTCCTGCATTGAGGCGGGCCGTGGTGATGACCGCGGCCACGCCGCAGAGGACGCCCATGACGCCGAAGATGTACATGGTCACGCGCGGCACGTTGATGCCGGACAGCTCGGCCGCTTCGGGATTGCCGCCGATGGCGAAGACGTAGCGGCCGAATTTGGTGAGCTTGGCCAGCAGGGTCATGATGACCACCACGCCGATGAGAATAAGCACCGGGATGGGGATGCCGCGCGGGATTTCCGTACGCGGTTTGTAGTAGGAGTTCATGATCATGACAAAGCCGCAGATAAGTCCGATGGAGACGCCCAGGATAAGCAGTTCCGCCCAAAGCGCCTTGGGCTTGCAGCCATAGCGTTTGCGCCGAATGCGCCCCTGGTGGGCCGCAAAGAGCAGGGCCAGGATGCAGATGGCACCGAATATCCAGCTTCCGGTGGCCCCGATGGAGCCGTCGATGCCGCCGCCGAGCAACTGGTAGGTCTTGTCCATGGGGGCTACGGTTCGGCCGTCGGTGACCAGGTAGGCCGCGCCGCGAAAGACCAACAGTCCGCCCAGGGTGACGACAAAGGCGGGAACGCCGCGGAAGGCGATCCACCATCCCTGCCACAGGCCGATCAGGGCGCCCAGCAACAGGCCGCAGACAACGGTCAGGGGCCAGTTCCAGGCGGCGCCCAGAGTGAATATGTGGACCTGCAAAAAAGCGATGACCATGCCGGTGAAGCCCATGACCGACCCCACGGAGAGGTCGATGTGCCGGGCCACGATGACGAGCACCATGCCGGTGGCCATGATCCCGACCACGCTGGTCTGCACTGCCAGGTTGTACATGTTCCGGGCCGTGAAGAAGATGCCGTCGGTCATGATGTTGAGCGTGATCCAGATGACGAGCAGTGCACCGATCATGGCCAGCATTCGGGTGTCGATCTCGAGGGTACTGCACAGGCGTTCGAAGGATGAAAGCCTGCTCTCTTGTTCTTGGGAATCCATAAAGCCGCCTGCCCCCTGAAAAGTGTTGCTGTTTAGTAGTATGTATACCCGGAAAGCGGCCATGGGGAAAGGTGCAGCTCAACGGGTGCGGAAAGGGGACGCCCATTCGGACGTCCCCCACAGTATATGCGATTACTCAGCGGGTTATGGGCACTGGCCCTCGACGCCCTGGCACAGGACGTCCTTGGTGATCCAACCTGCATCGATGACCAGGCTCAGATTGTCCTTGGTGACGGGAATAGGGGGAAGCAGGATGGCGTCCATTTCAACGCCCTTGGCTCCACCCGACCACTTGATGGTGGCTTTCGGGGTTTTGCCTTGGGCCAGTTCCACAGCTATTCTGGCAGCAGCCTCACCCAGCACGCGAGCGTCCTTCCATACGGAGACGGTCTGGATGCCGCGGGCAACGCGATTCAGGGCGGCATGGTCGCCGTCCTGGCCGGAAACCGGGGTGATGCCTTCCATGCCCTGGGCGGTCAGGGCGGCCACAACGCCGCCTGCGGTGCCGTCGTTGGAAGCGACGACTGCGTCGACCTTGTTGTCCATGGCGGTCAGGATTTGTTCCATGTTTCGCTGGGCGACTTCAGGCTTCCAGCCCTCGGTTCCCTGGGCGGCCACGTTCTTGATCTTTCCGGCCTTGATGGCCTCGTCCAGGACTTCCAACTGGCCTTCGTACAGGAATTCGGCATTGGGATCGGTGGGTGCGCCCTTGATGAAGACGTAGTTGCCTTCGGGCTTGACGGCATAGACGGCGCGGGCCTGCATGCGGCCAACTTCCTTGTTGTCGAAAGTCAGATAGAAAACGCCTTTCTTTTCGATGAGGCGGTCGTAGCCGACCACAGGCAGCCCCTCGGCCTCGGCCTTGGCGATGGCGGGCAGGACGGCATCGGCATCCCAGGCCAGCACGATCAGGGCGTTGGCTCCCCGGGCGATCAGGTTCTCGACGTCGGCGATCTGCTTTTCGGCGGAGGCCTGGGCATCGGCCATGATGTATTTGGCGCCCATTTTTTCGAGTTGGCCCTTGATGGCCGCTTCATCGGTTTTCCAACGCTCTTCCTGGAAATTCGACCAGGAAACGCCGACAATCAGGTCCTTGGCCACGGCACTGGTGCCAAAGGCCATGATCACGACGGCAGCAACAGCCAGCAATGTGAGTTTCTTCAACATGTGGGGTTCCTCCTTACCACATTCCGTTTATCTGTCCCGGGCGGGGCAGGGGGGCGAAGAGCCGCCCGTCCGCCATTCTTGGCATTCAATGCCCAGATTAAGGGCATCCGCAACTGAATTCCAAAATGGGATGGTGCGGCAAACGGCCCGGGCCGACTTCCTGCCTCCCCGGCGGAAAATCTGCCACATCATACGGCGAACTCTGCCAAAAAATAATGCCTGTGGCAAGAATTAATTCGTTCAATAAACTTGAAAACGACAAGAATTGAAGTGTTGTCGAGTTTTGTTGCATCTGTCTTTTAACTGCCTTGAAATACTGATATAATTAACCAATCTTAGGCTTTGATTAACCTTGTCTGGTTCGATGATATCAATAATAATAGGCTGTTGCATTTCTTGCCATGCCATCCTATCCCTGTTAAACATTTTGATAATAGGGACATTTTTTTATGATTTCAACAATGGCTTCTTTTTCTATTAATCTTGAATTATTGAATTTAATATCGTTCTTTTTGTTTTATAAATTTCCTCAGTCCCTGGTTGCGAAGTTGATTTTTAAGTTTTGTGAGTGAATTAAAGGACGTCCAGTAATGAAGGCTGCCAACCAAGATTTTACCCGTGCCGTAAATCAGTTCAATATTCTGAACAGCATACGCGAGGCCGGGCGTATCTCCAGAGTGGAGATAGCCGAGAGAACCGGGCAAAGCCGGGCCTCGGTGACCAACATTACTGCAGCCATGATAAGCCAGGGGCTCATCCGCGAAGAGGACTGCGGGTGCAAACCCAAGCGCGGGCGACGGCGTATCATGCTCACCCTCAATCCCGAGGCCGCCCATGTGGTGGGCGTCAAGATTTCCGCTTTCCAGGTCAGTTTTGCGGTGGTGGATTTCGTGGGGGACGTGAAGTCGTCTCTCACCATGCCCATCAGGGTCAGCGAGCGGTCGGAGGCGACCGTGGCCGACTTTATCGAGGACGGGGTTCGGCATTGCGTTGAGGATGCCCGGTTGCGCATGGAGGACATTGCCGGTTGCGGCCTGGGCATATCCGGTTTCGTGGATTCGGCCACCGGTACCTGCATGTGGACGCCGCTGAAGAAGGGACAAAGTAACATCCGCGCCATGGTTTCCGCCCGCCTGAACATGGACGTTTACATCGAGAACGATGCCAATTCCGTGACCGTGGCCTCCCAGTGGTTCGGGCTGGGCAAGGGGATCGACAATTTTCTGGTGGTCACCATGGAGCACGGTGTGGGCATGGGCATCGTGGTGGACGGCAAGCTTTACCGGGGATCGTCCGGCATCGGTGCGGAATTCGGTCATGTGGTTCTGGTGCCTGATGGAGAGCCGTGCCGGTGCGGCAAGTTCGGCTGCGTGGAGGCCTATGCCTGCGACGGTTCCATTCTTCGCAGGGCAAAGGAACAGCTGTCCAGGAGGCGAGGTTCCATTCCGAATCTGGAGACTCTGATCATAGAGGATGTTACGTCTATGGCCAAGGCCGGGGATACCGGTTTGCAGAAGCTTTTTCGCGAGGCCGGGACCATCTTGGGCCAAGGCATTGCCGGACTCATTCAGATTTTCAATCCCGAGCGGGTTATTGTCACCGGCGAAGGTGTCAGGGCTGGAGACCTTGTCTACACGCCCATGCGCAGGGCCATGAAGAAGTTTCTCAACAAGGAATTGCTCGAGGCTACCGAGATCGTCATTCAGGCATGGGGTGACAACGACTGGGCGCGTGGGGCTGCCGGGTTCGTCCTGAGTGAACTCTATAAGTCGCCGCTGGACAAGATACATCGGTCAAGATGATCGATTTGTAAACGCAATAATTAATCAATTTTCAATAATAACAGGAAAATAAAGAGCGAGGTAGACAATGAATAACTTTTTCCCCGAAGTGCGGAAAATCGAGTTCGAGGGCAGGGATTCCACCAACCCTCTGGCCTTCAAGTACTACGACGCCGGACAGGTGGTAGGCTGCAAGACCATGGCCGAACATCTTCGGTTCGCGGTCTGCTACTGGCATACCTTCAAGTCCCAGGGCAGCGACCCGTTCGGTTCCGGCACCTTTGAACGCAGCTGGAATGCCGGAACTCCCATGGAGGTGGCGGAGAAGACCCTGGAAGCCAATTTCGAGTTCATCACCAAGCTCGGCGTACCGTTTTGGTGCTTTCACGACCGGGACATTGCGCCCGAGGGCGCTTCCTTCCGGGAATCCATAGACAACCTGGAGACCATCGTGGCCAAGGCCAAGGTTTATCAGCAGGAAGCCGGCGTCAGGCTGCTCTGGGGTACGGCCAATATGTTCAGCCATCCCCGATACATGCATGGGGCGGCTTCCAACCCGGATCCGCACGTGGTCGCCTGTTGCGCCATGCAGGTGCGCCGCGCTCTGGACGCCACCAGGGAACTGGGCGGCCAGAACTATGTCTTCTGGGGCGGCCGTGAAGGTTACGAGACTTTGCTCAACACGGACATGAAACGTGAGCGTGCCCAGATCGCGGCCTTCTTCCACATGGCCGTGGAGTATGCCAAAAAAATTGGCTTTACCGGCCAGTTCCTCATCGAACCCAAGCCCCACGAGCCGACCAAACATCAGTATGACTTCGATTCTGCCACGGTCCTGTCCTTCCTGCGCGAATTCGACCTGCTCGACCATTTCAAGATCAACGTCGAGGCCAACCACGCCACCCTGGCTCGTCATTCCTTTGCCCATGACCTGGCCGTGGCCGCGGAAGCGGGCAAGCTCGGTTCGGTGGACGCAAACATGGGTGATCCCCTGCTCGGCTGGGATACGGACCAGTTCCCCACGGACATCAACGACACCACCCGCGCCATGCTCGTGATCCTGGAAAACGGCGGACTCGGTTCAGGTGGATTGAACTTCGACGCCAAGGTGCGCCGTGCTTCCATTGACACGGCGGATCTGTTCCACGCCCATATCGGCGGGATGGACACCTTTGCCCGCGCCCTGCTGACTGCTCAGGCCATCATGGACGACGGCCGTATCAGCGAGTTCAAGGCGCAACGGTATGCCGGTTGGGACACCGGTTTCGGCAAGTCCATGCTGGAAGGTAACGAGACCCTGGAATCCATGGAAGCCAAGGCCCTGGAATTGGGCGAACCCAAGCGTGTTTCCGGTCGTCAGGAGATGCTCGAAAATATTTTGATCAACGCTATCTAGGGTGCCTTCGGCGGACGGGAGTTGTCGTATGAATGGACTGTTTATTGGGATTGATTCCGGGACGCAGGGGACCAAGGGGTTGGTGTTGGACGCGGAGTCCGGCGGTATTCTGGCCGAGGCCCACGCTCCGCACAGCCTGATTGAAGACGGTACGGGCAAGCGCGAGCAGGAGCCGGGCTGGTGGATAGCCGCCTGTCGGGCCGTCCTGGGCCAGTTGGTGTCCGATCCCAGAGTCGATCCGTCTCTGGTGCGCGGTATCGGTGTATCCGGCCAGCAGCACGGGTTCGTGCCCCTGGACGCCGCCGGGGAGGTCATCCGCCCGGCCAAGCTGTGGTGTGACACGGCCACCACGGCCCAGTGCAGTGCCGTCACTGAAGCCATGGGCGGTCAGGAGGCGGTGGTCGATGCCATAGGCAATTCCGTGGCCGTAGGGTTTACGGCCTCCAAGGTGGTTTGGCTCAAGGACAACGAGCCGGAGAACTATGACCGGCTGTCCACTGTTCTGTTGCCCCATGATTATATAAATTATTGGCTCACGGGTGAGCGCAGGACCGAATGCGGCGATGCTTCCGGCACGGCCTATTTCGATGTGGCCCAGCGGCGTTGGAGCATGGAGATGCTGACCGCCATGGACCCGTCCGGCAAGCTGGTCGATTGTCTGCCCGAGCTGATTGAATCCGACCAGCCCGCAGGCGTGGTTCGACCGGAGGTGGCTGCAGAGTTCGGATTCGGCACGGACGTCCTGGTCTCCAGCGGCGGCGGTGACAACATGATCGCGGCCATCGGCACCGGCAACGTGGTTCCGGGCGTGGTCACGGCCTCGCTCGGCACTTCGGGCACTATCTACGCCCATGCGGACAAGCCGGTCATCGACCCGCAGGGGGAACTGGCCGCGTTTTGTTCAAGCACCGGCGGGTGGTTGCCTCTGGTCTGCACCATGAACGTGACCGTGGCCACCGAGCTGACCAGGAATCTGCTGGCTATGGACACCGCCAAGCTCAATACGTTAGCTGCCCAGGCCGACGCGGGCGCGGGCGGCGTCATGCTGTTGCCCTATTTCAATGGCGAGCGGACTCCGGCCCTGCCGAAGGCAACGGCTTCCTTGCACGGTCTGAATACTTCCAACTACACTCCGGCCAACCTGTGTCGTGCGGCCATGGAAGGGGCGACCTTCGGTTTGCGGTACGGGATGGGCGTCCTGCAGCGTCTCGGCGTGAAGCCTGCGGAAATCCGGCTGGTCGGCGGCGGGGCCAAAAGCACGTTGTGGCGGCAGATGGTGGCTGATGTTTTCGACTGTCCGGTGGTTTGTCCCGTGGTAGAAGAAGCAGGAGCACTCGGCGCGGCCATTCAGGCCGTGTGGTGCGTGAAACGGGATGGCGGCGATAAAGTGGCTCTGGTCGATCTTGCGACGAGGTATGTGGTCATGGATGCTCCCGGTGGAGCGACTCCCTCAGCCGGTGCCGTGGAGAAATATACCGGATTGTATGGAAAGTATCTTGCACTGGACTCAGTCTTGCGAACGGTCAACGAATAGCTTTGCGCAAATTCGGATAATAACAAGGCCCTGCAACAGAATTGTTGCAGGGCCTGTTTGTTTTTGAAAAGCCCGATCAGTCTTCCAGGAAATAGTCGACGTTGGTCACGACCCTGATCTGTTTGATTTCCGGCGTGTACTGGTCCCTGTCCTCAAGGCTGAAATAGCCTTGGCTGGCCCTGCGGATGTTGCCAACCCGGGAACCGGAGTCCTCGGCGAACTGTTTGGCTGCGTCGCGGGCGTTGCGGGTGGCCTCGGCGATCATGTCCGGCTTGATGGCGTTGAGGCCGGTGAAGGTGAAGGTCGGCCTGAATTCCCAGTTCTGGACCAGCATGACACCGAGGGACACGAGTTCGCCGGCTGCGGACATACCCTTTTTCACGGTGGGGATATCCTTGGAACGGACCGTGAGCACGGCCTGGGCGGTGTACCGCTGGGCGGGCCGTTGGTTCGGCATGTTCATCTGGTTGTCCTGGATGAGCGGGGCTGCGTTCATTATTTCCGCATCTCCCAGGCCCTGCGCCTTGAGAAAGATCATGATCTGGGCGCGGGATTGGGCCAGGGCCTCATCCAGTTCGGGCAGGGTGTCGGCAGCGGCGCTGAAGCTGATGGGCCACATGGCCAGGTCGGCAGGCACTTCCCGTTCGGCCAGGCCCTTGACCGAGACATACCGGTCCATGGCCTTGAATCCGACCAGGGCGTTACCCAGCACCCAGCAGCCGGCCACGATGCCCAGCGCCAGGATGGCCCCTGTGATGATTGAGTGAGAGGAGTATTTCTGTTCCATGCTTTTTCCCGTTCTTGAGCAGAGCATTTCTGCCCGGTTATGGTTAGTGATTCGTCATGTGGACGCACTTTATCACAACTCCATGGGAGAGGGCGAGAAAAGATGTTCGGGTCAGGCTGTGGCAACCTTGGTGCAGAAGCATGTGAGAGAGAGGGGGTATTGCTTAAGGCGAGTATTTTCTGGAATAATAAAATACGTGGTTCATAGGCACCGGTCTCCTTCGACGAGAGTTAAATCCACCCAAGGATGAGGATAATGACATGAAGAAAATGATGCTGACCTTGGCGGCCTGCCTGTTATTGGCGACCGCACCGGCAATGGCAGCTGATCAATTCCCCGATCTGGTCCTCAAGGGCCAGATCAGTCCGGAACATCGGGCCTATCTGGCCGCGCCCGAGGGCGAGTTCTCCGTGGCGGACATCCGAGCTGACTTCCTGCTCGTCGAGGTCTTCAGCATGTACTGCCCCATCTGTCAGCGGGAAGCGCCCGCAGTGAACCGGATGTTCGTCGAGGCGACCGCGTCCGACAAGGGCGAGCGCATTCGGTTCATCGGCATCGGGGTCGGCAACACGCCCTTTGAGGTGGAGTTCTACCGCAAGAAGTACGGGGTGGAATTTCCGATTTTCGAGGACCCCGATTACGTGGTCCACAAGGCCTTGGGCGAAATCGGCACCCCGGCATATTATTTGGTCGATCTCAGGGAAGGCCAGAGGGAGATTTTGTTTTTCCATGAGGGCGAAATCCCGGACAAGGACGTTTTTTTGAAGACCGTCCTGGACAAGACAGGTCGATAGGAGGGGGCTATGTTACGTAAACTGTCTCTTGCGGTCATGATGACCTGTTTGTTTGCTGCCGTGGCCTTTGCAGAACATTTCACCCCGTATCACGTGGGGAAGCTCAAACCGACGGATTCCGTGCTCAAGGTCGCGGTGGGCGATCCTGCACCGGACTTCGAGTTGCCAGGCCTGGACGGGAACAAGGTGCGCCTGAGCGACTACCGGGGCAAAAAGAACGTGGTCATTTCCTTTGTCCCGGCCGCGTGGACCCCGGTCTGCTCCGACCAATGGCCGGGCTACAACCTCGCCCTGGAACTGTTTCACGGCAACAATGCCGAACTCTTGGGCATCAGCGCGGACAACACCCCGAGTCAGGCCGCCTGGGCAACGGCCATGCATGGCCTGGACTTTCCTGTACTGTCGGATTTCTGGCCTCATGGTGCGGCGGCGGCCAGTTATGGCGTGCTTCGGTCCGACGGTATGACCGAACGCGCCCTGTTCATCATCGATACAAAAGGGATCATCCGTTTCATTGATGTCCACGACATCAACATGCGTCCCGATCTGGGCGTATTGATTCACGAATTGGAAAAACTCGGCAAATAAACCGTTCCGCTATTGGGCGGTCAGGGCTTCCTCTTCAGTGTCGAACATTTCCACGAGCTTGGTTATGCCCAGGGTCTCGAATACCGCCTTGAAATTGCTGGACAGGCCGGCAAGGATAATGCGGATATTTGCGGTCTGATATTCCTTGATCAGTTTGGTCAGGCCTGTGATGCCCGCCCCGTTGATGGAGGCATTCTTTTCGAAATCGATGAGGATGACGTCTTTCTTCAGGGCCACAGCCTGGACAAAGGTTTCCGTCAGGCGGGTCATGGTCATGGCCGTGACGTTGCCGCGCACGCCGATGACCGCAGCTCTGGTTCGCTCTTCTAGCACCACCTGCCCTTCTTCGTTCTTGGTGATGGACATCCGCTCTTCGGCGCGGGTCAGGGCCTTTTCCAGGGCTTCGCGCTGCAACGGCTTGTTGATGAAATCCGTGGCATCCAGGTTCAGGGCCTGGATGGCCAGGTCCATGTCGCCGTGGCCGGTAATGACGATGACTTCCGTGTAAGGATCAAGTTTTTTGATTGCCTTGAGCGCTTCGATACCGTCCATGACCGGCATTTTTATGTCGGTCAGCACAAGACCAGGAGACTCCCGTTTGAACGTATCGACGCCTTCCTGGCCGTTCTCCGCAGTCAGGACCTCATAGCCGTATGCGGCGAGCAGGAGGGAGAACATCTTCAATGTAGGCTGTTCGTCGTCTATGACCAGTACTTTTTTCTTCATGCCTTGCATTCTCCTCGCTTGCTGGCTGCAGGGAATTCAATCTTGAAAACCGTGCCTTTTCCTTGAATGCTGTTGATGCGTATCTCTCCACCGTAATCCTTAATGATGCCATAGGTGATGGCCAGTCCGAGCCCCATGCCCTGACCGGCCTCCTTGGTGGTGAAGAAGGGTTCGAAAATCTTGCGCTGATCCTTTTCGGCTATGCCGGAACCTGTGTCTTCAACCTCGGCATAAACCCGGCCGTTCTCTCCGCCGGTGCGGATGATGATCCGGCGGTCGCTATCGCCGTCCGAAGGTGAGGAAGCGTCGTTGATGGCATCCCGAGCGTTGGCCACCAGGTTGAAGACCACCTGCTGAAGGCGGTTGGAATGGGCCTGCACGGGCTGCAGGTTGTCGGCCAACTCCAACACGAAGCGGATGTTGTTCAGTTCGAACTGTCGCCTGACCATGGACAGGACCGCCCTGATGGGCTGGTTGATGTCCACGTGTTCCGCCATGAGGTCGGACTTGCGGCCAAAGGAACGCAGGGTGTTGATGATTTCGGCGGCACGGTCCACCTGAATGGAAATTTCGCGGACCACCTCGAGGAAATGTTCCTTGGGGATTTCCAGGTCTTCTTCCTGCATCTTGGCGAGGAATTCGCTACCCATCTTGATGGCGTTGAGCGGCTGATTGATCTCGTGGGCCACGCCGGCCGACATCTCGCCCAGCGACTTCATCTTGCCCGCCTGGATGAGTTGGGCATCCTTTTCGATCAGTTCCGTGATGTCCGTTACCGCGATGATGATGGCGTGTTGTCCCCTGTAGGAAATGGGGCAGGCGTGTATGTTCACAAAGAAGGGTTCGCCGTCCTGCTTGTAATGAATCAGCTTGGGGTAGTAGACGCAGCCGCCTCCACCATCCGTGAAATAGGTCAGGCAGTCTATATTGTGCTCGGGACCGAGATCCAAAAACCGCATCCCGATGATTTCCTGCTTGGGGTATCCGTAGAGTTCCGTGGCACGCGGATTGGCATCGCGAATTTTGCCTGTGGCGCATTCAACCACGAAGATCGGGTCCGGGCCTGAGTCGAACAGTGAACGGTATTTTTCTTCGGACTCCCGCAGGCGGCGTCGGTACAGCTTGATGGACCAGAGCATGTTGCGGAAGGAGTCGCCGAGTTGGACGACCTCGTCTCCTTCGTGCTTGCGGTAGAAGGCGCAGTCCGCACACTTTCGGTGCGCTTCTCCGGGCCGCTGGCCGCTGCGGGACTGGTCGAAATGCCAGCAGGGCAGGTCCGTGTTGCTGAAGGCCGGGCACTCGGCGCCATCCCAGTCCTCACCCGATCCGAGCTTGAGCGGGATGTCGAAGTTGCCCCGGCTGATTTCGTCGGACAGCCGGGTCAGGTCCGACACGGGTTTGGTGATGTATTTCGACAGCCAGGAGCTGAGGATGATGGTGATGATGATCACTGCCGAGATGAAACCGAGGAAGGCCACGCGCAGCTTGCCCACCAGGGAGTCTATGTGGCGTTTGTTCAGTCCTACATGGACAGTGCCGATGCGATAGAGTCCTTCGTTGATGGCGGCTGCCAGGTCGTATATCTCCTGGCCTCCCAACTCCATCAGCCGGATGGAATCGTGCTTGCCGGGCGGGATGGTGTTGTCGCGCAGGTTGTCCGGGAGGTTGTGCGGCAGGGTGTGGGCCAGGATGTTGCCGTCCTGGTTCTCGATGAAGATGTAGGCGACCAGATCCTTGCGTTGTCTGAGACGGCCCTCGTCGAAGATCAGGGAGAGCAATTTGGGTATGTCGTTGTCCAGGATGTACGAGCCGCCGCGTTCCGCTACGGAGTGGGCGATGGCAAAGCCACGCATTTCAAGTTCGTTGGTCAGGGAGCTGACCAGGATATAGCGGGAAACGAGTGCAATGGCCACCGAGATGAAAAGCACGGCTGCCAGCATGGAAAACAGGAGCTTTTCGCGCAGGCCGATGCGGGCGAAGCGGGTGGAGGCCTGTGTGCTGAGGCTCATCAAAGCGACCTCAATTCTTCGTTGAATCCGGACCAGTTGGAAAACGGGACGAAGTGCCCCTGGTGCAGTTTGGTGAAATGGATGGCCTCCAGCCCCTGGCGGTCGGCAGGACCGTAGGTGATGGACATGCCCGGTCCGAGCTTGAAATCGTGGATGGATTCGATGGCGTTGATGAATCGTTCGCGGGTCAGGTTGCGCCCGGCGATTCTGAGGCCTTCCACCATGATTTTCGCGTTGAGGAATCCTTCAAGGCCGATAAAACTCGGGGTATCGTCAGGAAAATACCGTTTGAGGAGCCTGACGTAGTCGCTGGCGGAATCGTTGGCCGAGTAGCCGTCCGTGGGGGTGTCGATGGGTGGCGGTACCACCTGCGACATGAACACGTGGGCCGGAGAATTCATGCCGACTCGGCGGGCCAGTTCCTCAGCCCCGACAAAGGATACAGTGTAGAAAATCGGATTGAATTCCTGCTGTTCGGCCAGTTCTATGAACTGCGCGCAGGCGCCGTAGGTGCCGATCATGACCACTGCTTCGGCGTTGGATTTGCGGATTTTCTCCAGCCCTTCTTGCACATCCTGCGTTCCGCGGATGTAGGAGCCTCGGGCAACGGGTTCAAGCTCGTATTTCTTGAGGGCGAGCTCCGTGCCGATGAGACCGTCAAAGCCGTAAGCGTCGAATTGATAGAACACGGCGATCTTTTGCAGCCCCAGATCGTTGACCATATGGCTCACCGCAGCCATGGTTTCCTGGTAGTATGAGGCCCGGATGTTGACCACATAACGGTTGACGGGCTGGCGCAGGGCATTGGCGCCGGTGAACATGCCCACCAGGGGAATGTGGGCTTCCTCCACCAGGGGGAGCGCCTTGAGGGTGGTCGGGGTGCCCACGTAGCAGAACAGGGCGAACACGTTGTTGTCGATGATGAATCGCTGGGTGTTGGCCAGGCATTGGGGCGGATCGTAAGAGTCGTCCACGGCGTCCACCCGGATCTTTCGTCCGTGGACGCCGCCCTGCTCGTTTATGTGGTGGAGGTACGCCTGGGCGCCTCGCAGGGTCTGGGTGCCGAGATATCCCGCATGGCCGGTCAGGGCCAGGGATGACCCCAGGGTGATCAGGTTGTCGGTCACACCCGGAGTGGGCGAATCTGTAATTGAGGATTCGTCGGCGGTATCACATGCGGCCAGGACAAGGGTCAGGCAGGTGAAAATACAGATCCAAAAGGGGGTTCGCACGTTTCTACTCCAAATTGGGATCAACAATACTATGCTGTCACTCTCGTTACTGGCTCGCTCGTAAAAAAACAAGGATTCCCTTTTTCCCCACAATGTAACATCGGATTCGGGCAGGCTTTTGGCCATTGCATGACGACCCCGACAATAACAATTGCCGGGGTCGTGAAAAACTCCGATAGCCCCGGACGCTGACAGTGTCCGGACGGTGTGGCCTACGGAGGTGTTCTCGCATGTCTGGCGTGCAGAGTAAACCCCGGTGCGGAACACAGTGTCCGCACCGGGGGGGAGGGGTATTAGGAGGTCATGCTTTTGACCGGACGTCCCAGGGCGGCCAGGAACTGCTTCCTGGACATGGGGCTGTTCCTTACGGGCGAAGCGTCTGCGGACATGGACTCGTAGTAGCTGTCCGGGTCGGTCTGCACCAGGTAGATGACACGCACATACTCGGCATCGACAAGTTCCGCTTCCGGGTATTTCTTGCTTGCCGCAGCAAGGTGTTTTTCAGCCAGTGCAAGCATGTCTTCCCGGTCGCCGAAGTTCATGGCTCCGGTGGGACAGGTCAGGACGCAGGCGGGCAGCATGCCGGCCTTGACGCGGTCAATGCACATGTCGCATTTGACCACCCGGCCGGTTTCCTTGTTGACGCGGGGGATGTCATAGGGACAAGACATACCGAAGGCATCCTTGTTCGGTTCCTTCGCAGTCAGGTCGGTGTAGACCACGGCGCCGGTTTCCTTGTCGTGCACGATGGAACCGGGCACGGTCATGGCATCCAGGCACGGCGGCTCAATGCAGTGGCGGCACTGTTCAGGGAAGAACAGCCATTGCATCTTGCCGTCCTTTTCCACTTCTTCGAAGCGGACCAGTTTGAGGGTCACGCCGGACAGGTCTTTGGGGTTCTGGTGGGAGCCCCAGTTCTCGGTCTTTTCGGCGGGCAGTTTCTTCCATTGCTTACAGGCAACCTGGCAACCACGGCAGGCCGTACACTTGGTCAGGTCTATGAAGAATGTCTTACTCATGTGTCATTCCTCCTTTACGCCTTTCGGACGTTGACCATGAAGGCCTTGGTTTCAGGGATACCCGTGTTCGGGTCGCCAACGGACGGGGTCAGGAGGTTGGCGGAATCGCCGCCATCCTTGGGCCATGTCCAGCCGAAGTGCCAGGGGAGACCGACCTGATGGACGGTGGTTCCCTGGACCAGGAACGGCTTCAGTCGCTTGGTGACGATCGCCTTGGCCCAGAGGGAGCCGCGCAACGATTCCACAATGACTTTCTCGCCGTTCTCGAAACCGCGGAGTTCCGCCAGTTCCGGACTCATTTCCACGAACACCTGAGGCTCGGCTTCGGTCAGCCAGTCGCAGTTCCTGGTCATGAGGCCGGTCTGCCAGTGTTCGGTGACGCGGTAGGTGGTGCCGACCAGGGGGAACCTGGGATCGCACACGGCCTTTTCCTCGGCGTCGAACTTGAGAGCGGTCGGGTTGTGCAGGGTGCCGGAGAAGGGATGCTTCTTGACCGGGCATTCCAGCGGTTCGTAGTATTCGGGCAGCGGACCGTCGGCGCGGCCGGGGCCGTAAAGCTGACCGAATCCGTGCTTGCGCATGATGAAGGCGTACTTGGTGCCGGGGGCCCAGCCGCCGTCGGGCACATCGCCCACCCACTTCTCGCCGTTCCAGGCGATGACCGCCTTTTCCGGGTTGTAGGGCTTGCCCTGAAGGTCGACCGAAGCGCGGTTGTACAGCACGCGGCGGTTGACGGGCCAGCACCAGGAGAAGTTCGGGTAGAGGCCGATATTGGCCTGCTCCGGGGTCTGGGTCAGGTCGCGGCGTGCGGCCATGTTGCCCTTGTCGGTGTAGGAGTGACAATACAGCCAGTTGCCCGAAGCGGTGGAACCGTCGGCCTGGAGGAAGGCAAAGCTGGGAACCTGCTCGCCCTTCTTGTACATCTTGCCCTTGATCTCGGTATCCTTGGTGAAGAATCCGTTGATCAGCTTGGCTGTCTTGTGGGGATCGAACACGCCCTTGGTGGCGATGGCGTCCCAGGTGAGCCGGGTGATGGGCTCGGGGTAAGCGCCTCCTTCCTTCTTGTACAGGGTCTGAATCTCTTTCATCAGTTCGTACATGAGGTCGCCGTCCGGCTTCAGGCCGTGAGGGGCGTCCGGTCCCTTGTAGCGCCACTGCATCCAGCGGCCGGAGTTGGTGATGGAGCCTTCCTTTTCAATGGAAACCGCGCAGGGCAGGAAGAAGACTTCGGTCTTGATCTTGGAGGGATCCATGCCGGGCCCTTCCCAGAACCATCCGGTTTCATTGGGGAAGATGTTAACGTTCACCAGCCAGTCGAGTTTGGTCAGGGCGTTTCTGGTCTTGTTGGAGTTGGCGCCGGAACAGGCCGGGTTCATGCCCCAGGCCAGCAATCCCTTGAACTGGCCCTTTTCCATTTTGTCGAACAGGGTCAGCCAGGAATAATCCATGGCCGAGGCCGAATCGAGCCTGGGCAGGAACTGGTAGGCGTCTTCCGGGGTGTCGTTCTGCCACATGGACTTGATGAGCGAGGCGGAATACTTCGGGTAGTTCTGCCACCAGTTGGCGGATTTGGGATCGTTGGAGACCGGGGTGTATGCCTCGTTGTATGCTTCCAGGGTGGGCTGGGACCCCTTGGGGGTGCTCAGGTAGCCGGGAAGGATATGGTAGAGCAGACAGTGGTCGGTGGAACCCTGGACGTTGGATTCGCCGCGCAGGGCGTTGACGCCGCCGCCGGCCACACCGATGTTGCCCAGCAGGAGCTGGATCATGGCCATGGAGCGGATGTTCTGCACGCCGACGGTGTGCTGGGTCCAGCCCATGGCGTACATGATGGTTCCGGCCTTGTTGGCCACGCCGGTAGCCGCATAGGTCTCGTAGAGCTTGGTCAGGTCTTCCTTGCCCATGCCCGAGATGGAGGAGACCTTGTCCAGGTTGTAGCGTTCGTAGTGCTTTTTGAGCATCTGGTAAACGCACTTGGGATCGGTCAGGGTCGGGTCCTTCTTGGGATTGCCGTCCGCATCCATGGCAAAGGCCCAGTTGGACTTGTCGTAAGTCCTGGTGGCCTCGTCATAGCCTGCGAATATGCCGTCTTCGAATTTGTACTTGTCGCCGACGATGAAGGAGGCGTTGGTGTAGTTGACTACGTAGTCCTTGAAGATCAGGTCGTTGTCCAGGATGTACTTGATCATGCCGCCGAGCACGGCGATGTCGGAACCGGAGCGGATGCCCGCGTACATGTCGGCCTTGGCCGAGGTCCTGGTGAAACGGGGGTCGACGTGGATCAGGGTTGCGCCCTTTTCCTGCGCCTTGGTCACCCATTTGAAGGAGATGGGATGGTTTTCGGCAGCGTTACTGCCCATTATGAGAATGCAATCAGAGTTCTGGATGTCGATCCAGTGATTGGTCATCGCGCCGCGTCCGAACGACTCTGCCAGAGCCGCAACAGTTGCGCTGTGTCAGATACGCGCCTGGTGTTCTATGTACACCAGGCCGAGGCTGCGGAGCATGGTCTGGTAAGCCCAGCACTCCTCGTTGTCGAGAGCGGCCGATCCGAGGGAGGCGATGCCGTCGCAACGGTTGACCACCTGGCCCTTGGCGTTCTTTTCGGTCCAGGTTTCGTCGCGCGTCTTCTTGATGTTGTGCGCGATTTTCTCCAAGGCCCAAGCCAGGGAGACTTTTTTAAATTCCTTGGAATAGGGAGCCCTGTAGAGGACGGAATCCGGGCGGCGGTCGTTGTCAGCCAGCTGCCAGATGGATGCGCCCTTGGCGCACAAGGCGCCTTCGTTGATCGGATGATCCGGGTCACCTTCAACGTTGACGGCCTTCTTGTCCTTGAGGGACGTGTTCACGACGAGACCACAGCCGACTGCGCAGTAACAGCAGACGGTAGTGGTTTGTTTGCTCCATTTCGGGTCAAGGGCAGCAGCGTGGTTCGGCATGGTAGCCGCCTGAGCATTGCTGCCAAGCCCGAGTCCGCCGAAAGCCGTGGCTGTGGCCGCGACAGCGGAGAGCTTGAGGAAGTTTCTTCGATTGGTATGCATTCGACCTCCTGAGGTTGGGTGCGGGTCAACGCCCGCGGATCTCGCGGCCCAAGGCCACGAGCAGCTTGTAGCCGCCAGGCTGCACTACGGGTTCCGGGACGGACACAGAGACGCCTGAACTGCCACCATGACAGTGAGGGACCAGGGTCATCGTCTGTGCCGCCGCCAAAACCTCATCCACGGCAAATCCAAGCCCCTGGAAGGGCGTGGAGGCTGCCGCGGTTGCAGCCGACAAGTGGTTGTTGATCATGCGCATGAGCGTACCTTTCCCATTTGTTCGGTTATCCCCTTTATGGAGGAGTTGGAGGGGGGCGGCAAAGAAATGTGTCTTCGCACTATTTTCGCACAGGGGAAAAACGACATGTTTTTTCAAACATGTTGGGGGGCATGGTTTTGCGTTATGTCAAAAATGACATAAATTGATACCTTTACCACGCTTTTGCACAAGATCTGCCCGGGTGGGCTAATGATGGACGAATTGAGGAAGGGCAGCCGGGTGGCCGGGCGGGTATGCCGAATCATCTAGCTGTAATCAAAGGGATTATTAATTGACCGTCAGGCGCTGCGGGCAAAGGGAGCGGACCGGCTGTGGCATGGCGGGGCCGCGTCCGGGCGGCCTGCCGTAGAGAGAGGTGCCGACCGGTCAGTCCGCGCTGGGCACCAGCGCGCAAAGATAGGCGGCCAGGATTTCGGTCAGGGACTTGTCGCGGTTGTTGAAACGGAACTCCAACTCCTTCATGTAGAGCGGGAAGCGCTGGCAGGAGATGCCCCGGAATTTCTTGATCCGGGACTGGGCGTACTCCCAGAATTCATCCTTTACCGCGTCGATGTGGGGAGGCTCGTCGTAGCGGCGGATGACCTCGTAGTGGAGGGAGTCGTTACCGCAGAACATGAGCGCGTCATATTCCTTGTATTTGTCCGTGTACACCAGGTTGCCGGTGCGGATGAGCTTCAGGTGGAAGTTCATGTGGAAGTGGAAGAGCGTCTCGGCCTGGAAGCCGGGCACAAGGTCGATGAAAACCAGATCGTCCCGACGCAGTATGCCGTAGACCGGGATGGTGTCCATGCGCATTTCACGGGGGCCGCCCGTCAGGCGGTTGCCCTTGAGGTATGAATCCAGGCCCGTGGCGGAGCTGATCAGTTGGCGGGCGTCCAGGGCATGGGCCATGATGGCGAACCGGATGGCGGTCAGTGCCTTGTAGACCGTGTTGTAGGACAGCTCCAGCTGTTCCTTCATCTGGTGGACCGAATTTTCGTTTACGAAGAGCACCAGGAGTCGCAGCCATTCGCTCGGGCTGAGCGCGCCGTTGTTGAGCCAGCGGCCCGAAAAGGGCTGGAAGGTGTATTTGCAACTGGCACAGCGCAGCCGTTCGCCGGAGAGGGAGTATACTTTACGGTGTCCGCACCGGGGACAGAAGGGATCGCCCGTGGGCCAGGTCAGCGCAAGGAGGTATTGCCTGGCCTTGGCGTCATCGAACAGGAGCATGTCGAACCCGTCTTTGCCAAGAGGGTCGATGATCGGCATGATGTGCGAATTTTTCTGCATGGTATCCCGGAGAAGAGCAGGCATGGAAGCCTCCTGTGTCTAGAAACCCCATGCGGACAGGGTTGCCCGCTTGTATCCCTGACCGGCAGCCACATAATCCAGGGCCAATGAGTCCAGGTCGTCGAGAACCGGCAGTGCGACACGGTCCAGTTCCCGGAAATCGATGGTCTTGATATAGGTCTTGCAGGTGTCGCAGACATCCACGCGGAATCCCGGCTCTTCATCCACCGTGAAGAAGGTGAGTTTTTTCTGGTCCTCTTCGCCGCAGACCGGACAGCTGATGCGTTTGATCCGGTAGTGATGGCGGCAGAAGGAGCAGGTGGCGTGGCGTGCGCCTTCTTTCTGCTCAAGGGAGGATATCAATGGCAGACTGCCGCAGACGGGGCAGGTGCCGACCGCCGGAACTTTGATTGCGGGCAGTTTTTCCGCCAGCAGTCCCGCCGCGGCCTCGATGGACGGTCCCATGGAGGCAAAGGCCAAAAAAGGCAGGGTCTTGGGCGCATTCGGAGTACGTTCCGTCCAGGAGGCGAAGAATGCGGTGTCGTCGTTCTGGAATTTTGTGAAGAGTTCTGCCGCAGTGAACTCGTCGCTGGCCAGGGCTTTGGCTACCGCGTCGGCGCCTTCACCCATGGGACCACCCGCCTTGCTCAGGAGATCGATGAGCTTGCCGAGCAGGGTTTCGGCCTGGACCGCATCATAGGGAAGGTCTTCACGGGCGATCAGCGACACCCCCTGAAACACTGCTTCGGCCGGGGTCAGTTCGCTGTCGGGCGGCAGGGTGACAACGGCCTCTGCATACGCGTCCAGCTGTATGTGCGCCACTGCGTCCAGCAGGTCGATCAGTTCACTGGAGATATACGACTTTTTTTTCAACTGGGTGATCTTGCTGTCCAGCTTGCGCTTTGCTTCGGTCATGTTGCGTTCCATGTGATGTCCTCTTGGTATTTTCCGTGTTTGGAAAACCCTATGGGGCGCCCACCATCTTGCCAAAGCTTTTGCACTTACTCAAGGTCTGGCACAAGAATTATGTAAACCGTCTAAATAACTTGACAAGTTTCAATGGAATTATGCCTCAATAGGCATAATTAGTATGGAATTGGTCAATAAAACAGGGTGTTCAGAAAGATGAAGAAAATTGAACTCAGGCTGTTCCTGAAGGGAAAAAAGGGGTGTGCGGATCAGAAACCGATGATTCGTCCACAGTCGTTGTAGACCCAGAAACTGTCATCCTTGATATTGCCGATCAGGGTGATTCCGGTCTTGCGGGCCAGTTCCACGGAAAAGCTGGTGGCCACGGCCGTGGAGGCGAGGATGGGGATGCCTATGCGCACCACCTTGAGCAGGATTTCCGAGGCAATCCGCCCGGTGGATACGATCATCTTGTCGTCTACGGCCACATCGTCGAGGAAGCATTGGCCGCAGATCATGTCAATGGCGTTGTGCCTGCCGATGTCCTCACGGAACAGGAGCATTTGGTCCGGGGTGCACAGCGAGGAATTGTGACAACCGCGGGTTGCGTTGTAGAGGGTGGAGCGTTCGTGCAACTCTTTGGCGTGGGCCAGTATCTGTTCGGGGGTGACCTTGATGTCGCCGCCCAGGAACCGTTTGGACACGGTGGCTACATTGCGGCCGAAGTTGGTTCCCTTGCCGCAGCCCGATGTGATGGACCGCTCCATGACCCGGTCTTTCCACGGGTCGTGGCAGGTCTCGACCTCGGCCACCAGACGGTCGCCTTCGTCGCGGACGGTCAGGTCAGTTATCTGGGCCGGGCTGGACAGGAATGCATCGGACTTCAGGAAGCCTATGGCCAGGTACTCGGGGTGCTTGGCTGTGCAGAGCAGGGTCACGACCTCACGCCCGTTGAGCATGATGGTCAGAGGCACTTCCTGTATGGATTTGATCGGGGTGCGTGCAAACCTCCCCTTGTATTCATATATTTCGTAGTCGTGCGAGTCCATGGTCATCTCCGCCTTGTGTTGGCCATGCTGAGTCCTGCAGTACAAATACCTGCCTGTATCCCCCTGGCGCAAGAAATGACAATTTACCCTGACTCTCACACCTGGAGGTATGGTTCTCTTGTTAAGGATTCTTTAGGGAAAACAGACATATATTACGTAACTGCCAACGCTCGGTGTCCGATGATTCAGGTGAGTACTCCGTCATTCGTTCTCAGCCCGCCCACGGGAAGGGGAGACTGTCCTTCGGCAGTTGCCGGGCTGAGCAATCCAGAGACGGATCAACTAAGGAGAATGTCAATGGAAATCGGATCAGTGAGTTCCATGACCGGCATGATGGGCATGCAGGGCGGCATGATGCAGGGGATGGAAAAACCCGATGCATCGGAAGCGTCCTCCGACTTCATCGATGCCATGGATTCGGATGGCGATGGCCTGTTGAGCGAGTCCGAGTTCGCGGTGGGCGATGGGGAAACCCAGAGCACGGAGGCGTTCGACGCCCTCGACACCAACGAAGACGGGTTTGTCTCCCAGGAAGAGCTTGAGGCCGACATGGAGTCCCGGTTGGGCAAGATGGCGGACCAGCTCTCTTCCGGAAGCATGTTCAGCGGGATTGAGTCCGGCGATTCAGACCAGTTTCAGCAGTTGCTGAATATGGTCGGATCGGGTTCCGGGCAGACCCAGGCGGGCGGAGCAGAAGCCTATGGCCAGATGCAGGAAGGGACATTCGACTTCGGCAGCTTGGGCGCCGATGTCTCTTCTTCCGGTCTGAGCGTCAGCGCATGATGACCAAGGTCGATCTCCGGAAATGATGCTCATGTGGAGCCACGGCTCCCGGCCGCGCCCCTGGGTGCGGCCGTTTTTGTCGTTATATCCCGTGGGAGGACCTATGCTGTTTCCGGTGGTGATGTCGGTGGAGCAACTGGAGCGTGTCCTGCTCAGGATGCGCGACGAAGGCCAAGCAACGCCGGCCTCCCTGGAGGATGGCCGGCGGTTGATCTGGGACAGTCGTGAAGAGGCTGATCCATGCGGCGGGGAAGCTCGGTCGTTCAGGCCTTTCGCCGATGGGATCAATCCAGTTGTGCCGTCAAAGAGGTGAGCAGGGAGCTCTGGTTTTCGTAGGAAGACAAGGTCGCATCCAATGCGGCGTATCTGCGCTCCAGCGAGGTCTCCAGGGCGTCGAGCCGTTTTTCCTCATTATATATCTGGTTGTCCAGGTTGGTAACCAGCTCCTCGTAGTTTTCGATGAGGAGCGTGATGGTTCCGGTCTCGGAGCTGGTCACGTCGTCCAGGGAGTCCGATAACTCACCGATCTTGCCTTGTTTTACACGGGCGGTGCCTTCGAAGTCGCCGTCCCCTTCGTCGGAAACGGACAGATAGAGCCCCTTTGACTTGCTGCCGGTGCCGAGAATGGTCCAGCCGTCAATCGAAGCCTCCTGGCCGTCGATGGTGGCCGAGACCAGCACGCCGCCGGACACTGTGTATTCCACGTTATGTTCACCGGCAGGAGTCACGCCGTCGATGACCGAGATGACCTGGAACCCCTCGCTGTCCGACTCGCCTTCGGATCGGGCAGCGAACAGGGCAGCCACGGCTGCCGGGTCATTGTCCAGTGCTTCTTCCAGTTCGTCTTCGTCCAGAATGAGCTGTCCGTACGTGTCCGATCCTTCATCCGTATCCGTTTCGAAGCCGATCTGCGAGAGTGCGGTGTAGTAGTCTCCGCCCGTATCTTCGTCATAACGTGTGAATCCCAGAGCTGAGGACGAAAGAATGGACTTCATCTCGTTGTAGACGATATCCAATGCATAGCTGTCGATGGTGTACGTCTCTTCGTCGGAATCCTCCTCCTCGGTCACCCTGCCCGTGAGCAGCTGAATGTCCAGGATGATCTGGTTCAGCTCTTCCGTAAATTCGGTGATGGTATCGAACATGTCGTCGGTGTCATAATCGATTGAGACCTGGATCGCTTCGCCGTCCGTGGTGCTCAGCAGGTTGAATTCTATGCCTTCCACCACGTCGTCGATGGAGTTGGAATCGCGTTCGATCCAATCGTCTGCGCCCGTGGGGAACCCGTCCACCTTGATTTGGGCGCTCTGGCCCGCCTGGGTGTTTTCAAATCCGGCCACGGACATGCCTGTCAATGTACCGGTGTCTGTGATGGAGATGGTGTTGTCGCTGCCGGCGTCCGTGCTCTTGAGGACGAGATAGTATCCGTCGCCGTCATCCAGGATGGATGCTTCGAACTTGTCGCGGGCATTCACGTTGCCGTTGATGGTGGTGACGAGTCCCTCCAGGGTGGTGCCGCCGGCGACATCGATGTCTATGGTCTCTCCGTCGAAATCAATGGACAGTGTTGTTGCCGAGCTGGCGACAACGGTCTCTTCAGAGTCGTATGCAGTTTCGGTGTTGACCCAGACGTCCTGCAGGGCAAGCTGGTTCACTATGATGGTGTGGATGCCCACGTCGGCATTGCCGTCCACGTCTACGTCCACCTGGTCGTCGCTCACGGTGCCTACCATGGAGTAGAACTCGTCCAGCTCATCCATGTCGTCCAGGGTGTCGTTGAAGTCGTCGATCGCATCTGAAAGCTGTTCCAGAAGGTCGATGATATATTCATTCTCTGCCTTCTGCGATTCGTAATTCTCCAACTGGTAGCTCTCGGCGTCGATGGTGGCGTCGATGATTTCCGAAAAGTCCGTACCGTTGCCCAGGCCGGAGAATGATATTTCGCCCGAGGTGGTGACAGGCTCGTAAGCAGTGACGGTGCTGGACAGAGATGAAACGTAACCCATAATTCCCTCCTAGATGTAGTCGAGCAGGCTCATGTTCATGATGTCCGCCGAAGAGCTGAGCACGGCTTCGTAGATGTAATTGGCCTGCTCCAGTTCGACGACCAACTGGGTGGCGTCGGCGTCCTCGATGCTGCTGATGCTGTTGTTGGTCAGTTCCTTGACCAGGGACAGGGACGTCTGGGTGTAAGTGGTCTTGTTTTCCCGGGCACCGATGTTTGCCGCGCCCGTTTCGACGTCTTCATGGCAGGTCTTCAGGTCCTCCAGGCATTCGGCCACCTTGTCGTAGTCGCCGGTTTCCATGTAGACGATGCAGTCGCTGATGGTTTCGAACAGGTTCGGGGATTCGTACGGCTGGCCCGTGGCCTGGTCCACGCCGCCGAAAATGGTGCTGCCCACGGTGTTCATGTCCACGGAAGTGTTTTCTGAAATGGAGACCGACATGGCCTCGCTGCTGCCGGTGTAGACAGCGGCCTCGCGCACGTAGAATTGCGTTCCGTTGCCGTCGTCGTCCGCAGTTGTCACCGCCGTGCCTGTGGCCAGTTCCGCCCGGCAGGTGCCCAGGTCGAGTTCCGTGTCACCCGCAGCCAGGGTGGCCGTGGTCCAGGAATCCCCGCCGTCCGTGGAATAGCTGTAATCCAGGGCATCGGTGCCGATCGTGCCGTCGCTGTCAAAGCGGACGGATATCGTGGAGTCGGTTTCGCCGGTCAGGGCAACGAAGTCGGTCGCCTCCAGGGAATCATTGGGCAGGGTGACGCCCAGTCCCATCTCGTAAGCGTTGTCGCCGGTGTCGTCCCCGGCAAAGACCGAATCCGAACCCATCTGGGTGTTGGCGATGGCGAACAGGCTGTCCATGTAGCTCTCCATTTCCAGGGCCATGATTTTGAGCTGTTCCGCGGTGTAAGTCTCTGTGGAGGCCTGCTCGGCAAGTTCCTGGGCCGCCGTGATCTGTTCGCTGGCCGTGAGCAGGACATCGTCGGCCATTCCCAGGTGTTCCAGGGCCACGGCGCAATTGTCGATATAGCCGCTCAAGGACTGCTGGTAGGAGCTCAGCTCCACAATCTTGCCCATGCCCGAGGGGTCGTCGGACGGGCTGTTGACCTTTTTCTGACTGGCGGTCATGGAGTTGAGCTTCGAGACATCGTTCAGGGCCGAATTCAGTTGGTTGAGCGATTGCGAGAAAATCTGTGATGTGCTGATTCGCATAATGGCTTTCCTTTGATCAGACCATGTCCAGGACGGTGTCCATCATTTCCCTGGTCACGTTGATGATTTGCGATGCTGCCTCGAATGCCTGCTGATACTTGGTCAGTTCGATGAGTTCTTCGTCCACGTTGACCTCGGTGGTCGAGGCCTGCTGTTCGTAAAGATATTCCGCAGATGTCTGGGCATAGGTCTGTTGGAGTTCCGCGCTGGAGGCGGCGGAACCCACGTTTGCCACCAGGGTGGCAAGGGCGCCGCTCAAGGTGGTTTGGGTGTTGCCCACGGTCGAGGTTTGTTCCGTTATGGTGGCCAGGATGGAGGCCACATCGTTGTTGCCGGTGGCCACCAATCCGTCGTCGCCGACAACCCCGGCATTGATGTGGGACGTGTCCGTGCTGACGTAACTGTCCACGGCAATGGTGCTGGCGCTGGTGCCGGTGAAATAGGTGTTCAGGCCGAGGGCGGCCATGAGGTTTGAGGAATCTCCGGCTATTTCGAAGCTCACGTCCGTGGCGGCTGAAATCTGGAGTTGACCGTCAGCCGTGACAGAGGCGGTAAGCTCACCGGCGAAGGCCGTGTTGATGTCGGCCACCACGTCGTCCAGGGAATCTGTGGCCGGGTCGACCGAGATGATGGATGAAGTGGATACATTGCCGTCGGCGTCGTAGGTCACCAGTTCGAGGTCGCCCGCCTGGATGTTGTCGGCGTAATTCAGACCGCTGTTGCTGAGCATGGCCGAGGAGTCGTCCACGGAGTAGCTGCCGGTCAGGCTGGTGTGGTGTTCCAACCCGGCGCCTTGGGAGTGCGCCGAGTTGACTTCCCAGATGAGGGCTTCGGTCAGGTCGTCCAGGTCGTCCAGGGTGGGGACCACCGTGTCGTCCCTGGTGTTGAACAACCCGGCCAGGCTGCCGCTTGAAGTGCGGCCGGAAACGCTCTGGCCGCTATCGTCGGTCAGGGGGGTGATGTTGGTCAGTCCTCCGTCGCCGGATTCCCAATACAGGCCGGACTTGGCCATGATGATGTACCGGTCTCCCTCGGCATGGTCCGTGGTGGCTCCGTCGAACCAGATTTCCACGCCTTCGATCTCCACGGACCCGTCCTGACCGTCTGCAGTGTAGAGCATGGTGTCGCCGTTTTCATCGGTCAGCCAGGTTTCGCCGCCGTCGGTGGAGACCTTGAACCGGGCCGTGCCGTCAGCGCCCGTGGAGACGAATTCCAGGAGCAGTTCCTCGCTGGAGGTGCCGGAGTATTCAAGGGTTCCGTCATAATCGGAATCGCGCATCAGGGATTCGTTCACCTTGGCGCTTTGGTATACGAGGCTGTGGGTTTCAGTGCCGTCCACCATGGTATATCCCTCCTCGGTCAGGATGGTGACCTGCCCGTTGGATTGGTACAAAACGTCCACGCCGATGAGGGCGTCGAGTTCCCGGATCATTTGCGAGCGGTCCGAGACGGCCTGCGTGTCGTCCGGGTTGATCGCGATGGCGGCGTTGGCCTCGGCGATGCCTTCGATGAGCTCGTTGGCCGTCGCCACTTGATCCTGTATTTCCGAGTTGATGGTTTCCACGGTCTGCTCCAGTTGCTCGGCTGTGGAGTTGAGGGCGTAGACAAGGGTTTCGGTGTCGCCGAGGAGGTCTTCCCGAGCGGACAGCGAGTCCGGGTCCGTGACCAGTTCGTTCCAGCCGTCGACGAAGTCTTCGAGGATATCGCTCAATCCCCCCTCGGACTGGTTGAGCAGGGAGTCGAGCTGGCTCAGGTAGTCCAGGGAGATGCTCTGGGTGGCGAGGTCCGAAAGGGCGTCGAGATACTGCGACTCCACGAACTTGTCCCACTCCGACTGGATGGACGTGATGTCCGCTCCGGTACCCACAGTAAGGCCGAGTACGGTGATGGAACTGCTGGTCTCGGAGACCACGGAGGTGCGTTGGTAGCCGGTGGTGTCCGCATTGGCGATGTTGTTGGACGCATTGTTTACGGCCACCTGCGCGTTTTGGAGCGCTGTTTTCCCTATGTTCCACAGATTGTTTATCATCTCGCCCTCCTGGCTCAGGTTGAGCTATCGCTTCATGCCTATGGCGGTCGTGAGCAGGGTGTCGGCTGTGGTGATGATCTTGGAGTTCGCCTGATAGGCCGCCTGGATAATGATCAGGTTGGTCAATTCCGTGGCGGTATCCACGTTGGACTGCTCCAGGGCGTTGGAGGCGATGGTGCCGAATCCGGCCGATCCGGCGGTGCCGATGTAGGCCTGTCCTGATTCCATTGTGGCGGAATAGAGGTTGCTGCCTTCGGCATACAGCCCCTGGGTATTGGTGAAGTCCGCAAGGCCGAAGGTGAACAGTTCCTGGCTTTGCCCGTTGGTGTAGGAGCCTTCGAGCACCCCGTTTTCATCGATGGTGATGTCGACGAGCACACCCGGTGCGTAGCCGTCCTGGGTCAGGGAATACGTGGCGGAACTGGAGGTGGTGCTTGTGGCTGCGCTGGTGGCCAGGATGCCGGTGTTGAAGGCGGGCAGGTCGTCGACGTCCGTGGCCGCATTCAGGTCGTCCAACGAGGTGATAGTGGCGGAGTTCCAGCCCGTTCCCGTGGCGTAATCCGAGTTGGAGATGCCGAAGTTGAGCGTAATCGCCTGGTTTTCGTCAGAACCGGTGAAGTTGGCTTCGAAGATGGGCAGGCCGTCAGTGTCGAATTCGGCCAGAACCCAGTTCTCCTCAGCCAGGGGATTGGTGGTGTCCGTGGGGGTGTCCGACAGGGTGAAGGCGGTCATGGCTTGCAGATCGCCGGAAGATGAGAACGTCAGGGTTCCGGTCATGAGCATTCCCGCGCCGCTGGTGGTGTCCATGTCCGTTCCGGCGAAGTCGCGCATGTCTTCGCTGGCATCGCATGTGACTACGTATTCCCAGACGATGGAGCCGTCGCTCGTCTCTACGGGGTCGTAGTAGACCGAGAGATCATGGGAAGCGCCGTTTTCGTCGTAAACGGTGATGGTGGTGGTGTAGGCGTACCGCGAGTCGTCGAGGGCCGGATCGGATGTGCCGTCATAAACATTGAACAGGGCCGCGTAGGGGTTGGTGGTCGAGGTGGTGTTGTCCGTGGAGGTGGAGTCCAGATTCACGGCAAACTTGACGGTACTGGTGGCCTGCGGCGGGGACTGCGAATTGTCCAGTTGGATGTCCACCAGGCCGCCGGTGATGGAGCCGTCTTCCGTCACCCAACCCTGGACCCTGTTGCCGTGGGCATCCACAAGGTAGCCGTCCGTATCGAATTCGAAGCTGCCGTCCCGGGTGTAGTAGGTGTTGCCGGTGTCGGGGTCCTCCACGATGTAGAATCCGTCGCCGTTGAGGGCCACGTCAGTGACCGTGTTGGTGGTGGTGTAGGCACCCTGCGAGAAATCCGTGGAGATGGAGGATACGGCCACGCCGTTGCCGACCTGGTCGGCGGAGCCTCCGGCATAGACCGTGGAATAGAAGACGTCTTCAAACGTGATGGTCGAGCTTTTGTAGGCCGTGGTGGTGGAGTTGGCGAGGTTGTTACTGACCACCGAAGTGGCCTTGCTCTGGGCCTGGAGGCCGGAAATGCCGGTGTACATGGATCCGGTGATACTCATGGTGAATCTCCTTGAATATTGGGCTTGGGAAAAGGCGCTTGTTACTCGGTTGCGTAAGTCACATCAGTCATGTTGACGGTTCGGCCGTCGGCAAGGGTCAGGATGACGCCGTCGTCGGTTATGCTGAGCCCCGTGACAGTGCCTGTGGTGGTCGTGGTGCAGGTGACTTCATCACCGTCGGAATTGGTGGCTGTGGCAACGATGTAATAGTTTCCGTCGTCGGCTTCGTTGCCGTCGTAGTCGGTGCCGTCCCAGACAAATGCGGTGGTGCCCGCATCGACGTCCGAGAACAATTGGCTGTCCACGATATTGCCGCTGGTGTCGTAGACGTTGACGGTCAGGTTCGCCGAGTCCTCTTCCAGCGTGAGGTACAGGCTGGATATGTCGTCGCCGGATTTGTTGATGGTGTACCCGGACGCCTCGACCTGCTTGCCCAGGTAGTCCAGGCCGTATGTGGCGGACATGGAGTCCAGGCTGTCGGTCAGGGTGTCCATTTTATCGTTCAGGTCCGACAATTCCGAGAGCTGGGAATACTGCGTCATCTGATCGACCATCTGCGAGTTGTCGACCGGATCGGTGGGGTCCTGGTACTGCAACTCCGCGCACAGCAGCGTGATGAAGTCATCCGAAGTCAGCGAGGTGCTGCTCTCTGTGGTGGCGGTGGCCGCGGTACTCGCCGTAATGAGGGAATCGTAATAGCTGGTGGTATCAACCGTCATGAGACTTTCCTCCTTGTCTCGTCCGCCCGGTCCTGGATCGCTTCCAGCGGCGTGGCGGTTCCGTAATGATTGCGCAGTCTGTCCAGGGCCTGGAATTTGATGCTGCGAACCGTTCTCGAAGTGATGTTCAGGGCGGCGGCGATTTCGCAGGCAACCATCCCTTCCTTGAAGAAGAGGGTGATGACTTCGGTTTGCCTGTTGGTCAGCACGCCTGCGGGCAGACTGAACAGGGTGGTGTCGATGCCATCCTGGGAACAGAGCTTTTCGGAGTCGGTGAGAATGGACTCCATCCAACGAAGTTTCTTTCTATAGTAATCGATGGCAGTGGTTCTGCAGATGATGTTGAGCCAGGTTATGAATGAACTCTTTTCGTTGTTATATTTCGATATATAGTCGTTCTTGAAAATTTTTAGCGCTACTTCCTGATATATGTCGTCAATTTCAGAGTTATGAAGCTTGATATTCTTTGCTTTAATGAAATTAGTGATGAGTTTATATATCAACTTAGAGTGTTCTCTGAATAGTATATCGTATGATATGGTGTCATACTTCTTTGTTAATTCAATTATTGTACTGTTCATGTTGCACCTCTTACATGGAATCAAAGCAACCAAGATGCCGAACATAATAAATATTGTGTAAGTTTATATTGAGTAATGGTTGAGAATTGTTAGTTGTCAGTTAAGTATGTTTGCCATTCGAGTGTTGAAAAAAGACAAAACAAATAAAAATTAATGTTGTTAGGTGGATATCTTGGCTGAATCAGGGCGTTGCCGCGTCCGGGGAGGGGAGTAGGCGATTATTTCCGGGTGAATGGGGAAAAATGTGCAACCTGTCGGGGGTGCCAGGCGATATAAACGTTGAGGGCCGGTCCGGTAGGATCCGGGCCGGCCCTCAGGTTGGAGAAGGAGTGGGCTAACCGCCGATAAGCGACAAGGCCATCTGCGGGAGCGAGTTGGCCTGAGCGAGCATCGATACGGCAGATTGGGTTATGATCTGCTGCTTGGTGTACTCTGTCATCTCGGTGGCTACGTCCACATCGGAGATACGGGATTCCGAGGCCTGAAGGTTTTCGGACTGGATTTCAAGGTTGGAGATGGTGGCTGAAAGCCTGTTTTGCATGGCGCCGAGGTTGGCGCGGACGTTGTCCTTGGACACGATGGCTGCGTCCAGGGCTTCAAGGGCGGCTTCTGCTGCCGCCTGGGTGGAGACCACTGCGCCAGCGGAATCGGTCGAGGCGGAGGAGCCTACGCCGAGGCCCAGTGACGATGCGGTGCAGTTGTCGATGGTGACATCGTACTTGTCTTCGGCAGCGTCGTTGCCGGTACCGAAGTGGACGGTGATGCCGGTGGAGGACAGGTTGCCGTTGAGCAGGTAGATACCGTTGAAGTCCGTGGCGCTGGCAATTCGGGTGATTTCCGAGGCCATGGCCTGATACTCCGAATCGATGATCAGGCGTTGTGCATCGGTGTACGTTCCGGTGGCAGCCTGTTCCGCCAGTTCCTTCATGCGAATGAGCTTCTCATCGATGACGGACAGCGCGCCGTCAGCGGTTTGGATCATGGAAATGCCGTCGTTGGCGTTTCTGACCCCCTGGTTGATGGTGGAGATGTCCGACCGCATCAGTTCGCGGACTGCCAGGCCAGCGGCATCGTCGGCCGACGAATTGACGCGAAGGCCCGAAGAGAGCCGTTCCGTGGATGTCCCGAGTGCGCCGTAGGCGTTGTTCAGGTTCCGCGCAGCCGAAGTTGCCATAATGTTGTTGTTGACTACGAGTGCCATAATTCCTCCTTGAATGGTTATGCTTCCTTGCATTTTCTCTGTCACAACGATCAGAGAACCCAATTTGCCTATTTATACGTAAGCAGACTGAGTAAACGTTCATGGAGGAAAAAACTGCCGCGTATGGCGAGTGTTGTAATGATTTGTGTTTGTGTATTGAAAATTATTGTTTCTTAATGTTATTAATACTTCTTTGCATAATATTAATTTCATAATCCGTTCTGAATGTTTAAGATGTGTTGAAAAGGAGTGTTGCGATGCATGATCTATTGCTGATCGACGACGATCCGGAGCTGGCGGAGCTGCTGAAATCCTATCTCAGTAGTGAGGGGCTCAGTCTTGATGCGGTTGGTACGGGGAGTTCCGGACTGGAATTGGTGGGAAAGCATGATTATGAACTCGTGCTTTTGGATGTGGGATTGCCGGATACGAGCGGCTTCAATGTCCTGACCCAGTTGCGGGCGCAGTCAAGTGTGCCGGTCATCATGCTGACAGGACGGGGAGAGGAGATCGATCGGGTGGTTGGTCTTGAGATGGGCGCGGACGATTATGTGTCCAAGCCGTTTCAGCTTCGTGAGCTGTTGGCCCGGATCAGGGCAGTGTTGCGGCGGTACGGGACGGTCTCGACCGAAGAGGTGCCCCGCAAAGGAGTGAAGCCCAAGCCGGATATCGAGATAGGGGATGTCTCATTGAATCGTAACGCCCGGCACATGACCCTGGGCGATGCGCCCGTGCACCTGACTTCGACAGAGTATGACATCCTGGAAATGCTCGCCCTGAATATGGGAAACGTGGTCGAGCGCAACAATCTCATGGAAAGTGCCTTG
Organism: Pseudodesulfovibrio sp. S3; assembly: GCF_004025585.1. Classification (NCBI taxonomy): domain Bacteria; kingdom Pseudomonadati; phylum Thermodesulfobacteriota; class Desulfovibrionia; order Desulfovibrionales; family Desulfovibrionaceae; genus Pseudodesulfovibrio; species Pseudodesulfovibrio sp. S3. The sequence continues at coordinate 290,743 of NZ_QTZO01000005.1, forward strand.
GGCCGGAGTGATGATTTCGACGACTACGTGCTCAATGTGCACATGAGCAACCTTCGAAAGAAGCTCGGCCAGCATGTCAGCATCAAGACCATACGTGGACGGGGTTACCTCCTCGCCGTGCCCCATCATGGAGCCGTATAGATGCAAACCAGCCGCATATGGCCGGTTCTGTTTATTGTTCTCGTAGTGTCTTTGACGTTCGGGTCGGCCTGTGCTTCCGATGACGAGCACCTGGCGACCCTTGATCTTGAAGAGTTGATGGAGGTCGAGGTGGTCACGGCTTCCCGCCGGACCGAACCTTTGTCGCAGATCCCCGGTGCGGTCATGGTCCTCACCGAGGAGGACATCTTCCGGTCCGGTGCCACTTCTCTGCCCGAGGTTCTCAAGCTTGTGCCCGGCGTGCACGTGGCCCAGATAGACACGAACACCTGGGCTGTGGGTATACGCGGTTTCAACGGCCTGCTCAGCAACAAGCATCTGGTCCTGGTTGACGGCAGGCCCATCACGTCGCCGGTCATGAACGGGGTGCAGTGGGGAAACACGGTTCCCCTTAGCCTGATCAAGCGTATCGAGGTGGTGCGGGGCACACGGACGAGTTTGTGGGGGGCCGAGTCTTTCACCGGGGTCATCAACGTCATTACCAAGACCGCTGCCGAGGTCCGGGGCGGCCAAAGCGTGACACAAGTCGGCACTACCGGTGTGGAGCAGACCGTTCGGCAGGGCAGTGAGATCGGGGAAAATGCCGATCTTATGGTTTATGGTAACGGGGTGTACAAGAGTGGAAACTGGCTTTCGAATGAAGAAGGTGACAGAAGCGGACGCGAATGGAGCAAGTTTCAGAGCGGTGCGCGTGCGGATTGGGAAAACGCCTTCACCGATGCCCTGTCCCTGCAATGCAACCTGACGGGGACGCATGTCAACGAAGGAACCGGAGGTCCCGACAAGGCGGGGCCGAAAGGGTCCAGGGACGATATAAACGGGTACGGCCAGTTCGTCTGGGACCGGGCCACCGGCCTTGATTCCAATCTTCACTTCAGGACTTCCTACACCCGGGAGACCGCCCGACTCGCTGACATGGAGGGCGGTACCAATGTTCTGGACGCCGAGTTTACTTCCGCCATGGAGCAGGCAGGTCGGCACAGGCTGACCTGGGGGATTGGCAGCCAGTATTTCTGGGACGACATGAGCGGTGGTGACAACACTTCCATCGACAGGCAACGGATTTATACGCTGACCGCCAATGGATTCATACGGGACAGAATCACGTTGGTGCCCGAGAGCCTCTACCTTATTCTCGGTTCCAAGGTCGACTATCTGGGTGAACCCGTTCTGGAGGTCCAGCCTACTGTCAGGATGCTCTACACCCGGGAGGATTCCGAATACTGGCTGGCTGTTTCCAGGGGCGTGCGGGCGGACACTCGCTATCAGCGCAGCGGTTCCTACACCTTCGATCACAGGGGCACGCGGTATACTGTCGTGGCTCCGGGTGATTTGAAAACTGAGAAACTCATTTCCTATGAGGCGGGCTACAGGCAGGCCCTGACCCCGAATGCCCGGCTGGACGTATCGCTGTATGTCAACGACTACTCCGAATTGATCATGCTGGATATCGACGATGTGAACCATACGGCCACGTTGGACAATTCCCTGAAGGGGACGGCTTACGGTTTTGAATCCCTGTTCGAATGGAAGGCGACGGACTGGCTGACCCTGCAACCCTCGGTCAGCATCATCTATCAGAACATATACGGTTCGGATTCCAGTCTTGCGGGCGACTCCATGCCCGAGGAGGGACTCGGCAGCGAGGTCAAGCTTCAGGTCATGACCACCCCCATGCCCGACGTCGGTGTCGACGTCCAGTTGGGGTATATCGACAGCCCGGATCAGCACCGGCTTCCTGGCTACTTCAGCCTTGACGGGCACGTCTCGTGGAGGGCGTCCGACACGCTTTTGCTGGAACTCATAGGCAAAAACCTTGCCGGTTCCCATGAACAGTTCTCCGATCTGGCCGTTGGCCCCAGCCTGGATTGCCGGATCACGTGGGATTTCTGATGCGTGTATTGAGGGCGCTGTTTTGCCTGGGCCTGATGTGGGTTTTCATGTTCCCATCCCTTCCGGCCGCAAGTCAAGGGAGGCGGTTGACCGCCAACCTGGATCAGTTGCGCGCACTCTACGTGCAACGGCTGGTGAAGTATGTCAATTGGCCCGACGGTGTCGGCCCGAAGCCGGGGGAACCTTTCATTGTTGCGGCCACCGATCCCGCCAGCCTCAGGCCCTATTTCGGAAGTCCGGCCGGTTCGGTCCGGTTCAAGCTCGTGCAGTGGCCTGCCTCGGATTTCCATGTCCTGGTTCTGACCGGCGCCCCTGATCGGGAGATTTCCGCCATCCTGAAACGGGTTGCCGATCTTCCGATTCTCACAATATCCCAGAACCCTGTCCATCTCAGGCAGGGGGTCATGGTCAACTTCTATATGAACAACGGCAAACTCAAATTCGAGATCAATCCGGCAGCCGCTAAGAGGGGCGGATTGTCCATCAGCTCCCGGCTGCTGCAACTGGCCAGAATATATCAGGGTGAAGCCGATGATTGAGAAGAATGTCACTCCCCTGGGCCGGAAGATCGTGGCCGCGACTCTCGGCATTACCCTGCTGGCCCTGGCTTTGAGCTTCCTGCTGAACATCATCCCGACGGTTTACTCGTATAGGCGGGGTGCCGTGGAGAGAGCCCTGTCCACGGCAGATCTCATGGCCGTTTCCTTGGGGCCGTCCGTGGACTTTCACGATCCGGCGGCGGCGCAGGAGAACCTGGCGACACTGTCTCTGATTCCTGTTGTAACCGGGGCCGCCGTCTTCCTGAATGACGGAACGCTTTTTGCCTCCTACGGGAAGCCTCCGGTTCTGCCGGTGTCCGGTGAATTCGGCGTGAGCACGACCTTGACCGCGCTGACCGTGGTCACCCCCATACAGGCCGAACAGCCTGGAAATGCGTTGGTTATAACCGTGTCCATGGGGGAGCAGGGGGCATTGTTGCAAGGCTATCTTTTCTCTGGAGCGATCATCTTGTTTGGTGTGTTTATCTTCTGCTTCAAGCTGGCCGGGGTGATACGGCGCAAGCTGGGCGACCCCCTGCACGAACTGACGTCGGTGGTCCACAACATATCCAGAAGTCGTGATTATTCCCGTCGAGTCAATCACGAGAGCAACGATGAACTCGGCGTACTTGTGACGGAGTTCAATGCCATGCTCAAGCGGATCGAGGACAGAGACGCCGAGTTGAGCCGCTATCGTGAAAGTCTCGAACAGCGGGTGGAGGAGCGCACCCTGCAACTCAAGGCAAATCAGCTTGAACTGCTCCAGAACAACCGGCGGCTTTTCATGGAGATTCGCAAGCGGGCTCAATCCGAGATGATCCGGGAAGAGGTGGAGCGCATCAATAGGCACGATCTGAAATCAGGCCTGAGCTTGGTCATCGGCTACCCCGAACTGCTGCTCAAGGAAGGCGGGCTCAACGCCCGGCAGGAAAAGCTGATCAAGCGCGTCCGGGCGGCCGGGTACAGGATGCTGGACATGATCCGAAATCACCTCGACATGTTCAAGATGGAGAAGGGTGTTTACTCCCTTAACCGTTTGCCCATCGATTTGGTCCAGACCCTGTGCGACCTGGAGGAGGAATTCAATCCGCAATTGACCAGCAGCGGTGTGAAGCTGGTTATCGAATTGGATGGTCGGGACGTGGTCGGTGACGAGCAGTTCATCATATCCGGGGAGGGGCCGCTCATGCGGACAATGTGTCGGAACCTCATCCAGAACGCCATTGAGGCTTCCGCTCCGGGCGATAGCGTGATCGTGTCCATGGAGCAGGATGAGCGGAAGCATCTGACGGTCTCCAATCCGGCGGTCGTGCCCCAAGAGATCCGCGAGCGGTTCTTCGAGAAATATGTCACTGCGGGCAAGGAGAATGGAACAGGGCTGGGCACCTATTTTGCTGCGCTCATCGTCAAGACGCATGGGGCTGATATCACTATGAAAACCAGCGATGAGTCGGGCACCACCTTGCGTGTCTCATTTAGGGGGCGTGCCGGGGATTCAGCCCTGAAATTCCACCCGTTGCCGCCAACCGACAGCCATGACTCCCCCCGCTGATTTTTGGTGACGGGTGCCGTTCGAGCGATTTGGCCGTTATTTGAATTGTTGAATCCCGTCAGGGAAAAAATATGGCAGTCTCGCAGAGTGAAAGCCGGTGGGATTGACCCGGCACAGCTTTTGAAAAGATAGCGGCAGGATGGGGTCATGGTCCAGGAGCGGGCTGAAGTTTGCAAGGCCTCACAGTCAAAGGGCAGCCCCGCATATGCGGAGCTGCCCATGTTTTTTGAGGCGAGCAGGCGTTATCCGGCCGACGGAATGTCGCTCCCCTGTTTCACGACATCCGCACTCCATGCATATCCCTTGAACTTCTGGCGGAAGAACAGGGAGTACAGGACCGGGCACAGCACCAGGGTCAGAACCGTGGCGAAGGTCAGGCCGGACATGATCAGGTTGGCCATGGGTCGCCACATTTCACCCCCCTGCAACGAGAGCGGGACCATGCCGATGACGGTGGTGGTGGCGGTCATGATGATCGGCCGTGCACGTTCCATGGAGGACAGCACGATGCTGTCGGCCAGGGAAAGGCCGCGCCTGCGCTGTATCTCGATGCGGTCGATGAGCATGATGGCGTTGTTCACGATGATGCCGAGCAGGGAGATCATGCCGAGCATGGGCATGAATCCGAACGGCGCATTGGTGAGGATCATGCCCGTGGTGATGCCGATCATCATGGGGGGCAGGGTGAGCAGGATGATGAGCGGGCGGCGCAGGGAGTTGAACTGGAAGATGAGCACCAGCACCAGCAGCCCCATGGCCAACGGCATGTTGGCGTTGATGGCCTCCTGGGACTCCTGGGTCTTTTCGAACTCGCCGCCGTATTCGACGGTGTAGCCGAGGGGCCAGGTCTTGTCGGTCATGTATCCGTCAATGACCGGCCTGATGTCCTTGAGGATGGACAGGGCGAAATAGCCGTCGGCAACGTCGGCCTTGACGGTGATGGTCCGCGTCTGGTCCCGGCGGCGCACGTCGGAAGGCTGCCAGTCGAGCCGGGTGGTGGCCACCTGGCTCAAGGGTACGCTGGTCCCGTTGTCGTATGAGTAGACATTGATGGAATCTATCTTGTCCAGCCGTCCGCGGAATCCTTCGTCATTGCGGAGGACAATGGGGATGATGGTGTCTCCTTCGCGGTAATCGGAGGCGCGCAGGCCGCTCATGCTGGTCTGGAGGGATACGGCCACGTCGAAGCTGGACAATCCTGCTTCCCGCGCCTTGTCCTGGTCCACTTCCACCAGCAATTTCTTGGTCCACTGTCCCCAATCGTCCCAGACGCGAGTGATACCGGCCTGTTTTTCTACCAAATCCCCGATCCTGTCGCGCAGGGAGTACAGGGTCTTGATGTCCGGACCGGTGATGCGGATCTGGAGCGGTGCGCCCACTGGTGGGCCGTTCATGAGTTTCTTCAGGCTGAAGTCCGCATCAGGGAAGGCGTTTTCCAGTTCAGACCGGGTGTCCGCCATGATGCGGTCCACGGATGCGACGCTTTTGGTATTGACTATGAAGGTGGCGAGGTTGTCGTTCTTCTGCTCCAGGTTCAGGGGCAGATACCAGCGTGGACCGCCGTGGCCCACGATCACGCCCACGCTGACCACATCAGCGTCCGCCTGGAGGAATGCTTCCAACTTTTCAACCCGTTCGGAAGTGGCCGTGATATCCGTGCCGTAGGGTTGCCAGAAGTCGATGGTGAACTGGGCGCGTTCGTTGGGCGGGAAGAACATCTTGGGTACGAATTTGAAACCCCAGAATGAGACGCCGCAGGCGATGACGACCACGACCAGAAATGCGGTGCGGTTTTTCAGGCAAAACAGCAGCAGGGCGCGGTAGCCACGGTACATTTTGCCCGCATAGGTGGGGATCGAAATCTTGGGTTTGAGCACATAATAGCACATCATGGGCACCAGGGACATGGACAGTCCCCATGAGCAGAGCAGGGCCAGGGAGACCACGATGAACAGGGAAAAGCAGAATTCTCCGGTGGCGTTCTCCGCCAGCGGGATGGGAAGGAACGCGAATACAGTGGTCAGGGAAGCGGCCAACAGGGGCATCCACAGTTCGCTCACGGCACCGGTCACGGCCCTGAGGCGTTCTTCACCGGAAGCCAGGCGCACCAGGATGGCCTCGGAGACCACCACGCCGTTGTCCACCAATATGCCGAGGGATATGATCAGCGAGGCAATGGAAATGCGTTGCAGTCCCACGTCGAACAGGGGCATGAGCGCGACGGTGCCGAGCATGGCCATGGGCACCAGCGAACCGGCGATGAGGCCGGTGCGGAGTCCTGCGAAGGCGAGTATGATAATGACAACGAATCCGAATGATTCAAGAAGGTTGATCATGAAATCGGTGATGGCCGTGTCAACGTAATCGGGTTGGAAGACCACGATGTCGGTTTCCAGGCCGTGGTACATGTCCTTCTTCAATTCGGCGAGCTTTTGTGTGACGCGGTCACCCAGGACGGTAATGTTGCCGCCGTCGGCCATGGACACCGCGAGCATGAGGCAGGGCTGGCCGTTGAAACGGGTCATGGTGGAGGGCGGGTCGGCAAAGCCGCGCGAGATGGTGGTCACGTCCGCGAGCCGGATGGAGCTTTTTTGTCCGGCCGGGCGGACGGCAAGGGCGTGGATGTCGTCCACTCCTGAAAATTCGCCTGAGGGTTCGATGACGATGCGCTCAGGCCCCACCTGGCTGGACCCCGAAGGCTGGATGGTGTTCTGGTGATCGATGATCTGGGCCAGGGCAAAGGGGCTGATCCCGGCTGAGGCCATGCGGGAGTTGGTGAAATCCACATAGATGCGTTCATCCTGAACGCCCCACCGGTCCACCTTGCCTACCCCGTCCACCTTGAGCAACTGGTCGCGCATGGTGTCGGCGGTGTCCTTGAGCTCCCTGTAAGAGAACCCGTCGCCGGTCAGGGCGATGAGGATGCCGTATACGTCGCCGAATTCGTCGTTGACCAGGGGCGTCTGGGCTTCGGACGGCAGTGAGGCCTGGGCATCCGTGACCTTGTTGCGGAGCTTTTGCCAGACCGGTATCATATCCTTGCAAGAGTCGTGGAATTCGACCTCGAGGATGGAAAGCCCGGTCATGGACTGGGATCGCAGAGCTTTGAGTTCGCTCATCTCACGGATTTTTTCTTCGAGTTTGTCCGTGACCAGTTCTTCCACCCGTTGGGGGGATGCGCCGGGAAATACCGTGGTGACCAGGGCCGTGCGGATGGTGAAATCCGGGTCTTCGTCCTTGGGGATGTTGACGAACGTCATCAAGCCGCCCACTGCAATGATGAGGAACATCGCGATGGAGGTACGGTTGTTCTCGATGCACCATTTTGCGAGATTCACGGCTAGCCCTCCGTGTTGGTGAAGCGGACTTTGAGGCCTTCCTTGAGGTGGTGCACACCTCGGATGACCACGATATCGCCGGGTTTTACGCCTTCGAGGATCTCGATGCCCTGGGCCGTGAGCTTGCCGATCCTGACCGCCTGCCGTCTGACCGTGGAGTTCTTTTGATCCACCAGCCAGACAGTGCGGCTTCCGTCTGACCCACCCACCAGGGAGGCGGGGGGCAGATAGCAGGACTGCTTTTCCGAGGACTGATCCGTGAAGCTCACATGGCCGGACATGCCGCTTCGAATCAATTTCTCGTTGTTGTCCAGGTAGACTTTGACCGGGTAGGTGGAACCAAGACCGGAGTCCACGCTGACCTCCATGACCTTGCCCTGCATGTCATGGCCGGGCAGGGCATCGAACTGGACCGTCACTTCGTCGCCCTCGCGGACTTGGGAAATGAGCGTGTCCGGAACGGAAATGTACATTTTCATCTGGCGGCCTGCATTGAAGGTAACCACGGATTGGCCTGCGCTCACGTTCTGGTGGATGTTCGTCTCCACCTCGCCGATCCATCCGTCGAACGGAGCTTGAAGCGTCGTATAGCTCAGCTGTTTGCGAGCGATGTCCAGTTTTTTTGCCGAGGCGCTGAGCTGGGCCTCGAAGGACTTGAAGTCCGCTTCGATCTGGTCCAGTTCGCCGCGGGAAATGACACTGCGCTCGAACAATTGGCTGTTGCGCTGCATGTCCGCCTTGGCGCGGACATAATTGGCGTTCACCTGCTCCAGGTTCGCCCTGGCCTGCCGCAGTTCCAGTTCGTAGTCGGACGGGTCAAGGCGGGCGATGACCTCTCCCTTGGAGAATTTGCGACCGATCTGATCACCCGGAAAGCTGATGATCTTCCCGCCCACACGGAAAGAGAGGTCCGTTGCCAGCGCATCCTCGGCCGTTCCTGCAAAGGTCCACTCCCTGCCCAGGTCAAGGGCGCTGACCACCATGGTCTTTACCGGGCGGACAGGCTCCTCTGCCGTGACCGGAGTGTTGTTGCAGGCATACAGGAACAGCAGCAAAAACAGGGCTGCAAGCGGAATGAAGCGGTACATTATGCGTTCTCCATGGGGAGGCCGAGAAAGCCTCTCATGCGTTTTTTTATGATGGCGGTCATGGTGTCCAGGTGGCCGTCGTAAGATTCCCATCCCAACCGTTTGGTGATGAGATTGTGGGCCTCGAGGAGTTTGAGGACGATGGCGATGATGCCGTGGGCGCTGATGACGATATCATCCCTGTCCGTCCCGTGAGGCAGCGAGTTTTCCACGAGGGTGTACAGGGCCTTGAATGAGGGGTCGAAAAACTCCTGTTCGAGCTTGGGGTAAAGATCCGAAGGGTGGGCAAGCTCACGAGTGATGATGATCGTGGCCCATACGTTATCCATGCGGCCGAGGATTCCACGGATCAGCGCTTCGATGAACCAATCCACCACGCCGGCCTTGGCCTTGATGTTCTCTCCGGCCGTGGCCATGCGGGCCAGCACCTCCCGGGAAGGAGGAACGATGCTGTCCCGGATATTGATGATTTCCTGCAGGATCGCCTGATACAGCCCGGCCTTTCCTCCGAAGTGGTAGCTGACGGTGGCGAGGTTGACCCCGGCCTCGGTGGCCAGTGTCCGCATGCTGACGGCGCTATAGCCGTGTTGGGCGAAAAGCCGTGCGCCGGTCTGGATCAACGTGGCGCGGGTCTCTTCCCCCTGTGTCTTCCTGCGAGATGTCTTGAGCGTCTTCTTGACCATGCCTGCCTCAGAGGTTGTGTTCATGTTCCGGGTGTTTTGCAGGGGAGAATTTATTATCTTTCAAAAATTAAGTCAAACGTTCGTTTAATACATGGGTCCGGTGTGTTTGATCTTCATATTTGTTTGATAATATGAGGATTTTTTTGATTCGAATCTTTCGAGTGCGCTATGGTGCCGTTGGAAAAAAGTAAAAAAGGGGCAGGCGGTTGCGCCTGCCCCTGTGTTTGTGAGGGATGCCGGACAGGAGCCGCTAGTTGGAGGCTCCCTTCAGCTTGATCCAGTAATCCTCGTAGATTTTCATGGCTTCACCGATGTCATCCTGGAATTCGCCGCGTGCGGCAACGTCCTCGGCGGGATAGACGATGGGATTGGAGCGGACGTCTTCCGGGATGATTTCCATGGCCTTGGCATTGGGGGTGGAGTAGCCCATCTCGGTGCTGATGGTAGCGGCAACTTCCGGGCGGAGCAGGTAATTGAGGAAGGCGTGGGCCTCGTCGAGGTTCTTTGCGCCCTTGGGAATGCACAGGGAATCCATCCAGAGACTGAAGCCCTCGGCGGGGTAAACGTACACGATCTCGGAGTTTTCCTGGTTGGCGATGTAGGCCTCTCCATTCCAGACCACGCCGACCGTGACTTCGCCGGACAGCAGGGCCTGTTTGGGGGAATCCGAGTCGAAAACGCGGACGCTGGGCATCAGCTTCTGCAGTTTTCGGTATGCCTCTTCGAGGTGTGCCGGGTCGGTCTCATTGAGGGAGTATCCCAGGGACTTGAGCGCCAGAGTGAACGCTTCCCGGGGTTCGTTGGGCAGGAGCAGTCTGCCGTTCAGTTCCGGTTTCCAGAGGTCGTTGATGGAGCTGACTGCATCGGCGTCGATGATGGCGGTGTTCACGGCAATGGCAGTGGAACCCCACATGTAGGGAACGGAAAAGGTGTTGTCCGGGTCAAAGGGCTGGTCCACGAAGTCGGGTGCCAGGTTGGCAAAATTGGTCAGCTTGGTTTTGTCCAGGGGCAGGAGCATGTCCTGGCGGCGCATGAGGCCCACGTAGTCGGAGGAGGGCACGATGAGGTCGTATCCTTCGCCGGCCAGTTTGATCTTGGCGTACATGGCCTCGTTGCTGTCGTAGGTGGAGATGTTGACCGTGATCCCGGTCTCTTTGGTGAAATTCTCCACCACCTCGTCCGGGATGTATTCGGACCAGATGTAGAGGTAGAGTTCGCCGCTTCCCGCAAAGGACGGAACGCTGCACAAGAGGACAAGGGCCATTGCGAGCAGTGTTTTTTTCATGATTTCTCCTTGAGCAACCGCCTGGACAGGAGGACGGCGGTCACGGTTATGATGATCATCAACACGCTGAGCGCGTTGACATCCGGCTTGATGCCGAGTCGGACCATGGAATAAATCCGCAGGGGCAGAACCTCGTAGGTCGGCCCTGTGGTGAAAAAACTGACGATGACGTCGTCCAGGGAAAGGGTGAAGCTGAGCAGCCAGCCCGCGATGAGGCCGGGGGCGGCCATGGGCAGGACTATGCGCCTGAAGACCTGGTACTCGGCGGCCCCGAGGTCGCGGGCAGCCTCGACCACGGACGGATCGAATCCTTTGAACCGGGAATAGACCGTGGCGGCCACGAACGGGACGCACAGGGTGACGTGGCCCATGAGCAGCGTCCAGAACCCCAGGGTCAGCCCGGCGCCCAGGAAGAGCACCAGCAGGGATATGCCTATGACGATGTCCGGGGACATCATCATGACGAACAGGGAGCCGAAGACTGCCCGGCGGCCTTTGAAGCGGTATTGGTGCAGCATGAAGGCGGCCAGGGTGCCTATGACGCAGGCCAGGGTGGCCGAGACCACGGCGATGGTCATGGACCTGAACGCTGCATCGAGCAAGGTCGAGTTGTTCAGTAGCTTGCCGTACCATTGGAGGGTGAATCCCTTCCACGCCAGGGAATATTTGGACGCGTTGAAGGAGTACACCCCGATGACCACGAGCGGGAGGTAGAGGAAGACGTAGACCAGTCCGGCATAGGCCGCTTTGATCAGTTTGCTCATATCCTGACCTTCCTTCCCACCTGACGGATGCTTTTGAAATACAGGACGAGCATGAGCCCCATGATCAGGGTCATGGCGATGCTGGCCGCAGCCCCTTCAGGCAGGTCGCGGGAAATCAGGAACTGATCCCGGATGTAGTTTCCGAGCAGCATGGTGCGCGCTCCGCCGAGGATGTCCGGGATGTAGAACATGCCCAGCGCCGGCAGGAAAACCAGCATGCAGCCGGAGACGATGCCGGGCATGGTCAGGGGGACGGTGACCTTCCGGAACGAGGCCCAGCGGCTGGCGCCGAGATCCCGGGAAGCTTCGAGGAGCCGCTGGTCGAGTTTCTCGATGGCCGCATACAGGGGCAGGATCATGAACGGCAACAGGGTGTAGATAAGCCCGATGAAGACTGCCGTCTGGGAATACATGAGCTTCAGCGGAACGTCGATGATCCCGAGAAACAGGAGTACCTTGTTCACGATGCCGTCAGCCTTGAGCACGGCCACCAGCGCGTAGGTTCTGATGAGCGTGTTGGTCCAGAAGGGGATCATGACCAGCAGAAGCATGGGCTTGGCGTATCGCTTGTCCGCACGGGCCACGATGTAGGCGAACGGGTATCCGATGATCAGGCAGAGCAGGGTGGCCGTGGTCGCCATTCCCAGGGATTTGAGGAGCATGGACCCCAGCGCCGGTTCGATGAGTCGGACGTAGTTGTCCAGGGTAAAGACCGGCTCGATGAGGTCAACGGGGTGACGCCGCAGGAAGCTCACTCCCATGAGCATGAGCGCAGGGACCGCCCCGAAAAGGGCCATCCAGCCGAGCACCCCGCTGAGGACCAGGCGTTGGAAGAGGTTGTTATCCTTCATGGGGCAGAATTACCTCCCATCCCTCGAACCATCCGACGGCCACGCGGTCGCCGGGGTGGAAGTACAGGGTCTCGCTGTCCTCGTCGAAAAATTCCGACACCAGAATGCGTTTGCCGTCATCCAGGGTGATGTCCACGTCATAGGTCGCGCCCTTGTAGTAGGTGCGGTCGACCTTGCCCTTGAGGAGCGCCTTGGCGAATTTGTCTGCCAGATCCGGGGAATCCTCAATGTCCTGCATGACTTCCATCCGAAAATCCTCTGGACGCAGCAGTACGTGAACCGGGTCGCCGGGCTGAAAGTCCCGTTTGGATTTGACGAGAACTTCCACTCCTTCCACTTGGGCCACGTAATTGTGCTCTTCCCGGCTGATGATGGAGCCATCCAGGACATTGATCTCTCCGACGAATCGGGCGACATAGAGGTTGGCCGGGTCTTCGTAGACCTCTCGCGGCGTGCCGACCTGTTCGATGCGCCCGTCGTTCATGACCACCACGCGGTCGGACATGGTAAAGGCCTCTTCCTGGTCATGGGTCACGAGAATGAAGGTGATGCCGAGGGTGCGCTGGAGCTCCTTGAGTTCCTTCTGCATCTGTTTGCGCAGCCGGTAGTCCAGGGCGGAGAGCGGTTCGTCCAGGAGCAGGACGCGCGGTTTGTTGACGATGGCCCGAGCAATGGCCACGCGCTGTTGCTGGCCGCCGGAGAGTTCCCTTGGCATGCGGTTCATCATCGTTTCCAGACGGACGAGCTTGAGCGCCTCTTTAACGGTCTTCGCTATTTTGGGTTCGGACATTCCCGCTATGCGAAGCCCGAAAGCCACGTTGTCGAAGACGTTCATGTGCGGGAACAGGGCGTAGCTCTGGAAGACGGTGTTCACTGCCCTGGATTCGGGGGGAACCCCTGCCACTGACTGCCCGTCGATATAAACCTCGCCGCCGTCGCACGTCTCGAAGCCGCCCAGCATGCGCAGGATGGTGGTCTTGCCGCAACCGGACGGACCGAGCAGGGTCAGGAATTCGCCGTCCTCTATGGAGAGCGTGAAATCTTCGATGGCGATCTCCCCATCAAAGGATTTCATGGCGTTGGCGATCTGTATGACAGGCTGTTTCATGATAAACCTCAAGGAATTCGGGCTGTGTACGGGGTCAGCTTCGGTAGTGCGAAGATTGAAGGACAGCCTCGCCGATGGCGGCGGGAGTCACGCAACAGCGACGTCGTCTTGTTTTTCTGGGACAATGTGTCCGTTGATCAGGGGGTGGGCCGAAGGGGCAGCCACCGGGCCAGTACGCATCATGCGCCGTCTTTTGGGCGCATCGGCATCGGTCTCGATTATGGCGGAGTCCGGCAGAGAGAACGGGGAATTGTTTTTGCCCTCGAGCCGGGTGGATTCTAACCGTTTATTGCCCCTTAAGACAAGAGGGATGTCGACAATGGCCGCAGCCGGGATAGGCCGGACCTTGGGGTTCCCCTGTGTGCCGAGGAGAATACCCATGAGTTAGCCCCACCCCCATTTGGGCGGAACATGAAAAAAGGGTGGTGAGAACCGTTCCCGCCACCCGATACCCGTTTGGGGCTGCCCCTGAGTTCTAACCATTGAACCCGTGGGAGGAAGGCTGGGTGATGTCCGGCGGGACCAGGGAAGCCGGCAGCGGCTTTCGATGGTATCGCAGTTCCAGCACCGAAGTATAGGGTTCTTCATCGCACAGGTAGGCCCTGAGATTTTTCTTCACTTCCGCATCCATGTGTTTCATGAGCGGTTGGGAAACGTCGGGTATTTTTTTCAGTGCCGAAATGATCAGTTCGTCCCAGCGGGCGTGATATTTTTCAAGGTCGTCCGGACGCAGGCTTTTTCTGCACTGCGTGCAGCCGCAGGCCAGGGGGATGACCCTGTCCAGGTTGAATAGACCGTATTCTTCAGAGATTTCCTGACCCTTCCAAATGTCGCGGATGGCTATTGCGAATCCGTATCCCGTGGCCATGGTGTTGCAGTCGCACCGATGATTGACATACTTGGCGTTGTCCCAGCTCACTATATGCACGCCGTTTTCATCAGAAAACGAATCCTTGCCTGTCATGGCGTCTTCAGGCTGTCCGGGTTTTTCGGACCTCTTGCCGGCGAGTTCCGATTCGAGTCGGTCTCTTACATACATTATGGTACCACGGGGTATGTCCGAGGTTGCAAAGACGCCATAGCCCATGCTCGGGTTGACGAATCGAACCTCGGTATTGGGATGAATCATGGAATACTGCTCCTCGGTGTGCCTGCTGCGGGATTTGATGGCACTGCTTTTGGCTACCAGTCGTCGTCGGCGTCGTAGTCTATTTCGTCTTCAAGGGTGTAATATCGCACCTTGATCCGTAACTCATCTTCGTCTTCCAGGACAACGCCTTCCGCCGTAACCCATCTTTCGATGTGCCCAGCCAGGATTTCTCCGTTGTCGTCTGGTTCGACAATAAATTCCTCTTCACCGTCCACGAGAAGAATAATACCTGAAACGGAGTCTTCATCACAGTCCAAGGGGAGTATCTGTCCGAACAGGGTATCCTCGTAAACATCCGTAGCCATGGTCCCTCCACCACTTATTGAAAGTTCTTGTCAGAGTCTTCGTTGTCAATGTTCAGATGATAAACCACGCCGCCTTCCAGGGGGATGAACTGCTTGCAGAATCGTTGTTGCTGCGAGAAGTCGTTGGCTTCGTAGAAAGATCGGGCATTTTCAAATGCCCGATCTTCACCGGTTTCAAGAAATATCTGCTTTCCGTTCTGTTCTTCCACGCGTCGAACCATTTCGGCCACCAATGCCGAGCCTATGCCCAATCGTCTGAATTCCGGGTCCACGGTGATGCCGTACAATTCAAACATGTCAGGCCAATGCCCGATGGGACCGAAGCAGAGGAATCCGATGATCCTGTCAAGCTCTCCCTCATTGACCTTGGCCAGAAGAAACGTCTGCATTTCCTCGCCGTTCCCATACGCGCTGTCCCAGGCCATGTCCTCGGCGGACATCATGGCATCGGAGGAAAACAATCCGCTTGCAGCGGCCATGTTCAGGATGGGTTCCACATCTTTGGGAGTGATTCCCGAGGAAATGCGAACTTCCCGCATCTCTTCGGGCAGTTCGTCTTCTCTGATTGTCGTGTCCATTGGTTTTCTCAAGTGTTGTCTGAAGTGTTCGAACCGATATTCGGTCAGGCGCTGTGACGCATCAAGGGGGTGTGCAGAGAGCACAGGCTCGGTCCGGTTGTGCCGTGGGTTCCAAGGCATGACCTGTATACCGTGCCTGCGCCGTGCCGACCGGCGGCAATGACCGCCGGTTGAGAAATCATGGAATAGTTCTGTGAGGTTGCATCTCCGATTATCTCGATGCTCTCCACGTTGATGGCTTCGATGCCCAAACTGTTTGTGGCTATGCCGATGACTTCGCAGGTCTTGCCTTCAAACTGGGGATCATTGACCCCGAGCAGAAGGTAGTCGGAGGAACCGTCCTTCAAGACCAGGCCGAAATCTGTGTTCACCACCACTCCCCACACCGTGACAGGACTGCCGTCAGTCATTTCCGCGTGAGCAGGCAACGTCAGAATTGCGCAGAGAAGTGCGCCTATGAATACGTGGAACAGTCTTGTGTGCATGGTTTTTTCCTTAGATGGTGTTTTCGATCGGAGTGAAACTTTCGACAATCATGGATTCCACTCCTTCCTTGGTGCGTATCACGCCGGTGAATACCGCTTCGGCCCGTGAAAGGGAGAGCAGGTTCGGGAGGTTCTCGAAATTTTCGACGCGAATCTCCCGCTCGTCTTTGCAGGCGATCAGCACTTCCGTCACCCGAAACTGTTCATCCCACTGCTGTGGGAGAACCATTCCCCTGATGGTTTCCGTGGTGTTTTTCTGCTGATCTTGTTTGTGTGGCATGTGCTCTTCAATCCTGATTTTCAAGCAATCCCTAAAGCATAGAGTGTGCCACACGATTAACTGTTTAATATAATGGTGTATTTCCCGTAACACCCTCGGGCATTATGGGAATTTTGAGTTCCTGTTTTTGAAAATGTGCAGGGAATCGGTCATGGAATGGCGGCGACTGTGTGGGGAAGAGGTGTGGGCCTGAGTAGCTTTTGTCCGTGTTATTAGGTAGTTACACAGACATAGGAACTTTCGATTCCGTTTTTCGTGCGTTTAGGAACCAGTGATTCCTGTTTTTTTGAAATCTTTTTTGTTCAGGGTGTGCCGGGTCATGAGTTTGTTGAGTTGTCGGGTCGTCACTCCGGCTCTCAGTGCAGCGTCCTTGATTACGCCGCCGCATTGATCGAGGAGGCTGGAAAGGTACTGTTTTTCAAATTTATCTATGGTGATCTGGCGGGCTTCCTTGAGGGGGAGGCTGGTTTTCACCGGCCAGGTGACGACTTCTCCCTGGGTATCGAGCAGGTCCGGGGGGAAACTCTCCGGCAGGAGGATATCGCCTGTTTCAAGGATGCAGGCGCGTTCGATGACATTTTCAAGTTCCCTGACGTTTCCCGGCCACTCGTACTCCATGAGTGTGTCCAGAACCTGCGGGTGAATGCCCTTGACCTCCGTGTTCAGCAGTCCGTTGAATTGCTGGATGAAGTATTCGGAAAGCCTGGGAATGTCCTCTCTCCTGTCCCGGAGCGGAGGGATGCGGATGGGGAAGACGTTGAGGCGATAGAACAGGTCGCGTCGGAACTTGCCCTTTTCGCACAGTTCCCCCATGTCTTCGTTGGTGGCGGCAATGATGCGCACGTCCACCGGGGTGTCGTTCTCGCCGCCCACCCGCTGTAGCATCCGTTCCTGAATGACATTGAGCAGTTTGACCTGGACCGATTGGCTCACTGTGCCGATTTCATCCAGGAAGATCGTGCCGCCGTGGGCCAGTTCAAATTTGCCGAGCTTGCGTCGGACCGCGCCCGTGAAGGCGCCTTTTTCGTGTCCGAACAGCTCGCTTTCCACCAGAGTGTCGGGGATGGCCCCGCAATGCACGCTGATGAAAGGCATGTTCTTGCGGTTGCTGTGGGCATGGATGAGTTTGGCGATGAGGCTTTTGCCGGTGCCGGTTTCGCCCGTCAGGAGGACGGTGGACCGGGTGCCTGCCACTTGCCGGGTTTTCACGAACACATCCCGCATGTTCTTGCTTCGGGTGTCCACGTAATCGAGGAAATCCTCGCTCCAGAACTGACCGCGCAGGTAGTCGAGTTCGGATTGCAGGACGTCGGACTCGCGGACCTTGTCCACGATCAGCCCCAGTTCCGCCTTTTCGATGGGGTGGGTCAGGTAGTCGAAGGCTCCGGCCTTGACGGCGTCCACTGCATATCTGGTCTGCTCCTCGTCGGCCATGACCACGATGGCTGCGGACGGAAAGCGCGCCCACAGGCCGTTCAAGGCCTTGGTGATGGTGGTGTCCCTGCCCAGCAGGGATTCCACGTCGACGAACAGGGTGTCCACATCCCTGTCCCCGGACCTGGTGGCGTCGGAAGCGGTTTCCGTCAGGATTTCGGTGTCCTGATCCAGCAGATCACCGATCTCTTGGGACCGGCTTCCTTCGCGAGTGATGACGAGCATTTTTCTCATGGCCGCGTGTGTCTCCAGCCACCTCTTACTGCGATGCAGTCATGGAGACAATGCAAATTTTTCTGAAGGCGGGAGCATGGTTCCGGGAAGGCCTTCGAAGTATGCCCATACCCTGGATTGGCATTCGGGAAAGCCCCGCAACGCCATGATGCGTTGCGGGGCTTGAGTTCTGCGCGGGCCGAATCAGCTCCATCTGATCAGGCGGGGCTCGCACTTGCGCGCCAGTCCCGGATGGGTCGGGATCACCCTGACGCCGTACCGGATCGGACCCGAGACGCTGGGTGAATATTTTGCGTGATATTCCAGCGTATTCCCTTCGGTATGTTTCAGTTCCATGGGAATGCAATCCACGATGGCCTCTTCGTTGGGAGTGGCCGCAACCAGTTCGGCAAGGATCTCTTCATTCAGCATCTGCCCCTTGTCCACCTTGGCCTTGACGATCAACTGGCTGCCCAGCTTGAACACATCGCCGAGGATGCCTTCCACCTGGACTTCCTTGATGGTCACCGTGGAGAAGCGGCCGGGGATGCGGGTGCGCCATTCTCCGAGTTTTTGCGCCAGGGCATAATTGTCCTTGTTGCGCAGCGTGGATTGCTCAATGGTCGGCAGATACATGTCGTGGATATAGTCCCGCACCATTCGGTGGGTGCCGTACTGTCGGAACGCGGTCCGCATGGATTCCTTCATCCGGGCTATCCATGCATGGGGGACTCCGTTGTCGTCGCGATCGTAGAATTCCGCGATGACTTCGTTTTCCAGGGTGGCATAGAGGTTGTCGGCGTCCACGATGTCCTGATTGACCTGACTCTCATAGACCAGGCCGCTGCCCACGGACCAGCCGTTGGTGCCGTTGTAGGCCTCGTCCCACCAGCCGTCCAGAATGGAGCAATTGGGTACCCCGTTGACTGCGGCCTTCATGCCGCTGGTGCCGCTGGCTTCCATGAGCCGGGTGGGGTTGTTCAGCCAGACGTCCGCGCCGGACACGAGCAGCCGGGCCAGACGGATGTCGTAGCTTTCCAGGAATATGACCCGGCCCAGGAAATCATCTTGTTTCGCCAGGCGGCAGATGAGGTTGATGTAGCTCGCCCCGATGCCGTCTGCCGGATGGGACTTGCCCGCGAAAATGATGTTGACCGGTCTGTCCTTGTTGCAGAAGATTTCCTTGGCCCGTTGCAGGTTCTGGAAGATCAGGGTGGGTCGTTTATAGGCCGTGCAGCGCCGGGCGAAGCAGAGGGTCAGATGGTCCGGGTTGAGGGTGTTCAGGAAGGTGTGCAGGCGGTTGGGCGGCTCGCCCTCACGGGTCCACTGATTTGAGATGGAGCGGCGGACTTCGTCATACAGGCGGTGCTTCAGGGCCACATGGGTGTTCCACAGCCGACTGTCGTCAATGGAGTGCAGGCAGTCCCAACTGTTTTCGTTCAGGAGCTCCTGATGGACGGAAAGGTTGCAGGACTCCTCGATGTCGTGCCGCATCCGCTCGTCCAGCCAGGAGGTGATGTGAATGCCGTTGGTGACGTGGCCCACCGGAACCTCGCTGAGCAGGAATCCGCGCCACAGGTCCATCCACATACGTCTGGACACGTCACCGTGCAGCCTGCTGACGCCATTGCGGAAGCTGGAGAGCTGAAGGGCGAGAATGGTCATGTTCAGGTGGTCGGCCTCTTCGGCATAAACGTGGCCCTGGGTCCAGAGAGAATCCCATGAGACGTTCATTTCTTCGGCGTAGCCTCGGAAATAGTTTTCCACAAGCGACTTCTCGAAGCGTTCATTTCCTGCCGGGACGGGCGTGTGCATGGTGAATGCTGTCGAGCCCCGGACGATCTCCTTGGCCGTGGCAAAGTCCATGCCCTCGATGAGCATGAGGTGACGGATGCGTTCGAAGAGCAGGAAGGCGGAGTGACCCTCATTGAGGTGATAGACCGAAGGGGTGATGTTCAGTGCCTTGAGCATCCTGACGCCGCCGATGCCGAGGATGATCTCCTGTTCAATGCGAATCTTGGCGGTGGGGTCGTAGAGTCGGGATGTGATGTCCCTGTCCGAGCGTGAGTTTTCCACCACGTCGGTGTCCAGCAGGTAGAGCTTGGCCCGGCCCACATGCACCTCCCATATCTGGGCGTACACGGTCCGACCGGGCAGTTCCACGGTGACGAGAATCTTGTCGGAATCGTCGTGCAGGGGGGAGATGGGCATGGTGGCGAAGTCGTTCTCGTGGTATTCGACCACCTGATCGCCGGTGCCGTTGATCTTCTGGTGGAAGAATCCGTTCTTGTAGAGCAGGGAGATGCCGACAAAGGGGAGATTGAGGTCGCTGGCCGACTTGATGTGGTCGCCCGACAGAAGCCCAAGGCCTCCCGAATAGATGGGGATGGATTCGTGCAAACCGAATTCCATGGAGAAATAGGCCACGGGGTTGTCCCAGGTGATGCCTTGGACGTCGGCTGTTTCCCTTTCCTCCATATAGTTGTCGAACCGTCCCAGAACGGTGGAGAAACGCTCCATGAACTCTGCGTCGCCGGAAAGCTCGTTGAGCCGGTTGCGGTCCATGGTGTCGAAAAACAGGACCGGGTTGTGTCCGCAATGGTTCCACCTGTCTGCGTCGATCCATTCGAAGAGTTCCTGCGAATCCCGGTGCCAGACCCACCACAGGTTGTTGGCCAGATCGCGCAGACGGGCCAGGGCCAGCGGCAGTTCCGTGACCACGGTGAAGGACCGCAATCTCGGTTGCACGGTGTTGACGCCGGAAAAGGAAATTTCCTTTCCGGGGGCGGAGGCCATGCGTTGTACGCCTGCGATGCGTTCGCCCCTGATCTCCGCCGCATGTTCGTAGGCCTCGACATAGCGGGGATAGAATTGTTCCCAGGTTGCCTCTTCCGCAATTTTCCGGGCCTCGCCGGTGCGGTGGGCGCGTTCTTCCTCGGACCAGTTGGTGAAATCCACGAGGAAGCTGGTCAGTTTGTCCTTGGCCGTGTCGTATTCGTCGTCCAGCCGGTTGAGCACCTGCACGCCCGGATGGCCGTCGGGATATTTTTCCATGACCCACTGGCCGAATCCGGCCCGGTCTGAGGTGACCGTGGGCACGCAAAAGGCCGCACTCTCCATGGGGGTGTAGCCCCACGGCTCGTAAAAGGACGGGAACACGGTCAGGTCCATGCCTGCCAGGGCATCGTAGTATTCGAGGTTGAGGACGCCGTCGTTGCCGTCGAGGTAGACGGGGATGAAAATGACGCAACAGCGATTTTCCCTGGCGTTGTCCAGGCGGAGATTGCGGCATTTCTGCACCACGGGGTCGTGCTCGGGGTCACCGAGGTGGTGGGTGGAAATCCCGGCATACTTTTCCATGTCGTACCGCTCCTGCTTCAGGCGTCTGCGCGCCTCGTCGCTGAAGCCCGCATAGCCGCAGGATACCAGGAGGAATGTCACGACCGTGACATCGCTTCCGGTGTCGCCGAGTGCCTTTTCCAGGTCCGAAAGACTGTCCAGGAGCAGATCGATGCCCTTGTTGTGGAACTCGTATCTGCCGCTGGTGGCCACAAGCAGGGTTTTTTTCGGGTCAAGCTCCCGTTCCAGGAAAAGGGCGGCAAGGTCCAGGAGTTGTTTGCGGGAGGATTTGTGTGTGTTGGCAACGGTGGCCGGTTTGGCAAAGCCCTTGATGTTGAATCCGTTGACCGTGACCACGGCGGGGTTGGTGCCCAGGAGGTGGGATGCCTCCTTGCGGGTGATGTTGGATACCGTGGTGAAGCAGTCCGCCTCGCGGGCCGAGACCGATTCCATGGAGTGCTTGGCCGTGACGCCGAACACCTTGGCCTCTTCGGACGGTTCGATTTCCTCCAGCCGCTTGTAGATGTCGACCCCGGAGCCGGACATGGCCCGGCCGAGCATGGTGGCGTGGGTGGTGAGCACGGTGCTAACGCCGGGCGCGTATTTTTTGAGATAGAGAACGCCCGCCCCGGACATCCATTCGTGGAAATGGGCGATGGCATTGGCCCCTTCTTCGATGTCGTCGCTGATTTCCTTGATGGCCATGGCCGAGGCCGAACTGAACAGGACGGGTTCGATGTAGTCCCAGGCTCCGGCCATGGAGTCGACGCCGTAATCGTTCCAAAGCTGGAAAAGCAATTTGTCATGGGAGGGGAATGCGTTGTGGAATTCGATGAGCAACACCCATGGCTTGCCGGGAATGTCCCAGCGGCCCACGGATGTTTCGACCCCCTTTTCCTTGAGCCGCTTCAGCGCCGGTGCGATTTCCTTGGGCGGGTCGCATGGACTGAATCCGGGATTGCGGTCCAGAAGCGGTCCGATGGCCATGTACCTGTCCTGGAAGACGGCCTTTGCCTGTTCCGCCTTGCTGCTGATGACGGTGTGGATGCCGCCCACCTTGTTGCACACTTCCCATGATACTTCGAAAAGCCAACTGGTTTCCATGCCTGTTCTCCTAGTTCGATGTCGCGGCGGGCTCGCCCAGTCTGAGGGCGAGGTCGTTAAGTACGTTCATATAGGTTATGAACGCTTGATGGGGTGTCTCGTATGGGTTGAAGTACTTGTGTACGTCGCCGTCGGAAAACCACTTGGTGCACATGTAATAGAAATGGTCGCTGGTCAGCAACTCACGCCAGGTGGCTATGATGTCTTCATCCTTTGTTGCCAGAACCCGTTCCTCCAGCGCATAGGCCATTTCGGCTGCCTGGTCCTGCATGGGATTGCCGAGCCATGCCGTGACGTCACGTTCAAGGTCTGCCCATGAGGTGAAATAGGGCACGTCGAGCTGGGCCATGGGATCGATTAGTGCTGCGGCTTCAGACGGCGTCCTGAATGTGAAATCGTGATGGTCCAGAATGTCCTTCGGCAGGTTGCGGAAGAACTGGAAGATGCCGGTGTCGGCCCATTGGTGTTCGCCGATGGTCTCATAGTCCATGAACAGGTTGACCACGTCGCCGTTGCCCGCGATGGCGTGGACCCATCGGGCGAATTTTTCCGAGGTCACGGGCCATTCGCTCCAGCCTCGGTCCGAAAAGCGGAAGGCCACGTCGTCGGAGAGGCGGTAGTTCTTGAGCATGGCCTTGAGCTTGGAGCACCCGGCCGGCTGGTAGACGAAGTTCGGGGAGCGCCAGCCGAGCACCTGGTCGGCGCCTTCAGCCAGGATGACCTTGTAGCCCATTTTTTCCACTTCCAGGGCCAGTTCATTGCCGTAGATCAACTCGGTGTTGCGGAAGGTCACGGGCTTGGCCCCGAAGAATTCTTCCAGGACATGCGCGTGCATCTTGACCTGACGACGGAATTCCTCCTTGGAAAAAAGGAAGGCCAGGGAGTGGTAGTGGGTCTCGCCGATGAATTCCACGCAGCCGGTTTGGGCCAACTCCCGGAAGGAGTCGAGCACTTCGGGGCAGAACTCTTGAAACTGCTCCATGGCCACGCCGGTGATGGCGTAGGAGATGCGGAATTTGCCCTTGAACTGGTTGATCAGGTCGAGCATCAGCCGGTTGGCGGGCAGGTAGCACTTGTCGGCCACCTTGCGCATGATATCCCGGTTGGCGGCCTCGTCCCGATAGTTGTGATTGCGCCCGATGTCGAAGAAGGAATACTTCTGATCGAGGCGCATGGGCTGGTGGACCTGGAAATAGAAACAGACAGCGGTCATGCGCCACCTCCGGCGAGTTGACGGTATACTTCGAGAACCTTTGTCGCCGCGTGATTCCACTGGACCTTCTTGAGCATTTCCCTGCCCTGTTCGACAAGCTGCTGCGCCCGCTTTTCGTTGCCGAGGATGTCCAGGATTTCGAAGGCCAGCCTGTCCACGTCCCAGAAGTCGATCTTGACCGCATTGTCCAGAATCTCGGCAACGCCGGATTGTTTGGACACGATGGACGGAACATCGAAGACCATGGCCTCCAGCGGCGTGATCCCGAAGGGCTCGGAGACGCTGGGCATGACATACAGGTCGCTCATGGCGTAGATGCGTTCCACATCGCCCCCGCGAACAAAGCCGAGGAAGTGGAACTTGTCGGCAATGCGCAGTTCTGCCATGCGTTCGACCATGCGGGGGAACATGTCCCCTGATCCCGCCATGGCGAAACGGACGTTCGGGTTCTTTTCAAGGACTTTGGCCGCGGCCTCGACAAAGTAGTCCGGTCCTTTCTGGAAGGTGATCCGGCCGAGGAAGAGCACGAGTTTTTCCTTGAACGGTTTTTCCATGCGCAGTTGTCCCAGGCGGCGCTCCTTGGCCACGGCGTTGTGGACCACGGTGATTTTTTCCGGGGCGATGGAGTACCGTTTGACGATGATGTCTTTGGTGTAGTGGCTGACCGCGATGATGCGGTCGGCAGCCTCGAATCCGGCCCGCTCGATGTCATAGACGGATTGATTGACGTGCTCACCGGAGCGGTCGAATTCCAGGGCGTGGGCATGGATCACCAGAGGTTTGCCCGACATGCGTTTGGCTTCGATACCCGCCGGGGCAGTGAGCCAGTCGTGGGCGTGGATGACGTCGAAGGTCTCGGTGGCGCCAAGACGGGCGCCGATGAGGCTGTATCTGACGATTTCGGCCATGAGATTGCTGCCGTAGCCGCCGGTGAAATCGTTTCCCAACTCTGCGAAGAGATCCTCGGAGGTGATGAGTTCGTTTCTCTCCAGGATGGAGCGGTATTCCTTTTCCGTGATGTACGGACGAAGCGGGGTAAGCACCTCGAACACCGAGAGACGTTCCCGCAGTTCCAGGATTTCCGAGATACCGACTTTGGAGCTGACGCGATTGGCTCCGAGGAGTGTCAGGTGTTTGCCTTCCTCGTCCGAATCGAGACGGGGCAACACAAAGAGAATGTCCGTGCCGAAGTGTGCCAGCCCCTTGGTCAGACCGAGGCAGGCCGTGCCGAGGCCACCGGAGATATATGGCGGGAATTCCCACCCGAACATGAGTACACGCACGGCTAACTCTCCCCTAGGATTTTGTTGAGGCGCACGGCCTCGGCCACACTCCATGCCTGGGCGATGGTGCCTTTGGGTAAGTGCGGCGGGTTGCCGGTGTAGAGTTCGGGTATGGAGGCAATGCCGAAGTCTTCCGGGAAGGATCGCAGGATCGGTTTGAAGTAGGTTCTCAGGAATGCTTTGGCCCCTTTCCGGTCTTCAGCCTGCCGCAGCAACCCCTCTCCGAAGTGTCCGGCCAGCCAGGGCCAGACCATCCCCTGGTGGTAGGCGGAATCACGGGCATCGGCATCTCCCTCGTAAAACGGCGAATATGCCTGGCTTCTGGGGGAGAGCGTCCGCAGCCCGTACGGGGTCAGCAGGTGCGACTGGACTACGCTGATCACGGCCCGCATCTGGTCGATGTTCAACATGGTATGGGGCAATGACACGGCGAAAATCTGATTGGGCCGGATGGAGTGATCCTGGTGGCCGTGGTTGACCACATCGCTGAGACAATTGTCGTCCCGGTTCCAGAAGAGGTCGACGAAATTGGCCGCGATCCTGTCGGCTGCTTCCCCGGCACGAACGGCCAGGGCCGAGTCGTCTTCCGTGGCCAGCTCCAGGAAAAAGCGCAGCCCGTTATACCACAGGGCGTTGATTTCCACTGCCGCTCCATGGCGCGGCGTGACCGGGCGGCCGTATGCCTGGGCGTCCATCCAGGTTAGCTGGGTGTGCTCGTTGCCTGCATAAAGCAGCCCGTCCTCGCCGACAGAGCAGAGCGGTACGCGCCCGTCCAGATGGGCCGCAATGATGTTGCGCAAGGCGGGATAGAGTTTTTCCATGACGAACTGTTTTTGCCCCTTGGCCTTGAGATACTGCTGCACGGCCCAGAAAAACCAAAGGGATGCGTCCACGGAGTTGTAGGCAAGGTGATCGGAGCGTTGGTCGAGATAGTTCGGCAACAGACCGTCGCGTTCAAGCCCGGCATAGGAGGCGAGGACTTCTTCGCCGAAGTCTTTGCGCCCCGCATGGAAGGTCAGGCCCGGAAGCGCGATCATGGTGTCGCGCCCCCATTCGCCGAACCAGTGGTACCCGGCCACCACGGAAGCAAAGTCCGAGGCGTTGCGGATCAGGAACTGGCCGGAGACGTACTTCAGCTTCTGCACGCTCTTGCTGCGGTCCTTGCAGGCGGCGAATTCGTTCTCGCGTCGTTCCACCTCTTTCTTGCGCAGTCGCTCCAGGTTGCCGAGCGGCTCCACGGATGCGGCGAAGATGACGGGTTTACCTTTTTCCAGGGTTGTTTCGAACATGCCGGGGCAGAACAGATCCTCCTGGTAGTCGAAGCCCCGTGTGCGCTCCATGAGATACTCGAAGTTGAGTACCCATTTGGGGCCGGGATAGAATTCGGATGTCCTGTTTGTGCCCATGTAGAGCGGCGGCATGCCTTCGTAAGGTTGTATCTTCCGGCCGTTCTTTTCCGGGTAGGACTTGGGACGCAGAAACATGTTTTCACGGGTCAGGGTGTGGATGTCGCGATAGGCGAGCAGGGGGCGGATTCTCAGGGTAGGCTTGACCTTGCCTTCGAGCAGCTCGTAGCAGAGCAGTACAGTGTTTTTGCCATACACCATCATGATGGATATTTTCACCAACGCATCACCTATGCGGAGCGTGACGGCCGGGTGCAAGCCCTGTTCGAATCCTTCCACGAACTGATGCCCCGTGGGAGCATAAACGCCGGGGAATTTGTTGGTTGAAAGGAGGAATTCCTTTCCGTTGCCCACAAGTGAGGTTTCGACCTTGGAGAGCAGGACGAATCTGCCTTTGGGTTTTTTGAGGGCCGCCACCAAGAGGCCGTGGTACTTGCGGGTATGGCAGTTTATGACTGTGCTGGACGCGTATCCGCCTAACCCGTTGGTGTCGAGCCATTCCTTCCGGGTGGCCGTTTCAGTATTGATGCAATCTTCTCTTGAGATGTGTGACATTTGTACCGCCAATGGAAAATGAATATGGTTACGGGGGTGCTTCAAAAAACAATTTCCACTCTTTTATATAGATCGGAAAAGACAAGCGGTTGCAAGCAATAAATAGGTGTGCAGTGTTATTATTTTGCAACAATCCTGCAGGGAGGACGGCAGGTTTTGCGTTGGGATTTTGGGGGCATTGCCGCTGAAACAGGCCTGATATTTTCAGTTATTCTATATTGTTTTTCGTATCCCTCTGTGCGGGGGGCGTCGGCGGCCTTTTGCGGGCGTTCCGTGGAGGTCGAAATCGTCGCGTCCGGGCGCTTTGGCGGCAACTGTGACAGGCGTGCAATTATGGATTCAATCGGTTGACGTCAGGACATGGCAAAGCTACATTGTGCTCGTTTCGACACGATGGTGCCTTGTCCACGGTTGCACTGCGTTGCCAACTCTGGCTGATACTGTCAGTTTTCGATAACCCACAGCCATTATTATGTCTTTTTTGGCATAGTGTTGTTCTGGAGAGTGATATCCGGTCGAATTATTATCATGATCAAGCATTCCCATGGAGTTGTTGCATAATGAAAATAGTTCCCGTTGAAGAAGCCGTCGGCATGGTCCTGTGCCATGACATGACACGGATCGTTCCTGGGGAAAGCAAAGGCCCAGCCTTCAGGAAGGGGCATATTGTTGCGGGTGAGGATGTCCAGCTTCTGCTCGAGATCGGCAAAGAGCATGTGTGCGTGCTCGATCTGGCTCCGGGCCAGGTTCATGAGGATGAAGCCGCGTTGCGCATAGCCAGGGCCGCGGCCGGGCCGGGCATCACTTTGTCCCAAGCCTGTGAAGGGCGCGTCAACTTCGAGGCCGAGCGGGGTTTGCTCGATGTTAACGTTGAAGCCTTGAACCGCATCAATTCCATTGAAGAAGTCGTGTTGGCGACCATGCATGACGGGCAGCAGATTACGGAACCACGGGCCGTGGCAGGTACCCGCGTGGTGCCGCTTGTCATCGACGAAGAGAAGATAGAGCGCGCCGAGGCCTTGTGCGCCGAATACCCCTACGTGGTCGGTGTGCGCCCCTTCAAGCATCATAAGGTCGGGCTGGTGACCACCGGCAGCGAGGTCTATCACGGGCGTATCACGGACAGATTCGGCCCGGTTATCCGTGAAAAATTTTCCAATCTTGGTTCCACGATCATGGACCAGCGGCTGTCGTCGGATGATCCTGTCATGACCCGTGACGCCATTCTGGCTTTCATCGCAGAAGGTGCAGAGATGGTCATGGTTACCGGGGGCATGTCCGTTGACCCGGACGACCAGACGCCCACGGCCATCCGAGCCACCGGGGCCGAGATCATCACCTATGGTTCGCCGACATTTCCCGGTGCCATGTTCATGATAGCCGACCTGTCCGGGGTTCCCATCCTCGGACTGCCCGGTTGTGTCATGTATTATCGTGCGAGCGTATTCGACTTGGTGGTTCCCCGTCTTCTGGCCGGGGAAAAAGTGACCCGCGAGGATGTTGTGACCATGGGACACGGTGGTTTTTGTGCGACCTGCGAGGTCTGCCGCTACCCCATTTGTCCCTTTGGGAAATAAGAGCCTGTTATCGGTTTGAATCCGTAACAGAGAGATCACGAGACACCTTAAGGAGGTATACTGTCATGTTCAAACGGACTCTCCAAGTCAACGGGGTCACCAGGCAAGTCATTTGTGAGCCTGAGGAATCCCTGGCCAATGTGCTGCGTGCCAATCTCGGTCTGACCAGCGTCAAGGTCGGTTGCGACACCGGCATGTGCGGCAGCTGCACCGTCATCAAGGACGGCAAGCTGGCCCGCT